>JBGCDR010000409.1:0-24983 GCA_045105515.1 Oligoflexales bacterium
CTCATACCTTTGCTCATAAGTGAGATTGGCAGACATAAATACCCCTTTCTTGCAAGCAGATTAGCCTCATAGACTAAACTAAATCCGCCTTCCGAAGCGATGGAATTTTTTCTTCTGCACTTAATCTAGCAATCCGCCTCCTCTTATCCGATTTTTGCAAATAGCCTTTGGAGTGTTATCAGCAAGTCCTTTTATCGTGTTTTTACCCTCATTCATGGCCATTGAGAATACTACCCAGTACAGAATCAAACCATGTCTGTGTTTCCAGGTACCTGAGATTCGTAGAAATATAGCCCTGAGTTGATCGGGTAAGGATGAAAATCGAAAGTAGTCAACTCCATCCATCAATTAATCATAACAGGTTGATATTACATATATATTATATGGCGGTTTTTTCTGTTTTTACATCATATCTTTTGCGGTTTCATGATTATACATGGAAAGTAGGTGTTAATGGGAGCTTAATCTTCGTCTTGCCAGTATAAAGCCTTATTGGAAATTGGATTTGATAAGTTGGATATTTTTAATTTCAAAAAAGGTGAATTTATGACTAGCTTCAATATTATAGCTATCAAGTCTTAGCATCTTTTTGGCCTTGGAGGTTTGCTATTGCGATTGCAAACTGTGAGCAATTTTAACTTAAAGATACGAATATTATTAATGCTGTTGAAGACAAAGAATAAGTGAAGGCTTGTACCAATAAACAATGTTCCCTTAAAAAAATTCTTTGCATGCAAATTTCATCAGCAGCAATGACACAGACACTAATAAAGCTTAAAAATAGTGCTGTTTCTGTATTGCTCTTAAAGAAATTCAAGATAGAAAATATAATGCTTGTCAAAATGGTAAGTCTAAATAACAGACGCATACCAACACTGATTTGATCGTAGTTGCTTTTGGGGGCAACGCAAACTAAACAGGATGTGATATGAAAGAAAAGGATGGGAAATACTAACATTTTAAAAATTGCTCCAATAAGATTTTTTGTTCAATTTAAGTGGATCGTTTTTTTTCGTTACTTTTACAGGTTCTGTACCTAAATACCTTATTTGCATTGCTACCTAAGTCACAGTTCAGCTTAAGAAGTTTGAAAAATATTTGATAATCTATTGATTTAATTGGTTTCATATAAATCTCCTTCAAATATGATAATGATAATAACTATCAATATCAATAATATTCGAAATCGGTGTTTTTTCCAATTGCTTTAGAAATTAAATTTGAGAGTTTAATTTAGATAGAGAAAATAAGGGTTTATGTTTCTTGCTGTTTTCTTGGCCAAAAGTAATTATGGTATGCCCGCCCATAGAATATGATGGCCAGTTGCGGCAATGGCTAATGAGATGGTTTTTTTACTTGCAACTCATAGGAAATCTTACGATTCTTGCAGAGCGTATGTATGGACGTATGGACGTATGGACGTATGGACGTATGGACGTATGGACGTATGGACGTATGGACGTATGGACGTATGGACGTATGGACGTATGGACGTATGGGCATCCCACTTTTTGCTCTCAGTATGACCATAAACCTGGGTGATCCCGAGCAAAGTCGAGGGATCTTAAATGCTTATGGGGAGAGGTCTCCATTGCAGCCGATGTGGCTAAGATATTGGTATCTTTAACAAACATATAGGGTTAGCTTGATGGAAAATGAAGTGCTTCCCAGTGCACAGGATGTGGCGCAAATAAAAACATATAATCAACGGGCATGGGATCTTTCAGTCTTGGCAGAAAATCGTTGGACTGTGCCAGTAAGCAGCCAGCAGATCGAAGAAGCAAGGCAAGGGAACATAAACATAGTACTCACACCTAAAAAAAAGATTCCTGATAACTGGCTATCTGATGTGCGAGGTAAGCGCATCTTAGCCTTGGCATCTGGCGGTGGTCAACAAGCACCAATACTGGCAGCAGCTGGTGCTCAGGTGACGGTTTTGGATTTATCAGCTAAGCAGCTTGGCCAAGATCAAAAAGTTGCTGACCGTGAAGGCCTGGACTTAGAGCTGATCCAGGGATCGGCAGATAAAATGGATATGCTTGCAGACCAGACCTTTGATCTAATTATCAACCCAGTGTCTAATTGTTTTTTTCCAGATTTAAAACCGGTTTGGAGTGAGTGTGCTCGGGTTTGTAAGTCAGGAGGAAACCTGCTGTTTGGTTTCAATAAACCTGAAGTTTATTGCTTTGACTTCGAGAAAGCTAATCTAGGCGAATTTATTATGAAGTATCCACTTCCATATTCTGATCTAAATAGTCTTGATGAAACTGAGAAAAAAAGATTTATGCGGCCTGAATGTCCCCTTGAGTATAGTCATAGCCTGACGGATCAGCTGGGGAGCCTCCTGCGTTCTGGTTTTAGCATTATTGATTTGTATGAGGATGAATATGATACCGACGAACCCATCAACAAGTTTTTCCCACAATTTATAAGCGTGAATGCGAAAAGATTTTAAAGAGTATTTTAATGAAAGAAAAAGTTTGTCCCTGCGGATCTCAATCACCTTACGGCGAGTGCTGTTTACCCTATATCGAAGGAAGTAAGCAGGCTGTAGAACCACAGAATCTCATGCGTAGTCGTTATACGGCATTTTGTGAAAATGCTATCAAATACCTTGAAGATACCTGGCATCCTGAAACCTTACCTGAGGATCTAGGAAGTGATGAACCCAATAAGTGGGTATCACTTGAATTAATTGAATGGGATCATGATGAAGACGAAGGTGAGGTGGAATTTAAGGCCAGTCTAATTTATGAAGACAGGCTAGAAACGCTGCATGAACGCAGTTTATTTTTGTTTGAAAATGGTAGATGGCTTTATCATTCTGGAGAGTTTTTGAATGATGGGAACCATATGCGTAAACTCAAAAAGGGGGAACCCTGTCCTTGTGGAAGTGGGAAATCTTTCAAGAATTGTCATTTGAAGAATAAGTCCTGATTCCAAGGTTTTTATGTTGATGTGGGATGCTGCCTTAACGTCCCTCGGGACTGGGCATGACCTTGACCTTGAGCTGAACTTGGCAGTCTGTTAGTCTAGCACCCATAAGTTTATAAAAAATACGGTGGTTACTATGCACCTTTCCATGATTGTAAGCTTTGTCTTATGTTTGTTGATAATGCTTGTGATAGGGATTGCCTCTAGTCGGCAAGCGAAGCAGACCTCTCAGGACTACCTACTCGCTAGCCGCAAAGTCCCAGCATGGATGGCAGCCTTATCTGCAGTATCCACCACATGCAGTGGCTTTATGTTCATAGGCCTCATTGGAGTGACTTACTTAAATGGAGTGAGTGGTTACTGGATAGGCTTGGGCTTGGTGCTAGGGCAGTTTATTGTTTGGCGCACCTGCTTTCAAGCATTTCGCGAAAAGTCTGGGAAGATTAAAGCTCAGACCATACCTCAATTTTTAGCAAGTTTTTCTAGTGGTGAGTCGGTGGTGGTGAGAAGAGTTCTTGCCCTGCTTCTGTTAGTATTTTTGGGCACCTATGCTGCAGCCCAATTAAGTGCTGGCAGCAAAGCCTTGCATGTGCTGTTTTCCTGGGATTACGCTGTAGGGGCGGTGCTAGGTGCTTTGGTAGTTCTTCTTTACTGCCTTGCAGGTGGAATTAGAGCTTCAATTTGGACTGATGCAGCACAATCTTTGCTGATGATCTTTGCGATTTGCTTGCAGATAGGTGTTTGTATATGGGAAATTGGGGGCCCTCTGAACCTCCTTGCACAGCTAAAAAGCATGGATCCTAGTCTCGCTACTATGCAAATTGGTAGCAAGCTAAACACCTTCGGGTTTTTCTTTGGTTGGCTTGCAGTAGGCTTGGGTGTCCTAGGTCAGCCCCATATCATGGTAAGGGCCATGGTTGTGGAGTCAAGCAAAGCAATAAGGCTCACTCGACGTTATTTTTTCTCTTACTATGTTGTTTTTATTTTTTTAGCTACGACCGCAGGACCATGCTGCCGAGTCTTGCTTCCTAGTATTGAAGCCTTTGACGCCGAACTAGCTTTACCTATGCTAGCGCAGGAATACTTACCAGGTTTTTTGGTAGGGCTTATCTTAGCTGGGATTTTTGCTGCCACTATGTCCACTGCTGACTCGCAAATTATTTCTTGCTCGGCAGCTTTGAGTCACGATTTGTTTGGCGGGTCTTTGCAGAAGTTAAAATATGCCAAGTTAGGAACCATCTTGATGACCGGGGTATCGCTAATTGTAGCCCTCAACGCCAATGAAACTGTTTTCGCCCTTGTTATTTTTTCCTGGTGTGCGCTGGCCTCGGCTATGGGACCGCTGATGGTGATTCAGTCTCTGTCCTGGCCCATCAGGCCCGCAACTGCTCTGATAATGATCCCTTCAGGTATTGGGGTAGCACTTGTTTGGAGGATCCTAGGTTGGTCACCTTTTGTCTCTGAAGCACTTCCAGGCATGATGGTACCTTTCTTGGTTTATGGATTGGTGGAATTTGTGCTCTTCAAAGCAAGTGATCCAGAGCAAGGAATCCAATCAAAAATATAATCATCTAATATTACGATTATAATTTTTTTTTTCAAAAAACTCTTCATATAGTTACTGAATTCTGACGAAGAGGGGGAGGCCTAGAAGGATCGGAGGAAGATGTGTTGGATTTAGAAAAGAAAATAAGTCGCTCGAAGCGAGTTGATGAGAGACTAGCACTTCAGATTAAAACCTTTGGTAGCCCTGAGGTCTACCAGTTCCATACTTTAAATATTTCTCACTCCGGGGTCTTGGTTGCATGTTATGATGTTGTCCCATTTAACAAAAATACCATTTTGGAGATTACACTTGACCCCGAGGTAAACACTCTTAAAAAGTCCATGTATGCTCTTGGGCGAATTGTCCGTATTGTCAAAGGTTATTCCCAAGGCTTCCAAAAATACAAGTCAAACCTTGGTGAAGATATGGACATAAAGTCAGTTATGGGGATAACCATTTTTGATCTCAACGATCAGGATCAAAAAATATGGAGAGAGTTTGTTCTTGATGCAAGCTTGCATGCAGCCTAGAGGACCTTTTTTGATTTCATCTATAGCGGTATTTTGACTTCCCAAACCAATTTTTTTTCCATCGATATTCATCCATTCGGTAGTGACCTTTTTTAATTTTTATCAGATCTTTTCTTCTAAGCTCTTCTATTTTAATAAGATCAATCACAACTTGTTCTATTTCTTTTTTGTATATTAATGCACCAGCCCAGATTTGTTCCTTAGTTCGTGGGATAGTTGCTTGAATTCCTTTAAACATTTTTCTTTTTGGTTTTCGATATAGTCTACGATCATAGAATCATCTATGTCCCAAGAAAGCCTATCAATTTCGTAAGCGATTTCTTCAAGTTCTTCATCGATGAGATAGTAGTATTTTTCCACAAGTTGGTCCAAGCTATCAATCCAAGATTTTGAATTATTTTTATTCTTTAAATCATCTAAGTTTTCAGGATTTAGGTAGGCTTCATCTTTCTCATTTTTGACCATATTGCTGACTTCTGGGAGATACCTATTTAGCCAAAGGGACTCAATTCTTTTTAGGAATTTTCGTGTTATCATGTCCAGCTCGTTATTGAGTTTTCCTTTAATTCTTGACCTTGATTCCATCTGCAAAAAATTTTCTTTTTCTTCCAGATTCATGCTAGCTAGCATGGATTTTCGTCCACTTTTTCTTTTTTGTTGCAATCCAGTACGTCTAGATTTGTCGCGCCTTTCTCTTTTTAATTTTTCTTGATAATAGTGATTAGTATTGCTTCTGTAATGGTTTTGTGAAGCTGTAAGAATGGGATGTGCATAACTTGAGCTGAAATCAGTAGATAGATAAAAGATATACAATACTATAGATGTTTTTAGATTGTTCATATTTTCCTCTTAGTTCCGGGAAAGACAATACTGTAGTTATGGTTTACTTAGGTATATCTTAAAAAGAAAGGAAAAAGGACCACTCTTTTGGTAGATGGTCGAAACTTAGATAGCACTGTAAAAATTCTTATCAAGAAGCTTGTTTGTATTCTGTACCAGATAGATCACTGTTTTGATATACATCAGGGTTTTCTTCATGGGCCGATCTGTCTCGACCTAATAGCTGGCGCATAATCATGACAGTGTTATCCAAATTGTGAGCTTTTTCTTGGATAAGGACACTTGTAGCTGCAGTTTCATCCGCAGAAGCTTTGTTCTTTTGGTTGACTTGGTCAAGCTGCTGGATTGCCTCGTTGATTTGATTGAGTCCAGTGCTTTGTTCGTTAGAAGCATTGAGAACTTCTTCTGATTTTTCATTAAGTGATTTTGCGGACTCGAGAATTTCAACTAATGTTTTAGAGTATTCTCTAACTAATTGCGAACTAGAAGTAACCCTTTTTGAGTTTACATCAGCTATTGAATTAGATTCTTTAACCGCTTCATTCACGATAGCTGAAATTTCAATAGCAGACTTCCCACTGATTTGGGCAAGCTTGCCTACCTCTGAAGCTACCACTGAAAAACCTCTGCCGTATTCCCCTGCTCTTTCAGCTTCAACTGAAGCGTTAAAGGATAGTAGCTTGGTCTGGAGAACAATTTCATCAATCATATCGGTTTTATCACTAATTCCAGAAATCAACTTAGAAATATTTTGGACTTGCTGATTGCTTTCCTCTATCTTTTCAATCGAGTTGATTAGATTCGTCATAGTAGACGTACTTTCTTCTGCGAGATTAGAGACTGTTTTAGAACTCTCCGTTGATTCTCTTGCCCGCTCCAAATTATTCTTAGTCATAGCGGCAATTTCTTCAACAGAAGCAGCGGTTTCTTCTATGGAACTTGACTGTGATATTGAAGAAAGATTCATTTCCTTGCTTGCCTGATTAAGGGCAGTAGATGTGCTTAAAAGGTCGTTAGACAATGACTCAAAACTCGCTAGCATGCCTAAAAGATCTTGCTTTATCTTCACGGTCAGGTAATAGATTAACAAACCCACTCCCAAAAAGAATACTGCCATAGTAACTATCATAATAATTAAGGATCTTTGACTAGCAGCAGTATTCGTTGTTATGGCTTGCTTGATTATTATAATTTCTTCTTCTGATATACCTTTAAGGTTTTTTATTGCTTGACTAATGGTGCCAAAAAAAGCCTCTCCATCTTCACCGAATCCTCCTTCATTGGAGAGCACGATGACATTTTGGAAAACATTATCAACTTTTTTCCATTGGCTAGAATTTTCTAGAGCTTTCAATTTTTCGAAGGTTTGTGGAAATGCTTTTATTGAATTTGATGAAAAATTTGCCGAGACAGTGCCTTTCAGGCCAAGAATCGCATTAAATTGTTCATTACTATAAGGGAGATCATTTTTAAGGATTGAAGAAAGCCTAGCCCTAAGCAAGCCCATGGCTTCTCCTGTTTCGCCCAGAGCAATATAATTTCTCAGACGGGACATGACAGCAGCAGGAATGCCCGATATATCGATAGTTTCTAGTGCTATAAAGCTTCTGACGATTTCCGAATAATCGGCAATGATACCTTCTTTTGTTCCCGAGGTGTCAACCTTACTACGAGTCCTTTTAATGTTGTCTGACAGTTGGTAAATCGCAGAAAATCTTGGCAAAGATTCCTTATTTTCTTCATAGTAACTGGTAAGATCTGCCAACTTGCCATTGGTCGTATCTCGCAGTTCATTTAGCTTTTTGGTCAAGGTTCGACCAGAACTTATAAATAATGCTGAATAGCCTCTCTCTGTTTGCGTCGCAGATACGAGGTGGCTTATTTTTTCCACTGCCACTAAGTCTTTTTGGGCGAGCTTCAGATTACTGATGTTTTGGGAATTTTGGTAAGCGATGAAAGATATTATACCTGCAAAAGCTAGACATGGAATTATCGCAATCAGGATGATTCGTTTTATTAAAGAAATTTTCATAGCGACCCAACTCCATCCATTAGGGTTCTAAGGTACCCATCGGAAAGGGTGGGAGAAGCTTTACTTAATTATCAACTGTTTTCCGACTTAGCATTTATTTTTTGGGCTGGTAAATCCCCTAAATATATTAGCAAAATGACTCAAAACCCTGGGCAAGAAATCCAA
The DNA here is from genome assembly GCA_045105515.1 of Oligoflexales bacterium. Classification (GTDB taxonomy): domain Bacteria; phylum Bdellovibrionota_B; class Oligoflexia; order Oligoflexales; family Bog-1112; genus JABSRF01. The sequence goes on from JBGCDR010000409.1 coordinate 8,048, forward strand.
TTCTCAAAGTGAAATTGAGGGATGTAATGACCTTAAACCCTTCGGTAATTTGCGATTCTTTAATTTGCTTGTTCGGATTCCGATAAGAATAACAGGTGTAGGTCCTTACACTTGTTTACATAAAATGGTTTTCTTTATGAAAAACCTAATAAAGAGGTTGTTCCCTTGAATAAATTAATCAGTTATCCAATGGTCATGGCGTTCTATTTCTTAAATGCAAAATCTGCACTTGGGCATGCTCCCATGGATTATACAACCATGAAACCTAGGAACCAGGTAACCAATTCAAAGACAATCTTGACTGGAGTAGATCCCGCAAGCATGGTGCCTTGTGGAAGCAATGATGCAGCGAATACCCCTGGAAACGTACAGCATGTAATTAAGACAGGTGGAACCTTTGAAGTTGTATGGGTAGAAACCATCAATCATCAATCTAAATACCTTATCGATCTTATCAGTCAAGATGCTGTTAACGATCCTCTAAATGCAGGAACTCCAGTGAATGTGGTCCTTCATAATCAGGATGACTTTTTTGATGATACGGTTTTTCCTGCAGCAAATGAAAAGCTAGATAAAGATAGCCCAAATGTGCCTGGCTACGCGGGTAACACAGTCGGGGTTGATCCCAATGCTGTGTACCGGGTCACCGTTGAGATTCCTGCTGATGTAAACTGTACAAAATGTACTTTGAGGCTTATGCAGAAAATGTATGGAATCCTTGATCCAGACAATCCGACGATTAGTAACACAGTGTATAGTCACTGCACAGATGTTGAGATTAATGCGGTCGGTCCTGTAGATCCTCCAACTCCTGCAGCAACGGCTCCAAGCGTCCCTACTGGACTCTCAATTGAAATCACACCTAAAGCAGCAACAAACTAATCACCATTAGTTCTGCAGATACTTTAAGATTGCGGAACGGTCTTTTTGTGTCAATTGCTTATGTTCTTCAGATAGTACTGGTGGCATTGGAACTCTTTTACTCAAAAAAGAGTCTATTATCAAATTGCGATTTCTTTTTATTGATTTTCTTACATCTTTTTCAGTTTCACCGTAAAGGAATTGAATCGGATAATCTATTGACTTTCTGCTGTGGCACTTTCCGCAATACCGAAATAAGAGTTTCAACTCAGGTGTAAAAATACTTGATTGACCTATTCCACCCGGAAGAAGCTTAGGTGGGTCTGGAATTTTTTTTTGGCAGCATATTTTGGCCTTAGCTTTGTTTTTTGCTATGCTGATAAACTCTTGCAGAACATGGTCTCTTTGCAAATGTTCTTGAGCTAATGCAGCATCAGGGGATTTTTTTGCCGCTGCTACCATAGAATCAATGGCCTCGGAAAATTTAGCATAGTTGAGATTCTTTTTCCCACCAAACAGATTCCAAATAAATATAGTGTCGTCTATAGAAAACATATTGAGAAAGTATTCCGTGTTGCAGTATTTTTGATATGGGACTGGTTTAATTTTAATAGGTAGCTGACAATACTGTCGTATGAGCTTGGATTTTTGGACTCTGGTTTTAAGGGGGTCGTGTTTGGCCGGAAGGTTTTGAATATTTTTTTTGAGATGAGCTATATTTTTGCTCATTTCTTTAAATGGCATTTTCGTCTCGGGTGGATGATGTGAGTCACCAAACACATTTTCATTGGTAAAGGGATCACGATCCAGCAGAAATGGCTGGGGAATACTCATGATTTTCTCGCGTTTATAGTATTGGTCCATGATTTTGCTATATTCTTTGAGCAGTTTCCAGTTCTTACCTGGCCAATAATTAAATAGTGTGGCAAAAGCAATCTTGAGGCCCACTGATCTGCAGTGAAGTCTAAACTGCGGTTCATCCCCACAGATTTTTTTTTGGACCTGATGGGCGAAAAACATTTTACCAGATTCGAGGATACGAAAATCGAACTGCATGGCTCCTTTAGAAAAAATTCTTCCCTTCATATCTTCGACCATCACAGGATAACCAAAGTAATTTTTACTGCCACGCGCTTCCATGATAGCTTTGCCTATCACATTATTGTCATTGGTTTCAGTCCATGGCTCGGATGGAAAAATAGGGATCTGACCTTCATGACATGAGGTGCAAAGGTTTCTTGGAGCGTAATAAAGCTCAGGTTCCGAGCCTTTTTTATAGTTTTTGACAACTTGAAATTCAAATCTTGCATCCTGAGGGTTATAGCTGATTACTTCTAACATATTACTTGGTTCAACATAGGCTACGTAGAGCTTAGATCTAAGGCTGAGAGGTATTTATTCCTCCGTGAAGGGAGTTTGTGCGTTGACGGTTGCTAAGATTCTTGGGTACCTAAAAAAATTTGGGTCAGCTGCAAATCTTTGCAAAGAACGGCCAAATGGAACAAACAATACTGAGATGGGAGCTTCGCTCTTGATGTTCGATTGTGATTTTATCAGTGCTAGGAGTTTTTCAAATGGATAAGGAACAGAGAGTTTAGATTCATCTTTCTTATTTTGGCTTGCAAGTAAATAGTCAAAGCTTGAGCGTCCTTTGATAGGTAAATCAGAAGTAGTAGCGAAGCTTGGTTTAAACGGGGAAAATATAAACGCTATTATGATTATGTGATAGTACTGCATTTTGGCTAGCTTTCTTGGATGAACAGGATCTCTCCATTCACTTTGTTAAGTCGAGATGACGATACACCATTTCGCTCAGTCGAGATAACGATACACCATTTCGCTCAGTCGAGATGACGATACACCATTTCGTTAAGTCAAGATGACGACTTTCTTCATCGACCGTCACTCCGACTAAGCGGAGCGCATGGAGGAGTCCCCTTGGTAAGCAGACACACCCTCATGCTCGCTCGGTGGTTTTTAGCATAACTTTAGCTCAGAAATAATCTGGATTTTTTTGCTCAGGGATTTTTTCGAGAGTTGCTATTGCCTTTTCCCAAACTTCGGGTACTAGCTTGGATTTCATGGCAAAACTCGTGGAACGAGATTTTATGATACCTTCACTATTGCTAAAAATAGATGCCATGTGCGGTTGTTCTAGGGCAAAGCGATCCAAGGCATCTTTATCTTTCCAGATGGTTAGAGTCCATACTTGGTTTCCGAAAGGCTCCAGGCGCAGTGAGCCACCTACATAGCCCTCTACTGAATATAAGGAAGAGTAAAACTCTTTAGAAATATCTAAGAATTTTGATCGTAAATGCCGTTCTACATTTGCGTTAGTGATCGCAACAATAACTTCATTTGCTACCTTTGGACGAATCTGAGCATTCAGTAGTAGCGGTCCAGCTAGAGGTGCTGAGAAATCTAAAGAGCAAGATGTCACAAGTATGCATACAAGAGAAAGGTAGATAAGTTTAAGCATTATGATAGTCTCCAATGAGTTGCGACGCTTTTCATTATACCTTTTTCTCGTAAATGAGGGAGAGGCTTAGTCAAAGATAGCATCCCAAAAAACCGCTAGAGGCCCGATACCTTGATGATTTGCAAATTTACCGGTGCCAAAAAGAAAATTATCTTCTTTAGTGTCGACGATGTCCACAGATACATTTAACTGTTTTGGGAGGTTATCATCAAGGTTTTCAAGAAATTTAATTGCGCTTGGATCATCTCCCATTCTAATAAAACTGAAAGCTGCAAGTGTTTCTCTACCAGACTGCTGTAAATTATTTTCGCGGATAATTTTGGCAAAAAAGTCTTTTACCTCATGTTCGTTGTCAGGAGCACCGTCTGTCAAGATAAGAACTGTAAAGGGCTCAGATTTATTGAGTAGTGATTTCAGTCTGGTTTTATACACATCTTGCAAAGCTTCAGCTAGGGGCGTGCCGCCATCGGGTTCATGTTTTTTAAACATTTTTGAAATATCGTTAACTTTTGACATGGTTTTCTTTTTCGTCTTTAGGCCGAATGCACCACCGCTCCAGAATATCAGCTCAACTTTATTGTCTGCATCTAAACTAATAGCCAACTCAGAAATACTTTCAGCTGCAACCCGAGCACTATCCCAACGGTTCCAGTTTCCCCAAGTTCTTCTTCCCGTTGGATTATCATCCTTTAAACCCATGGAGCCACTGCGATCAACCATGACAAATATTTCCCTAGCAGAAAGAATAGCGAGTTTTTCTTCCTCAGATTGTGCATGTGAAGGAAATGCAACAAGATCCTCGTAATGTGCCTGGCTCATATTGCTCTTTGTTTGGATAACTTCTTGAGCGATCTCTTCAAGCTGACCTTGGGGAATTTTTCCATTCTTAGTAACACCATATTTATTTTTAATGCTTTTTCCAAAAATCGTACCAGTGATTGAAAGCTGAGCACAGAGGTAAGACCAAGCTATCGTTTTTATCATTTTCTTCATATTTATTACCTTTTATATAAATTTAATAACCGATAAAATATCTAAGGTAATTAAATAGAAATATCAATTAGTATAAAATATTTTATTATATTGCTTATAGTTTATTTATTATCTTGTTTTTTACTAATGGTATGACCGTACAATTTTTCAGTTTTGATATTGGTAACGAAGGTTTTTTGTGAAGACTTAGTTTAAGATTTACATTCCGATGTTGGGAGCACTTGTTTGAGTAAGTCCTGTTTAAGCTCGCTTATAAAGTTTATTAGGTGCAGTCGTTGCTGCTTGGTGATTAGTCTATCTGTAGTAATAAGCCTTTGATACCAAGTATTCCTAAAGCGTAAATAGGCTGCTCGCTTGGCAGGTGGAATTGCAATAGCTGGATTATTTATCCAGTCAGCAAACCCGCTGTTTAGCTCCTTGCTACCTTTTGCATTTACCAAGGTATTGATGAAAAAATCGTTAAAATACTTGCGGTTTTCTAGCCTGATTTCTTCTCTAGATCGGTTTAGTCCATAGATTAAAAACAAGCGAGTTTGCTGCTGTTCAGTTGCCTGTCCATAGAATGTTTCAAAATTTTCCAATATTTTTTCTTTGCGGACTTCTTGGTATTCGTCAGGATCAAGGTTTAGGGTTTCTTTAATTTCATCAGTTCTTTCAACAAACTTACGCTTGAGCGTAGAAATTTGTGCTTCTTTTAAGCTAGGTTTGAGTTTTGCTAATAGATCAATAGATTTTGTAAAAAGCGTGTTTCTCCATTTTTTGATGATGAGCTTAAGTGTCTCTATGGATTGTTCAGTTATTCCAGTAGTAATAATAGTATTTATTTTCTCAAAATCCTTTTCCATATCTTTGATGTAGATGCAGCGCATATTCTTCCAAAATATATTCACTTGTTTTTTTATGATCTCTTCCTGCTTATCTGAAATTGGTTCAAGAGCGGATTCGATTTCTGAAATGAGAAAAGTATCGGTATAGTTGAGAATGAGGCTTCGAAAGGTGCAAGCTTGGAGTAGTAGCAGTAAGAGTATCATGGTGATGGTGCACAGTTTTCTTGCATCTGCCTTCATGTTGTTTTCCTGTAGAAATTTTATAGGGGTTTACAGACTCTATTATAGAAAACTTTTGGCAGATTGTCCGTCATCCCCAAAACACTTCTTTGCAAGGCTTTAAGGATGACAGCAAGAGTCTTTATTTTGTTAACGTGCGTCAGCGGAGTTTCTGTCTTGAAGGCGTTTACATACCTGAGCAATTGAACAGTCTCGAGATTTTAGGAGTACCAGCATGTGATAGAGTAGGTCTGCAGACTCGCTTAGCAGCTCGTCAGTATCAGGACTAAGGGCAGATAGCGCTACCTCAACTCCTTCTTCACCGACTTTTTGAGCAATGCGCTTGGTGCCCTTTTCGTAAAGCTTGTAGGTATAAGAAGACGCTGCTTTGTCTGAAATTCTCTTGCTTATGATTTCTTCTAGCTCAGCTATAAAATTAACTTGACCTTCTTTAGGTGTTTCTTCTTGTGATGAACTAAAACAAGACGTAGTCAATTTGTGGCATGTAGGGCCTTTCGGCTTAGCTTTGATGAGGATAGCATCTTGATCGCAATCAAAAGCGATATCTGTAAGTTCAAGGGTATTTCCGGAGCTTTCTCCTTTAGTCCATAAAGTTTTTCTAGACCTACTATAGAAGCATACTTTGCCGCTGCTAATGGTCTTTTCTAGGGATTCTTGACTCACATAGCCAAGCATTAAAACCTGTAAAGTCTCCACATCCTGTATGATTGCTGGAATTAGACCTTGCTGCTTTTCCCAGTCTAGCATCTGTATTTCTGCAATTGCTTGGCTTCCCATTTGCTTTCCTTCCTTATAGGGATTTCTCGTGTGGTTAAGTACTGTTTTAATGCACTAATCCTTAGGCTTTTATTGTGAAAAATACTTGCTGCTAAGGCACCATCAACTTGAGTTTTAGTGAATACTTCATAGAAGTCCTCAGCACACCCCGCACCTCCTGAAGCGATTAGAGGCACTTCACATTGAGACCTAGCCTTTGATAGCTGCTGGCAATCAAAACCCTTTCTGGTACCGTCGCTACCCATGCAGTTCAAGACAATCTCTCCAGCGCCTCGTTCCTGGACCTCAGCAAGCCAACTGAAGCTTGATTTATCAGCCTTGCTCATGAGCTCAGGGATGCCAGTGTTAAGATAGCTTTCATAGCCATTATCTTCGCTCCAGTGGGAATCGATACCCACCACAACACATTGGCGACCAAAGGCCTTTGCCAAGCGATTGATCAGATCTGGGTCCTTAATAGCAGGGCTATTGACTGAAATTTTATCAGCGCCAGCTCTTAAAACCTCAGCAGCATCCTCCACACTGCGAATCCCTCCCGCTACGCAAAACGGGATATCAAGGACTTTAGCAAGCTTGGATATCCAGTCAGTGGTGACTCTTCGCCCCTCAGCGCTTGCTGTAATATCATAAAAAACAAGCTCGTCTGCACCTTCATCAGTATAAAAGCGAGCTAAGTCAAGGATGCCTCCCACCTCTCGGTGCTGGCGAAAGTTAATCCCCTTTACCACCAAACCATTTTTTACGTCTAGACATGGAATGATTCTTTTACTTAACAAGCTAGAGCCTCCTTTAGACTGAAGCGCTGCTCATATATTGCTTTGCCTAAAATCATCCCAAAAGCTCCTATTCCTTTGCCCTTGCTTACATCAGTAAGAGATTGCACTCCGCCTGAAACCAGGATGTTGAGTCCTGGAAAATACGCGAGCATTTTCTGGTAAAAATTCCAGTTTGCACCCGCCATTGTTCCATCTTTACCTATGTCGGTGCACAAGAATTGGCAGTCACCGAGTTCTTGATAAAACTTGATCAAATCTTCTACCTTACTTTGACTCTGGCTTTGCCAGCCATCGGTAGAAACACAATACCCTTCATCAGTTTCACGAAAATCTAAGGCTATGGTTACTTGCTCGAAGCCAAGCCGCTCGATGATTGCTTTACATTTTGTTGGTTCTTTAACTGCCATGCTCCCGAGAATAATGCGGTCTGCGCCCCGGTCAAGGTAGCTGAGAGCATCTTGCTCGTTACGTATGCCTCCACCCACCTGAACTTTGAGTCCACTGACATGGACTATTTTTTCTATTAGCTCAGCCTGTCTTCTGGTGCCTGACTTAGCTCCTTCAAGGTCAATTATGTGCAGGTATTCAGCTCCTGCCTGTCGGTATTCAATGGCTTTTTCAAGGGGATCGCCATACTCTTTTTGTTCATTAAAGTCCCCTTTATAGAGTCTAACGCAGCGTCCTTTCCATAGATCTATGGCAGGATATATTTTCATGATAGGTAGCTCCTCAATAATTCTAGTCCTGCTCTTGACGATTTTTCCGGATGAAATTGAATGCCGACAAAATTTTTGTGCTCGACTATCGCCGGAATTGCTTCTACATAATCTGTAACTGCCTTCACCCAAGGCCCACTTTCGCAATAATAGCCATGGACGAAGTAATAATAATCTTCCAGATCGTTCCCCTGCCAATATGAGCTAGCTGCAGCGGCTCGCACCTGATTCCACCCCATATGGGGCAAGCTTATTCCAGGTTTGGACGGAATTTTTTTTACCTTCCCAGGAATAAGGGAAAGACAAGGCACAGGGATAGAACCTTCTTCGGACTCTTCGAAGAGCAGCTGCATTCCTAGGCAAATACCTAAGGTAAGTTGACTCAATGAGCGTACTGTTTGATCTAATCCCTTTGATTGTAGTCTTTCCATGGCAGTTTCAGCATGACCAACCCCAGGTAGGATCACCTTTTCCGAGTCTGTGATCACCTTGGATTCCTCACTTATTTGCCATTTTAGAGCAAGGCGATCAAGTGCACTGCAAATGGAATTTAAATTAGATCCAACGGTTGGGATAATAGTAATCATAAAATCCCTTTCGTTGATGGAAGCTGTCCGCTTGCATTTTTTGCAAAAGCTTGTTCACAGCTTCTGCCAAGACCTTTAAAAATGCTTTCGACCATATGATGGGTATTCTCACCCTTGGTCTGGATGTGAATACTGGCACCTAATGCTTGGGAAAATGAGTAGAAAAAGTGTTTGATCATTTCACAATTCATGAGACCAATATTTTGGGTTCCGAGAGCCCCTTCAAAATTGAGGTAGCTACGGCCGCTCAAGTCAATGCTAATTTGGCTTTCTGCTTCATCCATCGGTAGTAGAAAGCCATAGCGTCCAATTCCGATTTTGTCACCGAGGGCTTTTTTGATACCTTCGCCCAAAACCAAAGCAACATCCTCGACAGTATGATGATCGTCGATATGGAGATCACCTTGCGCTTTTAAATTAAGGTAAATACTACTATGCCGGGCAAATTGTTCAATCATATGATCAAGCATTCCAATCCCTGTTTGGATGGAGCTTGGTTCCTTGCTATCTAGGTTTACTTCCAGAGAGATATCGGTCTCAGTAGTTTTGCGGCTTAATCTTGCAAGCCTAGGCGCACTTAAAATTTGATGGGCAATGGTATGCCAGTTTGTTCCATTATCTCCAATTATGAAGCCTTTGATCCCCATATTTTTAGCAAGCTGTAAATCACTTTCCCGATCACCTATGACATAAGACTGGGACCAATCAACCCCTTCTAGTCTTAAATAGTAGGAAACCAAGGTGGTCGCAGGTTTGCGGCAACTGCAAGCATCCTCAGGTTTGTGAGGGCAGATTAAAACATCATCAAAAGTGATTCCTTGGGAACTAAGAAGTTCAAGAATAAAATTTTGACATAGATCAAAATCTTTTTGCGGGAAGCTTGTGGTTCCCAAACCGTCTTGATTGGTAACCATAATCAATGAATAATTAGCCATTTTAAGCTTTCTCAAGCTGGGAATGACTTCAGGAAGCAATGAGATTTTTTCCAAGCTATCCACTTGTTCATCGAAAGGTTCTTTGACAATGGTTCCATCACGATCGATAAATAACAGTTTTTTATAGGCCATCACCTGTTCCTCAACGAAGCCTAATGAGAGCTTCACACAAGATATGATTTTCTTCCTTGGTTCCAATTGTAAGCCTCAGATATCTGTTGCTCACGACTCTTACCAAAATTCCTTTTGTAGTCAAGGATTCTTCGATCTTCCGAGCATCCTTGACCTTACACATAATAAAATTAGCATCACTGGGGAATACTTTTTCTATGACTGGGATTTTATTCAAGCGTTCTAAGAGGCCTTCTCTTTCCTGTTTATTATGGGTGATAAAGACATTTAGTCGGGTTTCCCAGTCTTGATCAAGATAGTTTACAAAGGTATCAAGGCTGGGGCTACTGAATGCATAAGGAGCCTTGATTTTATCGAGAAATATAATCAATTGAGGGTGTGCGAGGATACAACCCATCCGTAATCCAGCAAGACTCCACGCCTTTGAAAAAGTGCGTAAAACAATCAAGTTCGGAAATTTATCGAGCATTCTGCTAAAACTAGGATACTTAGAAAACTCGATGTAAGCTTCATCAACAAGCACCATACTAGTGCCTTTAGTATGCTCAAGCAAAAATAGTAAGTCTTCTTCCCTAATGCTCTGGCCTGTTGGGTTATTTGGAGAACACAAGAATATGATTTTAGTCTGAGTAGGCATCTTTGCTATGAGCTGCTTCGGGCAGATATAAAAGTCATCTAATTCATCTGTCTGGTACTTGAATACCTCTGCACCTTGAATGCGAGCATAATTCTCGTATAGGCTGAAGCTTGGGCTAGAAACCACAACAGCATCTTCCCTCGCTTCGCAAAAAATCCGGCAAATTAAGTCAATGCCCTCTCCTGAGCCCCTGCTTAAAAAGATTTGCTCTTCTCTAAGCCCTAGGTAAGGAGCAAGTTTAGCGCGAATACTGTTAATACTGCTTGCTTTTGGGTAGCGATTAACTTCAGGGAAGCTATTTAAGTTCACTGGAAAAGGTGATTCATTCGCATTGAGTTTAATTTTTGTCACAGTATTGGGAGGTTTGGCAGCTGAGTAGGCAGAGAGGCCTTGAAGATCTTTTCTCACCAGTTGTTCCGGAAATTGCAGTATCCTTTGTTCACTGTTTATTTGCTGCATTTGTTAGTCCCTTTTTAGATAACCTTATTGAAACTGCTTTTTTATGAGCTTCTAGGCCTTCGATGTTTGCGAGTTCTTCGACAATGGGGCCAAGTTTACTTATGCCTGCACTACTAATTTCTTGAAAACTGATAGGCTTCATAAACGACTCAACACCTAAGCCTCCACAGCTGCGGGCAAAGCCACTGGTGGGTAGGACGTGGTTAGTACCACTGGCATAATCACCTACCGATTCTGGTGTCCAAGGTCCAAGAAATACAGAACCTGCATTTTTAACAAGTTGTTTTAACTCACTGGTATTTTCGACGTTTAATATCAGGTGTTCGGGTGCATAGCGATTTGAAATGTCCATTGCAGTGTTAAAGTCTGCGACCAAAATACTACGAAAGTAGTTGAGGGAATTGGCCAGCACCTCAGCTCTTTTGCTGTCTGGGCTAATCTTCTTGATAATGGTATGCACTGCACTGAGTAGCTCTTGTTTATCGGAAATTAAAATTATTTGCGAATCAAAACCATGCTCTGCTTGTGATAGCAGGTCCCAAGCAACAAATTCTGGATCTGCATTTGCGTCGGCAATTACCAAGACTTCTGAGGGGCCAGCTGGCAAGTCACAGAGCACTCCTGAATTCCCTTGGTTAACTTTCATCTTTGCAGCTGTGACCCAAGCATTTCCTGGGCCAAAAATTTTGTCAACCTGAGGGATGCTTTTGGTTCCCAAAGCCATTGCTGCAATTGCCTGAGCGCCCCCTAGCTTGAATATATCTTTGACTTTGCAAAGATCTGCAGCCACGAGAACGTGGGGATCAAGCTTTCCATTAGAGCCTGGAGGGGTGCATACAATCTTTTGTTCACAGCCAGCAATACTTGCAGGAACTGCCTGCATCCAGACAGAAGAAGGAAGTGGGGTTTTTCCTCCAGGTACGTACAAACCTACTTTCGGTATAGGTCGAAACACTTTGTAGCAGTGTACTCCTGGCATGGTTTCCAATTCGTAGTTTTTTGGGATGCCCAAACGATGAAAACGTTCGACTTGTTCTATGGCTTGTTTGATGGCAGCAAGAGCAGTTTTACCTATACTTTGGTAGGCTTCTTTAAGCTCATTTTCACTCACCCGCAAGTCTTCAAGGGTAACCCTGTCATACTTTTCTGTGAGCCGAATAAGCTCCTTATCTCCATAATTACTTATATCTGAAAAAATCTCTGATATTATTGCATCTCGTTCCAAAGCCGGGACGGGCTCGGGACGCAGCAGCAATTTCGCCTTTTCAGTAGCATTTAGCTTGGACCAGTCAGTAATAGAAAAAGTGGGAAAATTGAAGGAATTAGGCTTAGCTTTCATGGTATATTTCCCTTTAGTCTATTATCTTTTCAATAGGAGAAACGATGATGGAACTAGCTCCCATTTCTTTTAAGCGTTCAATGGTTTCCCAGAAGATGGGTTCTTGAGCGACTGCATGAACTGCTACTTGATCTTTTGATCCACACAAAGGAATAACCGTCGGCATTTCCATTCCCGGAATAAGCTCGCTGATTTTGCTAAGTGAAGATTTCGGGGCATTCATCATGATATATTTTGCTGTAGAGGCATTCTTAACTCCTAGCATCCGATTGAGGAGCTTGGTGATAATGTTTATCTTATCCCGGTCATCCTCACCTGACCTGCCAATCACGACAGCTTGACTCTTTAGTACAGTGCCCACTTCATGCAATTTGTTGGCTTTTAGCGTTTGGCCTGATGAGACTAAGTCGCAGATAGCATCAGCAATGCCCATGTAGGGAGCAATCTCTACTGAACCTTGCATCTCAATCACTTCGGCTATGATGGAGTTTTTTTCTAAGAACTGCTTAAGGACCACAGGATATGAGCTGGCAATCTTTAGCCCATTTAACGATGTGAAAGAAAAATCTCGAGAATTGTCCTTTTCCGGAATAGCAATGGCTAAACGGCATTGGCCAAAACCCAGATGTTCTAAGATCTTAACTCTATTTTCTTCACGAGGAGCCTTTTCAATGGCTTCGTTAAGGCCAACAATGCCAATATCACAGGCTCCATCATTTACATACATGGGAATATCATCATCTCTAACAAACAGTAGGTCTACGGGAAAATCCTCGCATGGACAAAGTAAAGCCCGACGGTAGGTGTCAGCTTTCAGCCCGCAGCGGTTAAGGAGTTCAAGGGTGGGCTTCGATAGTCGGCCAGATTTCTGTACGGCAATACGGATTCGGCTCTCGCTCATTGCTTTTTTCCCCGTCTAATCAGCAGATTAAACCGCTGTGTTTTAATGTGATAGCACGATATCAAATACAATTTGCAAATGCTAGAGGAAAATCAAACTAAGTTTTTTCATTGTTTTGTAATTAAGTATTGTAGATTATATTCTAGCAAAGTTGGATGAATCTAAAAATGGAACTTATATGTTAGAAGCACTCCTAGAATTTTTTGTTGCATTGAACTTGTCTCACCCAATGGGCTGGGTCCTAAGTTTCTGCATCATGGCAATGGTGATTTTGGGCATTAGCTGGTTTGCAGATTATATCAGCCGAAGATATTTGGTCAGATTATTGGATTTAATGCTCACAAAGGCAAAGCCAAAATGGGGTGAAATGCTGAAAAAGCATAAAGTTATCAGAAAATTTGCCCACATTGCCCCAGCTGTTATTATTTATTCGAGTGCTCCCTTGTTTCTCTTTGATGATGTAGCAATAAGTACAGTTCTTGTAAGGGTGATTCAAACAATTGTTACGGTTTATATCATTCTCACGACGGTGTATGGGCTTAATGCAATTTTATTAAGCGTCGAGGACATTTATAATTCATACCCCATTTCGCGAAAACGTCCAATTAAAAGCTATTTGCAGGTAGTGAAAACTATACTGATCTTTTTTACGGTTATTATTGTCATATCTATCATCCTTGATAAATCCCCATGGGCCTTCTTTACTGGCTTGGGTGCTGCAACCGCAGTGATAATGTTGGTTTTTAGGGATTCAATTTTAGGGTTTGTTGCCAGTATTCAGCTTGCTTCTTACGATATGATCCGCATTGGTGACTGGATCTTTATGCCAAGTTTCGGTGCAGATGGTGATGTGATGGAGATCTCCTTGACTACGGTTAAGGTAAGAAACTTTGACAAGACTATTGTTACGATTCCAACTTATGCCTTGCTAACGAATGGAGTTAAAAATTGGCGGGGTATGCAAGAGTCTGGAGGAAGAAGGATCAAAAGATCTATCAAGATTGACTTAAAGACCATTAGATTTTGCGAAGACGAATTTTTGCACAAGCTTTCCAAAGTCAGCGCTTTGAAGCCTTATTTAGCAGCAACCTTGCCTGATATTAGACAAAGTAAAGATCAAAGTGAAGATTCCTCTGTTCCATTAAATGGCCGGCATTTAACCAATGTTGGTCTGTTTCGTAATTATATCGAAAACTTTTTGAAAGCTAATGATATGATTCATAAGGAGAATTTTACCTTTCTAGTGAGGCAATTAGAACCTAAAGAAACAGGCCTTCCCATAGAGCTATATGTTTTTACGAAGACTACTAAATGGAAAGAATACGAAAAGATTCAAGCTGATATTTTTGATCATCTGCTAGCTTCACTACCTATTTTTGAACTCCAAGCATTTCAGTATGATAGCGCTAGCAAGCTATCATAAAAATAGCTATGCTGACTTGTTGGGGGTGAATAAAATATCTTAATTAATATCATTTAAATCAGGTGCTTAAAAAAAATTTTCAAATGATCCAATATGATGACGATAGCGTTATTATTGATAGCACTGAAGCTATTCACTTTGGGGATTGTTATGAAGATTCTAGGCATATTGCTAGTTTTTGGACTTATGGCATGTGGTGAAACTATGAATAGTGGTACTGACGACGAAAGCAGTCGCCTACAGACCACAGCAGAGAACTCTCAAATAAGCTCTGAGCAAACTGCTGACAGCATGAGAGCCTCTTTGGTTGAAGAAAAAATCAATGTGTTTGTTGCTTGCTTCGTAACCGAAGATGAAACTGCGATGGTATGCCAACCTCAGCAAGATTCCGCTTCAAACCTAGAGTTTAGATTTGATTTCAAAGCATTTGATTTCGAAGGTCAAGAAATGAAAAGTGAAGTTAGTTATGATAAGAACGGCCATGCTCATGTGAAAGTCATCGATATTTCAGAGTTGAGTCATTTGGAAGTTACCACTAAGAATCAAGGCATAGTCATTGAGAATTCACCCATCGAATTCTTCTAACCTTTATCTAAAAAAATTAAACTGTTGAATAGAAGCGTCGTGCCCATTAGAGCCGACGCTTTTTTGTTGCTACTCCAGACATCTCGATTGTTACTCAGTCATCTCGATTGTTACTCAGTCATCTCGACCTTGTGGAGAGATCCCCTACAAATTATCTACTAGTTCTAAATGCCAAACTGCTTAATCTTATCTATACATGATCTTGTTTCATCATTGTCGATCTCAGCTGGTGGGTTCAGCCAATTTTCACAAGGATAATCAGAAACAATCCGCGGTAGCATTTGCTTATTAGCTATGGTCATCATCGTGTCATGATTACAACTTAAAACTCTTTCTAAGTTAATAAATTCATAGTCATCTAAGGAAGAAATTTTATTGTTTCTTAAATGCAGTTCAGATGCAAAGTTGATGAATCTAAATTTAATTGGATCTGTTGATTTTGCACATGTACTTAATAACTTAGTAATAGTCTTTATAGCATGACCTCGATAAGAATGATCAAATAATACCAATTTTTTACTTTTAAGTACTTGCGAGTTTAAACCTTCAGAATCAAGATAGCTACAAAATGAATCCAATTGCTCTTGATTAGGATTTATGGTCTTAGCAGGCTTTGTTCTACTAATTGCGATCTGCTTTACCTGCCTATAAACTTCTACCAGCGGAAAAATATAAGCAGGTGTTTGTCCAATAAATACCACCAAGTCATCTTCACTGGTAGCAGCAAGAACTTCATGGGCAAGTTTATGAATACCGTAGATGGTTTGAGGATTTAAAGTAGGACAGGGATCATCATTGTGAGGATTAGCATATCGATAATGTTCTAACCATTTAGCTAAACCGTTTTCGTATTTATCCAAATATGTTTGTTCACAACCGTCAGCAGCTTCTTTTCCTAGGGCTAAGTTAATGGCTCCAGGAATGATGAGCCCTAAATCATCATTTTCTCCTTCTGATGTTCCCATTTTGTCTCCAGCAACTAAAATTTTGGCCAGAGGTATTTTACGATTTTTTTTACTTTCAATCTTTGGCTTAATCTGTTCTAAAATATATTTTCTAGCATAAGATTTTGAAAACCCTGGACTTCTTATGTGGATGAAATAACCGTATTTAGGCTCTTCAGGATAGCGATAGCGGTGCACTTCAACACCCTGATCTTTGGAAAAGAGTTTTGTAACTTTGACCAACTCTTTAGTTGAAGAAAAATTTAATGAAAGAAATGTGTTGCGATCTGAAAATTTAGTGCAGGTTGTTTTATTCGAGATTATTTTTCTGATCTCAGAAATTTTCTCTGGTGATAGACCTATCTTGTACAGCGGACCTTGTAGCCCATGTTTATCAACTTGATAATATTCCTGACCACCTGATGGAAAAACATGCAACTGCTCAAGGAGAGAAAGATCAGCATCTTGTTCTTGCAAATAGGTCATCAGTGGCTTTACAAGACAGGATTCTATACGTTCGCGATGCTGTGCGGTAATAACTGCAATATCAACCCCACGCCTCAACAAAGCATAAAGATGGTCAGCTGACCGCAAACTTAATTCGGTTTTTGTTGGTTCTATGGTGTTGTCGTAGTCTAATAATGCTAAGTCAATGGGGCTTTCATAAGAATTGGCATGGGCTAGTCCTAAGATGCATAAATAAAATGCTAAACAATGTCTAATCATCCTAATCATCGAGCACCTCGCTTATTTTATTAGCATTTAAAGTTATGCTAAGAGCATTCGCTACTCAGCTGCTAGAACTCAAAGATACTGGCAAAGGAATTTATAAATGTCCATGAATTTTATTGGAAGTTTATAATATGATTGTTGGTGACATACCTAGGAGAGGAGAAGAGTTAATATGGAGATTCGAATGTAGATGTTCAAGGTTTTGTTTTTTGCTAACTCTATTCCTTTATTTCTTAGGCCTAAAGCTTTTCTTAAATCACTGGTAATATTTTTTTATGAGAGAATCAGTTGGTTAATTAATGTAATTTTAGTAGCTTACTGATTGCGCTAATTTTATATTGCTTATTTGTCGATAGGTTCGAGTTAAGAAGCAAGAATATAATTATTTTTGATCATATTTATTGTTTGGTTTGTCAATTTTTTTAATAAACTGAATGCCAAATCTTGTTTAAGAATTGGCGGATTGCTAGATTAAGTGCAGAAGAAAAAATTCCATCGCTTCGGAAGGCGGATTTAGTTTAGTCTATGAGGCTAATCTGCTTGCAAGAAAGGGGTATTTATGTCTGCCAATCTCACTTATGAGCAAAGGTATG
>JBGCDR010000410.1:0-5933 GCA_045105515.1 Oligoflexales bacterium
CGCATGGGCACCCCCAAGATCTTTTGATTTTCCGACAATTATAGCCTTTTTAGAGAAACTGGGGAAATTCGCTAAAGATTATAGTGCTCTAAGCCTTACATACAAAGGCGGCGGTGTGTTTCCAATCAGGCACTAAATATCCTAAATGTGTTGTATTAAGTATTGGCAAATATTTAGCAAAAACCTGAAAAATACGTATAAAATTAGGCATGATTAAGTTTGTAAATGTTAGATATTATATCGTATTGATATTAGAGTGCTGGAAAACTTGTCTTTATTCTAAGCTTGTTTGACTAAGGGGTTTAAAAAATTGAAGGATTACATGAATATATTAATTGCGGTAGAGCTTAATCAGAAAGAGGATCAACAAATTATTTACAAAACCTTAGAATTAGTTAAAAACCGAAATTCTAAAATACATTTAGTTCATGTTGTAAGACCTATCTATAATTTTGGCATGATATCAACTCAGATACTTTTAGAATGCCTTCAGAAGCATGAAGCTTATGCTCGGAAAAAAGTTTCTGAACTTGGTGCTTGCTATAAAGTACCAAAAGAATTTCAATTTGTAAAAGTTGGTTATATTAAAGAAGTGATCACTGATCTGATACATATTATTGATGCAGATTTATTGGTGATGGGAAATCACGATAGGCATGGCTTTGCTGTTTTAATTCACAGGAATAAGACTATCAATTTATTGAAGCATTTGGATTGTGATGTCCTAGCTGTAAAGGTAGCCTAGATAGTTTTGCTTAATTTCAGCAAGAACAAAAAGCTTATACCAATGTGGCAGTTTCCAAGTGCTCGTGCGTATTTAGAACTAAAGGCCCTGCTCGATTAAGTAAGCACTAAGATTCATTTTTCGCTCTGTCAAACCAAGCTTCTTACGTATATTTTCTCTATGTTTTTCAATCGTTCGCGGTGACAAATGCATAATAGGAGCTATTTCCTTGATGACAAGACCCTGCTTAATTAGAGAGCATATTTGCATTTCTTTAGCTGTCAACTTAGATTTCCAGTCTCTAGTTTGATCAAAAATAGGTTTCGCAATATTGGCGAGATTTTGTTTTAGAACCTGCAAATATTTATCTTCCTTTGGGTGCTTTTCCAAAACCTGATCAAGCAAAGGGAAAATTGAGACCTCAAAATTTGTCTTTATATCTCGCAATATTTTTAGCTTTTCTTCGTCTATATGCTCTATCATACCTATAAGAGCCTGCTTCTTGCCAATGAGTTTTCTGTGTTCTTCTTCAAGTTGCTCCGTTAAGCGTCTGTTCTTATCGCAAAGCTCCACCTCATTAGAGATATCAGTACCAACAACCAAATAACCAAGCTTAGAGCCTTGATCATCGGTTAGTGGAAACATCGATGTCTGCGTACAATAGACAGAACCGTCATTAGCGCGACCTTTCATAATACCACGCCAAACATGCCCCGAAGAAACAGTGCTCCAAAGATGAGCATAAGACTCTTTTGATTGAAGCCCTGCACCTAATGTATTCATGGACTGATTAATCAAGTCCTCAGAAGAATATTTGCAGAGCTTGCAAAATTCCTTATTTACATAGACAATCTTGCCACTAACATTTGCAATAAAAATTGCGTTGTGTTGTTCAAGTGCCCAACGAAAATTAGCTAAAATCCGATGTACATGGTTAGCGTCTTTGAAAAAAGCTGCATCAGGCGAATCGCTTAAGGATTTGAAAAGATCCGCGTCTTCCTCGGATGGAGAGCCCATAGCAAATTCCTTAAAATTAAAATCACTCGATTCATAAGCGGACACTTATGGCACCTCCCAGTCGTTTCAACGTGATTCCTAGGAAAAATATTCTTTTAAATACCTATGCTTCTTCAGATTTACTTTAGTAATTAATCGGTCTTACTATGCGGGTTGAAACACAAGTTCAGCGCTAATTAACTGCTTTTTAATATAAAAGACAGCTTCCTCATTCCGTAATCACATAAAGAGGTAATAATTGTCAATGAGGTACAATAAATTATCCTATAGAAATGGCTAACTATCCGAAGTTTAGAATTAAAGGGTTTAGTTTTACGATTTGTTACAGAACAAAACCAAACAAAAAAGTTAATACACTGATATGAAATAATTTTTAAATTTTGCTCTGTGTAATATACCTTTTCTAGGTATCAAGCATTGAACTATTGTTCTATCATTAAATTCCCAATTGTCATAGAAAAACAATTCTTTTACGCAATAGTTCATGAATTCTCTCAGCCAGTTAATAGTAAACAGCATCTTGCTAATTTCGCCTATTTTTCGGTATGTTAAAATTAATATCTCAGCAATTCAAGCCACATTAGTTGTTGGAATCCATAGAAATATTAGATCCCATAGCTCAATTTCTTGAGCGAGTTAACTAAGCTTAAACATCCACAATTGAATCAAGAATAATCTAGCAATATAGTAAAGCCGGTGTTACCTTATGCAGCAGAGTAGACTCTTTTTAAACTTTGATGTTAAGTTTAGGGACTATGGATTCTACAACAATGCTAAACTGTTTTTTCGCTATTTTTTGTCTCAAAACCTTTTGAATATGAGAATTAAATATTAAAAAGATAACAGCTGACAAGGTCAAAAATGCCGTAAATTGCTTACTTGAACGTAAAGAACTGATATCAGCTCGTAGCGTTAGGGATGAAATTGGGTACGGCTCATTTTCCACCATTTCAAAGTATTTAAAAGAAATTTCTGAAAAGGAAGATTTTTCTTCAAATCACGAAGTCAAAACCTATGTTTCTCAGGCAATGGAAAATATTTCTCAGCAAGTTTTATCACTATCCCAGCTAATAAACCCATCAATAAAGCCCCGAGAAAACACTAAACAAATTTTTTTACTAGCGTATAAGTCTAAAATCGGCCCAGACTTCAATGGCAGAAAAAGCATCAAAGAAATTCATAACACAGCCATGACCTACAATGCTAAGCATGAGATATCTGGCCTATTGCTATTTAGTGAAGATCAATTCTTGCAGATAATTGAAGGAGAACCCTTCGAGCTTGTAAAGCTATACCAGTTAATATTACAAGACAGTAGAAATAAAGAAAATAAGCTCCTTTGGTTTATTCCAATTAGTAATAAAATTTTCTCAAATTGGACAATGTTAGTGAGTGATATGCATCACGAAATATTCAATCAATGCAATAAAATATTATCAGCAAAGAAAAAACATGATGCCAATTTTCTGATTAATAGCCTAGACTGGCTTTCGCAACTCGCTATTGAATATCAGATTAAATATTGAAAATCTACTGGTATTCTTCATTCAAAGCAACTGGATTTTCAAAAAATACACGAACCCTAGCTCCTTTAAAAAAGGAAGAGTTCCTTTTGGTGAGATTTTAAATTGGTTGAACTTATCCATACCGCAATTTAAAATATATTTCTTTTTTCACATCGGTTTCAAAGGCAAAAGCCATAGTCCAGAAGGGAAAGGAACGCTCAGAGACTTCATTATAAGTGAGAATGCTAATATTAAAGTGACGCTGGTCGTTAACAATTTTACAAAATGTTTTGTTGACTGCGCCTCTCCCTCCTTCTAAGCCCTGGGGAAAATACCCCGAACTAAAAACTAGAATGCCAGCAATATGATCTCTAATATTATTTTCTTATGCTTTTTCAACGATATCTCTCACTCAAATCTAAAAACACAATTAACAGCCAACCTGGTTTGCTTAATAGGCAATAAGCGGTAGTCTATTAAAAAAGGGGAACAAATTAAAACCTAGATATCCTCATTATTATATTAAGTAACACACGGAAGAGACGCAGAAGATTCTTCCATATTGCACCTCTGTACTAGGTGAACATCCACTTACAAGCCTTACTTGATAAGCCTTTGGAGCTGACGGGAAACATAGATTACGGATTTGGGCAGTGTTGAGACTTAGATTTTAGATCCTAGCTAGCTTGCCAATCTTGAATATGTTTTTTCAAGGTCTCGAGCTGGTCGATGAGGTTTGCTACTAGATCATGTTTCTTCGAATTATTGGTAAATTTACTTTCACCAAGAATTTGGTTTATTTCAGCTATGGATTCAATAGCTCCATCAAATTCTTTCCGGTCCAGCTCGCCAAACAGACATATTTTTATTATCTCTAAGTCTTGCCTATCATTGTTACTATCATTATCAAAGCAACTGAATAATGAATCTAAGGAAATAGTTAGTTTGTTTTTTTGTGCCTGAATTTTTTTATCCAATACTTCCTCTGGTGAGGCTAAAATAAAATCAGATAATGGACCAACTCTAGGCAATATTGGTCTACGAGTTTGGTCTGGATTGAATTCAGCACTTAGTGCAATTGTAGAGAATAAAAATAGCTTAGTGAGAATGGCACAGAAGGTACTCTTCATTTTATATTCCCCCATAAAATTAAGTCAAAAGCAGACTAAAAATTTAATTAGCATCAATGTAGATAAGCTAATTTTTGGTCCATCAATGCTCGTCAAATATATTCAAACCTTGCCGACAATCCAAACCTATTTGACCATGCAACAATACTTAGCTCACCCCGTAATTACAAAAACCAGGTTATTGAAAATTACCGAGGACTTGCATGACTGCATAATCTGAATTTTTGAATTTCAGATTCTCATTCAGTATTATTTATTACCAACTACATTATTTTGTATATTTCTATTATCTAATTGATTAAACTTCTGGCCCACTCGTGAGGCAATATAGAACCAAAACCCTAGAATAAGAACAGAGAATAGGCTTCCAAAATACAGCAACTGATTAAACGAATGTTTCAGGGCATTGGTAACTAAGGATCCAATTACTTTTGCTCCACGCGGACCAATAGTGTCATTCCAAGCTTTTGCTTTGTAACGGGTATCAGCATCGGAAGGAATATAGAGAATTTCTTTGGCGGGATTATTAATTCCATAATTGAAAACTTTAAAAATAACTAGGCTTACGAATAAAACCCCCAAAGATGGATGAACAAAAATAGTCACTATTAAGGCACATACTATAGATGGATAGATAATCAAGCAGTGTTTGATTCCAATTTTTTTAACCATAGTTTTTGTGCCTATTAAAGACAGAATCAATGTAAATATATTGACTGTCATTCCGTAATTGGACATAAATGAGGCAAACATTTCCGGGCTATTAAAGGTTTTGGATGCAAGATATTTCATTTCAAAATCGATTATGGTTGAAATGATTTCATGTAGGCTCGTAATTCCTAATATCCCCAATGCGTAAGGATTAGCTTTAACAAGCTTAATCCCAGCTAAAACACTAGGGCGATCTTCTTGCTCAAAAGCTTGAACGCTTGATGATCGACTGAAAAATTTCAATACAGCGCTCATACCGATGGGTACAATAAAAATAGCACTCAACGGCAACATCAAAATATCTTGAATTGGTACCTTATCAATAAAAGATACTAACAAAGGTCCCGCAATAGAACCAAATTGACCTGCAAAAACAATCCCAGGAAAGTAATCTTCTCCCTCTAGGGAAGATGATATGCTGGTGGTGATCGCCCAGAAAAACATGATCATTATTGATCCAAAACTCTCCACTGTGACATAAAATGACCAACCAATTATTCTTGAGGCCCCCGGCTCCAAGTCTGCATGTATACCAAAATTTGGATTGCTGATAAAAATTCTCAGAATAAAGAAAATAAGAAAATATATGCCACTTAAGATAAAGATAACGGATCTTTCCCCATACTTATTGTACAGAAAGGTGTACAACAAAATACTAGGAAATAAGATCGAAAAGGACACAATCTTAGCAACGGGCTGAAGCTCAATGCTCGATCACCTTTAAACTGACCCACTCAGTCGCACAAAATTGACCCACCCAGTCGCGTATGACCTGACCCAGGGAGTCATGACTTAATTGACCCACCCTGTCATCCCAGTAATGTACTGCTGCCTAACATAGGAGCA
>JBGCDR010000411.1:0-8243 GCA_045105515.1 Oligoflexales bacterium
GCAGGCACGATCTGCTATATTTGAATATGTAGAAGTCTACTATAATCGAATTAGGCTACATTCTGCCCTTGGTTACAAGTCCCCAGAGGGGTTCGAAGAATCTGCTTAGAAGAGTGTCCGGAGAAATGGGGCCAGTTCAACCCTACACATTATCATCAAGTCCTAAACAGACACTATTTTTTAAACCGAATAGAACAAGGTAGAGCATTTGGTTTAAAATGGCAAGAATCCCCATCAAAGATGCATAACATATCTAGAGAACTAATCGGGCAGATAATCGCAATACAATCAAAAAATTCAAAATACTTTATCTCTTCAAATCAAAGAATCTTAGATAATTCCCTAGGTCTTGCTACCACTGAACAAAAAGGCTGGGAGAAATTTCGAGTGGTCCAGGGTGATGATAAAGACTTCGTTTATTTAAAAGATTGCTGGGGCAAGTTTCTATCAGGTGAAAAAGACGGCAGAGTTTCCCAGAAAAAAGATCCACGGGAATGGGAACAATTTAAAATTTGGCAAGATGATTCAGGAAATATTTACTTTCTGAATTTCCATGGATCTTGGCTAAAAATTGGTCCCACTGGTCAAGTTTTTTGCGAATCTCGTTTAAATAATTCCGCAGAGCTAGATATCAAAATTTGTGATTAGGCAATACCTTAGCTTTCAGCATTAGCTTGCTTGTAGCGGAGAATATTCTTTAGGTCCCTAAGCACAGTAGCACCCCATATATGATGAAATTCATTTGTATGAACTCTTCCTCTGCGTCCCCTTCTTATCAAGTCTTTCATCCCTTCTGTTACAAATTGTGACTCAAGTCCTGTTTCCGTCGGCATGCGAATAGCAACTCCTAAGGACTCTAGAAAATGTACATTACCCCTCTCCCAAGGGGCTACTTGAGAAATGCGCATATTAAACAATGCTCGCCCGCCAAGTGCTGCAACTTCTGCTGCAGTACTCCCTCCAGCCTTAGTTATGGTTACTCCATGATAAATAAGAGAACCTACTTGCTTCGCATTGAGAAAAGATAGTAGATGAATCCTAATTCTAGAATCAGCCCCTTGGCCAAGAAGCTGTACTTTTGATTGAACTTCTTCATATATTTTTTGCTGCCTATCATAGTACTTATCGTAATTTTTCTGAGCATCACTCTCGAGTAATTCTTCCAGTTTTGGTGGCCTGGGCTTCAAGGCAGCAACATAAACGTGGACAACTTGTTGGTTTTTCAAGCTCTTTGCATACCTAAACATAGATTGAATATAGCTTATATATCGCTGAGCACCTGTACCCTTCGAACCCATCATTATGAGCGCTGTTTGATCTCCAGACTTAAATCCATTTTTGCCTATATCTGGATCTTGAGAAAGTTCATTAATTATCTTATCCACTTCAGATACGGCTTTTTTCTGGATTACTTGATCAGTACTATATAGATTATCAGCTAGCTCTGAAATATCCTTGCGAATTGGGTAACCAAAGAATGTTACTGCTCTAATCCCTTTTTCTTCGAACTGATTTCTAAGATATTCTGAATCATAACTAGCATCATACCTCACAGTTGGTTCGAATTGATGGAGTGGTTCAAAACGTTGCAACCAGTCACCAAGATAAAAATCGGTTGGTACTATTCTTAATTGAGTGTTGTATTTAGCGGTCACATATCGCCTCAGGGCATGCAAACCAAAAGGTTGGGCTGAAATAACTATATCAGGTAGCAAAAGATCTAAATTCAAACCATTAATTTGTGCAAATTTCTCAATCTCGCTATCAATATTTCTTTGAATCTGTAAAATTCCGGGTATGGTATCATAAAATCTTTCCAGTAGCGGTTTGCCTCCAAGGTTCCTTACTAGAGCTTCAGCATCTTCAGTTTCTAGTATTTTATTAAAATCCTTAGCTGCATGATCTTTGTCTGGACCAAAAAAATCTATTGGAATTATATTGATTAATTTTTGCTCATCACGAGAAAGGCCTTCCAATATTGATTCTGACATTGCCTGAATAGCGGCTTTATGGCCTCCCCCAAGTTCAATTTTTATCATCAAAATATTTAGCTTTCCAGATTTACCCCTCACTCTTCTTTCAAAAAGCATCCGTTTAATTTCTGAAAAATTTTTCTTCCTTTCGAACTCTAATTCCGTGGACAAAATTCCCTTGTAAGAGGGCTCAAATCTTGTGTATATATTGCTAGCATTCCGAATACATTTTTCGTTGAAACCATATGTTTGCAAACCAATCAATTTAGAAATGGTATCAAACATAGATTTTATAAAAATACCTTTTGATCTAATTTTTTCCTTACTATTTTTGAAAGGTGTGAGCCAAGACCCTGGAATCTCGGGCAATCCAAATCCCATCTCATTGACTTTTTCAGCTAAATCATAGAATTTGTTTGATTTGTGAGCAACTCCATCAACACGATTAGCATTGCTATAAATTTGGAAAGCAGTGATTACAAGAAATATCCTAGTAATGAATAATTTTTTAATTTTGATCTTCAATTATTTCAAACCCAACAAAATACCAAGTAATCGTAAATATATTTGGTATTTTCAAACGGTAGTTTACTGACACAAGGAGATGAACCCGAATAGTCGACTCAGATTCACCATCCAAACAACTTAAAATATGATTGCTTAATTTCTTAAGTCATTAGGTTAGTATCATTTATTTTATAAACACCCCGCAACTTATAATACTAGGATTTATTTAGTATACAAATTTCCTAGGGCACCTAGGCTGGAATAATTTTACTACAGAATACCAATAAATGTCGCTTGAAAATCTAAAGATGTTACCACCTTTATTAGGAATGCCATAAATAAATGTTAAGTTGACTAGATTTAGTTTCGCAAAATTTGGCTTAAAAACAGTTTTGTTCGTTCATGCTTTGGGTGGGTAAACAGGACTTCAGGACTATCTACTTCAACAATCTGACCTTCATCCATAAATATAACCCGATCTGCGACTTTTTTGGCAAAAGCCATCTCGTGAGTTACACACAACATGGTCATCCCTGTTTCTGCAAGTTCAATCATCACATCCAGAACCTCTTTAATCATTTCTGGATCTAATGCTGAAGTTGGTTCGTCAAATAACATAAGCTTTGGTTGCATACAAAGGGCACGTGCAATAGCTACACGTTGTTGTTGCCCACCCGAAAGTCCACTGGGGTACTTTTCTGCTTGTTCTGGAATTTTAACTCTTTCAAGATAAGAACGAGCCAATTTCTCTGCTTGATCTTGTGGGATTTTTTTCACTTTAACAGGGGCTAAACAGAGGTTTTCCAAAACTGTCAAGTGAGGAAAAAGGTTGAATTGTTGAAAAACCATCCCAACCTCTCTTCGTATCTGCTCAATCTTCTTGACGTCATCCTCTAAAGCGGCACCCTCAACCTCAATAAGACCTCGGTCGTGCTTTTCTAGATAGTTGATACAACGAATTAAAGTTGATTTCCCTGATCCTGAAGGGCCACATATAACAATTTTTTCACCAGCCGCAACCTGTAAATTTATATCATTCAGCGCATGAAATTTTCCGTACCATTTATGAACTCCTTGCATACGAATCAAGTTAATACCCTTTGCTTAGCTTGCGTTCAATGCTTATAGAATACTTTGACATGGAATAACAACAAAACCAATAAAATATTCCAGCAAAAAGATAGCCTTCAATACTATAACCCAACCAATCAGGATGTGTTGTTGCTGCTTGAACAACTCCCAAGACATCGAACATTCCAATGATTGAAACTAAGGTCGTATCTTTAAATAATGCTATAAAACTGTTTACGATCCCAGGTATAACATGTTTTATAGCTTGAGGAATTACTACAAAAGCCATGTTTTTTCCATAACTCAAACCAAGAGCATACCCTGCTTCATACTGACCTCTTGGAATGGCCTGCAATCCTCCACGAATAACTTCGGCCATATAGGCAGATGAAAATAATGCAACAGCAAATAGTGCACGTAGTAGTTTGTCAACAATAAAGCGCTCTGGTAGGAATATTGGCAGCATAACAGAAGACATAAATAATACCGTAATCAGGGGAATTCCCCGCCAAAATTCTATAAAGATTGTTGAGCTCAAACTAAGAATAGGCAGCTTAGATTGCCTTCCAAGAGCTAAAACTATTCCTAAAGGCATGGATACTATTATCCCGGTAAAAGAAACTAAAAGAGTTAAAAATACCCCACCCCATTGGCTAGTTTCAACCTTAGTCATACCTAAGAAACCAACTAGGACTTGCCAAGAAAGTATTGGAAGCACCAAGCATAAGGCGACGAGAAAAAATAGTCGAGATGATTTTTTAATAAAACGAAGTCCAAAAAACCCTAACAGCCAAAACATGACTACTAAGAAAATCCTCCACCTATGTTGGACAGGATAAAATCCAAAAACAAAGGTCCCTAGTTGTTGAAAAATGAAAACCCAACAAGCTCCTTCTTTTTGGCAATCAGCTGAGCTGTCGCCAAGCCAATTAGCATCAATAAACGTCCATTGAATCACGGGAAACATTAAATAGAGTAGAAACGCACCAATTAATAGTGAGAATAGGCTACTTTTTGAAAAGAAGATTTCTTTTACATCTTTTTTCATGAACCATGGCCTTTGAGCTTGATTCTTTGATTAAACTGATTCATTACAAATGCAATAGCAAGGCTAATGGACAAGTAAACCAACATTGTTAAAATTATAACCTCTACTGCCTGGCCGGTTTGATTTAGAACCGTACCGGCAAATACAGAAACCAAATCTGGATAACCAATTGCTGCGGCTAACGACGAGTTTTTAGTTAAATTAAGATATTGATTAGTTAAGGGCGGAACAATAATTCTAAATGCTTGCGGGATGACGATATACCTTAATGATTGTATGAAATTAAGACCTAAGGCACTAGCTGCTTCAATTTGACCTTTGCTAACGGCTTGAATACCAGCTCGCACAATTTCAGCAATAAAAGCACCAGTATAGATACTCAAGGCTGTAAGCAAAGAAGTGAATTCAGGGATTAATACTAATCCACCACTATAATTAAAACCTTGCAAACTTGGAATAGACCAAGCCCCATCTACCAACCAAGGTAGGTAAAGTCCGCGGTTATTTAAAAAAACAAGATCATACCATGAAATAGATTCACGTGGTGAGGGCAAAGACCTTAGAACAACAAAGTACCAAATAAAGATTTGCAGTAATAGCGGGATATTTCGTATAGTTTCAATATAAATTGCTGCTAAGTTCTTTATGATTCCATTTTTTGCAAGCCGAGCTATCCCTATTAAAAACCCAATAATTGTAGCGAAAAAAATCCCAAGGAATGATACTAGGAATGTATTTAATAGTCCTACAAAAAAAGCTCTTCCGTAGCTATGATCTCCGGTAAAATCGATCAAAGACTGAATAACAGTGAAACCAGAGGGCTGACTCAAGAAATCAAAACCAGAAGCAATTCCCTGGCGCTTTAAGTTATAGATGGTATTATCAATAATGATATATGCTATAAAACCAAGTAACAATAGTACAAGACCTTGAAATAAAAGGTCTCGGTACTTGGTAAGAGTCCAGATTTTTTTTAAAGAAGCCTTCATGATTGTTTGTTAACCTTACAGGCATTTAGTCTCTTTTATAAAACATAGACCATTATAATAAATAAAATTAAAGTGCGATAGAAGGACATTGGGCTAAAAATCGGGAATGCATAAATTAAGGCCTAAATTTCAAAATTTCTTTAAGGTGCGGAGTTATTTACAAGAAGATTCCACCACCAAGCTATCCTTTATAAGATTAGACGCATACATTCCTAATCTGAATAAAAAAAAGAGAAATATATTATTAATTTAAGCAAGCTTGGGTACGGTAGTTAAAAGTGATATGATTAAATGCGATAATCATCTAATCCAAAGGAAATTGTAAGAAGATGAAAACAGTAGTAATCATCGATGATTCTCATCTAATTAGAAAACAGCTAAAGAAATTTTTCGAAGAGAAGATGGATTTAAAAGTTGTAGCGCAAGGCGAAGACGGAGAACAAGCAATATCAATTTATCGCAAATTTACTCCTGATTTGCTTACAATGGACTTAGAAATGCCAAATAAAAGTGGCCTGGAAGCGACTGAAGAAATAATTAAATTTGATTCTAAAGCCCGAATTTTGGTAATTAGTTCAAATAAAGAAGATGAAAAAATTACAAAAGCCTTAAACTTAGGAGCCAAGGGATTTATTTTTAAACCACTCCAATTTTTAGACGAAAGTTTTGTAGACTGGGTCACCGATGAAGTAAATGATGCCCTTTCACTTTAAAATTATTTGAGTTTCTTTACGGAACAGTATTTTCCATTGATACCAAAGGAAAAGCAACTGGGATTATGGAAGCCACTCAAATCTATGACTCTCTCAGACAATATGCCAGAGATTAGTCAGACCATGTCAATAATGAACAATACCGAATTAAATGACCCTTACTATGGAAATATTGAAGGTGTAAATTAGAAAATTTATACAGAAGACGAAATAAGAATCATGTTGAAGGAGTATAAAGGCTTAAAACTTAATACTACTATGAATAATAGCTTCCCTTTAAAGCCAAGTTTAGGGTCATAAAAGTTAGATAAACGAAAGGCCCTTTAGCCCCATTTTAGATCTCAAAAATATGATTGCCATGAAAATGTGTTCTATTTATTCCATCTATTTTTTAGCTCATTGATATTTTCATAGGTCCCGGGAACAATAGAAAAAAATATTCTATCTTCATTCATATGGGGTTCAGAGTGCACTGCAGAATTTTTGGAACCACCTGTTTTAAATAGCACCCCATCTCCAAATTGAGGTGAAAATATTTGATTCTGACTAATTAGATTATTGTCTCGGATGCGATCGGATATTTTTTTCATTTGATCTTCGTTTAATTCGTTTGCAAACAAAGTTCCAGGCCCTTTGAGTACAGCTGCATATTTGAAATTAGTAGCTTCATATGGCTCATAAAATGCTCCATCTGTATGCCATCTTGGAATCTCAAAAAGCCTATTTGGTTTGGTAAACCTTATCGTTACCCATGCTGTATCTAAGTCTAATGATTGAACGATCTTACTGGATATTGAAAGAATTGAACTTGTTATAATCGATTTAATTTCGGGATCAATTATTCCTACTTCTTCTTCTATAAATCTGGGTAATTCGTCTTGAATAATCTCTAAGGATCCAAATCTGTCGTACGTAGAACTATGTGTGATTTCGATTTTACTGAGTTTTTCAAAGTCATAATCTGAAAGACCGAGAGGAATAGAAATATAAGACATAGAACTATTCGATAAATCCATTGATTTAGTGCGCCATTCAGAAATATCTTCTTCAGCAGCATTTAAAGAAAAACTATAACTCAAAAAGACAAAAAAAAGGAATAATTTAATATGCATCTAATGCTCCGCCTATCCGCTGTTAATTAGGAGGATTAAAGCTATCAAGCACATCATTAGAAAAGGATAAAATGATATTTACAAGGTTATATTCAATGTTATATAGGTCTTCCGAAGATTTTTTGAGAGCAGATAGTGCCCTATATTCGTTCAAATACTACCTTAATACTTTCTTCAGACCTCGATCATAAAACCTGATGTATAATTACTCCAAACTACATTTTCGCGGATTTGTTATGGAGAAACATGCCCTCAAGACTGGCGGGAAAGTGCAATTGCTGGGTTCTATCTGCTGCTCATTGTTCAAATGCTGTGACTCTAATGATTCAGTCAGGAATGAGGCTCATCTTTGTGCGAGTTTTTTTTGTTGTACAATATGTTGGATCCAACTTGCAACTAAAAATACTTGAGAATGCCAAGCAACCGAGAGCTATTTTATTACTTACGACAATTGTAAATGATGAGAAAGAGCATACTAGCATTGGCTTAGTTCTTCAATCATCAGTGGGGTTACAGGCGTTTGGTTGCTAAGGGGGGACGACCTTTTTCTTCGCCTCGATTTATCTCCAGATGCACCAATGGACTCTGGATGGAAAGCAATAGAGCTAAAAAGCATTCTTGCTTTTGATAATGGTATCTGAAGGTTTATACAAGAAAATTTAAATACAGAATAACCATCTATATGTATTGGAGTTGTCTAACAATTGATAAAACCCTTTGGTAGCTTAATTTATGTTATTTTATAGTTCCAAAGACCTGCTGCTGCGTAACCTATTTCATCACGAAGCTTATCAATTCTGACTCTTAACTTTGAAGAAGCTGCGTTGAAT
>JBGCDR010000412.1:0-5086 GCA_045105515.1 Oligoflexales bacterium
CAAAATGATAATGGAGAAGAAAAAACAGCGGCTGTATAATCTCTTAATCTTTTGATTTCAAAACATTATTTTTGTCAGATATAGGACTTACAGTTTAGCTGAGAGCTTAAGTTACATGTTCGCCGAAGGCCTAACTTGTTCCCAATTCAACATGTGCGACCGTAACCTACAATATGAATATTCTCCAAAACTTGAAATCAAAGAAAACTTACAATGTGACCATCAATCCTCATTCTAAAATCTCACCTCAACAAACTATTCGCTCAATATCTTATGATCACCCAGTCTTTACTCTAAAAGGCATGTCGGAACGTGAAAAATACTTCAATAAAAAGCGAAAAACTCTCACCTTTTTTGCAGGAGCCTATTTGAGAAATGGCTTTCATGAAGACGGTGTAGTTTCAGCGATTAATGCAGTACGTTTACTAAATGAATCCCTATAAGGAGTCTAGGGTATGCCCGATTTAAATAGCTGCATATATGAAGGCACTGTATCACACCAACGTCTTACCCCTAGCAAACACGACTTTTCATACCAGGCATGTATGCTCTATCTTGATATAGATGAAATTCCCACGATTCTAAAAAAGACAAGGTTTTTTTCGTATCAAAAACCAAATTTAATGTGGTTTAATCGGGAAGACTATATAGGAGCTCAAAAAGGTTCTATTCGCGAGGCTATCAATGAAATCATTTTTAAAAAATTCTCTCGAACTGTACAAGGGCCTATCCGCCTACTAAGCCATGTTAGAACTTTCGGCTTTGTTTTCAATCCAGTGACTTTTTATTATTGCTTTGATAATAGTGAGCAACTTGAATACATAGTCGCTGAAATAGAGAATACTCCTTGGGGGCAACGCTTTACGTATGTACTGCCAATTACTAATGAGTCAGCAAGCTGCCATCGGTTTCGATTCCAAAAGGACTTTCATGTATCTCCTTTTTTACCGATGGATATGGAGTACTACTGGATGTTTACTGATCCCAAGCAGCTGCTCAACTGCCGCATGTATAATTTTAAACAAGGGTCTCTTGCATTTAGTGCGCAACTAACACTCAAAAGAGTTCCTCTTCGCAATCAGTCATTGAATCGCATTGTGTTTAAGTACCCTTTGATTACCTGGCAAGTGCTACTGCGCATTTACTGGCAAGCCCTTAGACTCTATATTAAAAAAGTCCCAGTATTCGACCACCCAGATCCAAAAAACCGTAAATCCACTCCTTTCTTTTAGAGGTTACTATTATGGAAGTAAAAGGTGCATTTATTTCAAACTATGACTTTGTCAGTTCTCCATCCCGTTTGCTGAGAGCTGCAATCCACAAAAAGTTAGATGATTTAAATGAAGGTTGTTTGGAACTTATCGATGAATTTGGTGAGCATGAAATTAATGCAGGTATCAGCCAGCTTCATGCACGTGTAACAGTCAATTCAAACCGTTTTTACCGTATGCTGGCATTTGGTGGTGCCTTAGGAGCAGGTGAATCTTATATCAATGGCGACTGGGATACTCCCGATTTAGTAAGCTTATTTCGCATCCTGCTTCGTAATCGTAGCATATTGGAAAATTTCGAGTCCGGGTTCTCAATCGTCCAAAAAGGGATTGAAGGTTTAAAACACTTACGGCGTCGTAACACCGTACTGGGTAGTCGTAAAAATATCGAAGCTCATTATGACTTAAGCAATGAAATGTTTGAATTATGGCTTGATAAGTCACTTATGTACTCATGCGCATTCTACGAAAAACCTGATGATGACCTTGACAAAGCTTCTATCAATAAAATGGAAAGAATTTGTCGAAAACTACAGCTAAAAGCTACAGACGAAGTTATGGAAATTGGCACAGGATGGGGTGGCTTGGCTATATATATGGCCGAAAATTATGGTTGCAACGTCACAACAACAACCGTATCAAAACAGCAATATGAATATGTAAAAGCTAAATTGAAATCTTGCAATCTATGCCACAAAGTAACTGTACTAAAATCTGACTATCGTAAACTTACAGGAAATTTTGACAAATTGGTTTCAGTTGAAATGATTGAAGCAGTTGGTGCTGACTACTTAAATGAGTATATTGAAACTTGCTCGCGTTTACTGAAAAAAAATGGATTGTTTCTGCTTCAGGCTATCACCATTCAAGACCAGCTTTTTGATGAAGCAGTCAAAGAAATCGACTTCATCAAAAGGTTCATCTTTCCTGGTAGCTTTATACCCTCAATACACGCTATTATAAGTGCTTGTAAAACAAGCAGTGATCTAAAACTCCTGAATATGGAAGATATCGGCTTACATTATGCGAGAACCTTAGAAGACTGGCGCAAAAGGTTTCACAGGAACAAGCAAGAGATCCGTAAATTGGGATTCGATGAACACTTCTTCCGTATGTGGGATTACTATTTTTGTTACTGTATAGGCGGTTTTCTTGAGCGTTCTATTGGAAATGCGCATATGTTATTTGCAAAACCGGATTATAGAGGAGATCTTTCTCCATTTAGTACTTGGCAATGGGAGGCAAATTATGCAAATCGGAATTAATTTAGCAGAGAGGGGGATGCTGCCTGATGCAATCGTCAGACTTGGGATCCGCAGACTATTAACACATCGTTTAAAGGAATTACCTGAGCAAGGACCTTCGGGTCAACAACATCAACTAGATTTTGTAGAACAGCTGCGAAAGTCTCCAATTGCTGTTGAAATGGATACAGCTAATTCTCAACACTATGAAATCCCAGCAGATTTTTTCAAAACCATTCTAGGTCCGCACCTGAAGTACAGTTCAGCATTTTACGAACATGGAGCAAAGAACTTAGCAGAAGCAGAGCTTCACATGTTACGTCTCTACGCTGAACGTGCCGAAATAGAAGACGGAATGAGTATCCTAGATTTAGGGTGTGGCTGGGGCTCACTATCTCTATTTTTAGCAAAACTCTTTCCTAATTCTAAGGTTTGTGGCGTATCTAATTCACATCAGCAGCGTCAGTTCATATTGGAGCAAGCCAAAACCAGAGGTATTGCGAATCTTGATGTCATAACTTGCGATATGAATGAGTTTGAGCCAAATAGATCCTTTGATCGAGTTGTGTCGATCGAGATGTTTGAGCACATGCGAAACTATCAAAAACTTTTGGGAAATATAAGTGACTGGCTTTCTCCTGAAGGCAAGGTTTTTATCCATATATTTTGTCACAAGAGTGCGCCTTATTATTTTGAGACCGTCAGTGATGATGATTGGATGGGTAAGTATTTCTTTACGGGAGGGATCATGCCCAGTGATAATCTTCTGCTTTATTTCCAAGAAAAACTATCCATCGAGAAACACTGGGTAGTAAACGGGAAAAACTACGAGAAAACCTCATTAGCATGGCTACAAAATCTTGAATCTAAACACGATAAAATTAAGCTACTATTCAAAGAAGTTTATGGCCAAGGAAATGAAGAACTTTGGTATCAACGCTGGCGGATTTTTTTCCTCTCATGTGCAGAACTTTTTGCTTATCGAGAAGGTAAAGAATGGTGGGTATCTCACTATCTATTCCAAAAAAAACTTGCTAAATAACAAAGAGCTAGAATCACTGGTCCTAACTCTTTAATATTGAAATTTCAATTCCTATTAAATTTTCTATTTTCTTCAATTAGACTTCGCAATCTTAAGATCAATAAACTTCAACCTTAAAAAATGTCATAATTTTAGAATTTTAAAGAGCACCTGGTATTTTACTTAAGCGTTTCTTTAGTGGAGTTACAATTAACTGAAGATAAGGATTGTCGATTGCCTTTTCTTCAAGAAGCTCAATAATAGTGTGTATACATTTAGTTTCTGGCTGGAGCAGTTCGTTCGAATTAAAAGCTAAAATATCTTTTTTATTTTTAGATATTTGCAAAGCAAGAGAAGGTTTAGATTCATGTACCAAATCATCCTCAGACATTTTATCTTCAAGGTTTTCATTACTAGTTAATTGACTGTAGAATAAAATATTAGGATTTTCGCCCGATTCCCTCATGTTTGGAATATTAATTGTTGTATCAAATTTTTTATAATAATTGCTATCGATTTGATTCAACATATCAACTAAATTATTGTACAAATATTGAATCAATACCCACTGAACAAATTT
Source organism: Oligoflexales bacterium (assembly GCA_045105515.1). GTDB lineage: Bacteria > Bdellovibrionota_B > Oligoflexia > Oligoflexales > Bog-1112 > JABSRF01. The sequence goes on from JBGCDR010000412.1 coordinate 4,117, forward strand.
ATCATAGGTTTCGCTTCCTGGCTTATAATTGTGGCTACTTGCATATCTTCCAATGCTTTTTTCAAGTTGACTACAATTATTAGATGTGCTTATCGGGGGGATCTTGAAATCGAAAGTATTTTTCACAGAGTAAATTATTAAATATGCATCAAAAAGTTTACTCCCTTGGAAATCAAAGTTTAATACTTTCATAGTGCGCAAAATTTGTCCGTAAATGAATCCCACTTTTAAAAGGGTATCAATAGTCTGAGATTGATCGTTTTTACCCTTTGAGCTTAACCAGCAATCAATTTTCGTGGCAATCTGACTTGAAAAAGTAAATAATGCATCAGATTCATCTTCGGATTCCAAAGCTTCATCTAGGGGGTAAATATTAGCTGATTTTAGGGATACTTGATAAATATTTCTTTGTATTAATTTTGCTAGTTTTGAATTAAGACTAAAATCAATATCAATCATATCAGCTTTAAATTTATCGCTCTCTAACCAGACTCGTGCTTCATTAGGCACCTTAACGATAGTTGGATCACCATAGCTATTCCAGCGGCTGGCATGGGTAAGATCTGTAAAATACAAACCTCCTGTTTGGCACGTACCTTTAGCTTCAAACTCCTCAGGAACCTGCTTTTTTATCGTCTGTGAGATTCGACGTGTTCTCCGAAAAAAACACCTGTAGAATATTTCATCCTTGAATTCATTTTCATATACAGTGCGTACATTATCACTAAGCTTATTAATTCCTTGGTGGAAAATATAAGAATTATGTTGCTTATCAGCTCTGATAAACTTCAAGAAAAGATTTCCTTCAAATAACTTATTAAACTCTTCACCAGAGCACTGACTGAACTCTAAAAACTCGTCATACAAGCCGAAGACATATTAAAAATCAATTTTCGCACAGATTAGGTATTATGCTGAATTTACATATGAATTCAGGAAATCTGTGGGCATGAAACTAAAAAATATCAAC
>JBGCDR010000413.1:0-4578 GCA_045105515.1 Oligoflexales bacterium
TCTCATACCTTTGCTCATAAGTGAGATTGGCAGACATAAATACCCCTTTCTTGCAAGCAGATTAGCCTCATAGACTAAACTAAATCCGCCTTCCGAAGCGATGGAATTTTTTCTTCTGCACTTAATCTAGCAATCCGCCAAGAGGAAGTTTTTGATTCTATTTCGATTGAATTGTCTCGAGAAGAAGTTTTTAAGTACTTTGAATCACATAATATTATTCGCAATAGAGGCTTATCAAGTAACAAATTAATAATTGGTTGTGGAAATATGAAAAATTCACCCGTTTATGAAAGGATTTTTGATCAAGATGATGAAATCGAGCTTTCACTTGACGATGTTGAAGAAGATCTTGATTCCAATTATGAAGAACCAACTATTAAATATGCATTGTGCCATCATCATAAAGGGTTTGATACCATTGATCTAAATGTCTTAATGAACCCAACGATAGTAGGTGAATTTGGTGGCGAATCATCGTTAGCAGGAACTATTTTTCCAGAACATCATTACGAAGTAATTTATTTTGAGGGAACTTTTCCGGTAGACAATTATGAGCGGGTTGAAAGTGAATTTGAAAAACTGTTGAAATCAGGGGCCACCGTGAAAATGGTAGAAAACAGTGATGGCTGCTTTGTTGATAGCGAAGTTATCTATGTTGCAGGAAAAGGCTGGACCGATACAGGCCTCTATTACATAGAAGATACCAAGAGAAAAGCTGAATTGATTAGAGATGGCAACTATGAAATTGAGATATGGCAGGAGGATGACTTATTCAGTATCGTCCCATAAAAGGTTTTATTGCGCAGCAAACATATAAATAAGTAGCACTTTAGCCAAAAGAAGTAGTTTTAAAAATTTTATTCAGACAAAAGTCAGAAGTTTATAAAATATCTATTTTTTATTAGCAGTTGCGACAAAAGATAAACTATAGCTATTGCGCATCGTTGAGATTACTCTAAATCCCGCATCGGCAAGTTCTCTAATAATATACTGTAGAGGAATATTATCAGATTTTTCCGAATTTGCATCCGAAATACAAAAAATTTGATTTGCTTTTTCAGTTTTACCGAATGGAATAGTGTCGTCAGAGTCTACGTCCCAATAAAAGTTGTTATTCCAAGGTCGAAATAATAAGTTTAAGTCTGACTTTCCTATTTTTTCCATTAATTTGTGGTCTCCATGAACTGACAAACCTCTTACGTTCCAACTACTCCCTTTTTCTAAATCAACATTAACATGAATCGTATCATTCTAAGAATATCTGTTAATATATGAATTTCCCTTTTATCAAATAGGATATCAGAACTCAAAAATTTAACCTTTACATCCTTCTTACCGATTTCCGAGGCCAAGCTTGACAAGGATGTGGTGATCTGTTCGCATAAAATTTCTAAACTTTCAAATTCGCCTGCATAAACATATTGATAAAGTTCCCAATATTTTTGTTTTATTGACATTTCGTTGTCCAAATAATTCTTCATCGAAATTACCTTTTTAGATATAGATTCGTATCTCTCCCTTTCCTTGTTATTAGATTTTGAGAATGCTAAAAGTTTTGTATTGTAAGTATCCTGATATTCATTGATTACACTTTTAATTAATTTCAAGTCTTGGATAAGGACCTCATTTCCAAGTTCATTGTGGTTCTGAGATTTTAAAAAATCATTATATTTCTGCTCTGCGACATGCACTAGATCGACTAAAAACGAAAAAGAGAACATTCTTGCTGTACCTTTTAGAGTATGCAAAATTACAAATATTTTTTTAGCCGCGCTTTTGCCGGTATTTTTATCTGAATTTAATATCTTTTTCACCTCGTCTAAGTTAACATCGCACCACTCAAAAAACGTATTTATCTTTTCTTGATCTAACACAAGTAACTGTGTGAGAATTTGAATTGATCTATTTTTTTTCTCATCTTCACTCTTGATAAGTCTAAGTTCTGTAACATCCTTAATTGTAACTAAAATTTTATATATTTCCTCATCCTTGTTTTGAATGGCATCCCAATTTAGCTCTAAAAATTTTTCTTTCCCATTAATATTTATAAGCAAATCCTTAGGTAAAACATGTTGATTTAATTCAAAGGTAATCGCCTCCCCCCCTATTGAAGCTTCAATAACAGAATTTATTTGGCTTTTTAAATCTTCGCCAATAGCACTTTTTCCGAAAACAAAATCAATAAAATTTCTACCCTTTACATTCTTTGTTTCGAATATTTCTTCAACATAATGAGAATAATGAGCATCAATTTTTATGTCCTCAATAATCGGAATAATTCCATGGTTAATATTTGATAATATTGCAGACACTGAGTTGTTTTTATCCTGCAATTCTTTAGTTCTAACCGTGACCTTATCTTCAAGGAGAGTGTTGAAGCTTTTTAACTTTATGGCCAGGTTTTTAACGGCTTGATGGGCACTTGCGTTTTCGGCTGCTAAGAAAAACGCTTGAAAAATAACAGTCAATATGAATGTGTCCCCGGAAATCATCCTTGTGTGTATTATTTTAAGAGCTGACAATGAGTCATTTATGATAGCTACAATCCACAAACAAGAAATGAACGAAAGAAAAATCGAAAGGTAGCTCTTATTATGTCTCCAGTTAAAAAAGCAAAAAATAAATATTGTGATGGAGCTAACTATATTGCCTATTCCAATGGATGGTAGATAAAATCTATTCATATGACTAACAAAAATATTGAGTATGAGTGTACATAAAGGTCCAAAGACTCCTATAATCGATGAAAAAATCAAAATATTTCTGTACTTTATTTTTGGAGATATGATGCTTTTTATAAATAATGGGTATATAAAGGTGCAAATGGAGTATCCAGATAGGATAAGCATATGCCATGTATTTTCGAAAAATAACCATAGGAAATCTGTTCTATTGCTTAGCTCAATAAAAATGACTCCAAAACTAATTAGCGATAAGAATAGACTAGATATCTTTTTTCGGTTCATCAAGAACCCGACAAATTCGTAGAGAAACACCATCATAAGAATACCGATTAGTGCAAACGTAAAGGACTGTTTTAATGAACGTGTAAATTGCATCGAGTTTATAAGACCTAACGTTGGTGGACTGAGGAGACCAGGCCCATCACTGATAAAATTACTTGCTCTTATTTGAATAAGAAAGATATTCCAGTTAGTACCTTGCCCCTTTGTCACAGGTAAAATAAAGTTTCTTCTCAGATTTGTGAATCTGTTTAAGTCGCTTTGTTTTTCAACAATACCAGTTTGAAGAGTTTTAGTTTTGTTAAAATCAATTTCAATTACACTATTTGGATAAGTACGGAGTTCAAAACCAAGAGAATCTAGGTTGAGATTCTCTGGTAAGATTATCTTTAGTTGATAGGTACCATAGCCGAATACTTCAAGTTTTTTTCCTTCTTTAGAGTATGCGGTCCAATGGGATGGTATTTTAGCCAACAAAGGTTCAATACCCTCTTCATCCATTGAAAGCAATTGCTTCCAATAAAAATGCCACTCTCCTTCCAGGCTTATAGGACCGTCTTCTCTAAAGTTCCAATTTCTTAGGTCTAAAATCCCATTTTTAGCAATTGGCTGTTTTTTTCCTGACTCTTTTTGAGAACAAGAAATTAACATGCATGAAATAAAGAAAAATTGCAGGTTTAGTAGTGTTCTCATCAGAATCGAAATTTAATATTCCTTTCAGTTCGGGAGTAAGTGCATTTCGACTAGTCAATTGATCGGATAAGTTCCAGAAAATTTAAGAATGATAACCCCCAAATTAACGTAATAACGACTCATTTAGTTCGTTATTTCAATAGAAATCGGATCGTTCAGGCTCATTACCCCCATTAGTACGTGTGCCCCAGACCCTTTCTACGGATACTTTTTTCAAGTCTAAATTTAGAAATAATGCACGAATTTTCTATCTTTGTAGTCTCTCCATGATCGATCAAGAGAGTGATACCTTGATACATTGTGAGATGCCGTATGGGGGAAGTAGATGGCGTCCTTACAGGCAGCATGTCTAGCTTTCCATTGATCCAATCTGGTTAAATGCCTTCATCAACTTGATGGAGGTTACTAATGTCCCAACAAACCTTGAAGAACGAATTTTCTAATTGGCGCTCTCAGAACAAAAAAGAAAACCCATCTCTCAACCTTTAAGAATCAAAACGCTAGAGGCATTTCAAAGAATTCATGAGCTTCCTTAGACTTTTTCTTAATTCTAGGTTTCGGTTTAGTTGGATCAGCCCAGCTATCGATCATGGGATTGCTAATCCTTAGACCTTTGCAAATAGTTGTTTTGCTATAATGCTCGAGCAAGGTCACTTTTCAAATATTTTGAATTTCGTCGAGTGAGTAATGGCCAAAAATTATTCAGCAATGTTTTATATAAAGTAAATCCCTGATCTGAAAAAATAATATGCAAGATACATTAAAAAATATTTTTAACTTCTGTGCTCGATCACCTTTAAACTGACCCACTCAGTCGCACAAAATTGACCCACCCAGTCGCGTATGACCTGACCCAGGGAGTCATGACTTAATTGACCCACCCTGTCATCCCAGTAATGTACTGCTGCCTAACATAGGAGCA
>JBGCDR010000414.1:0-37208 GCA_045105515.1 Oligoflexales bacterium
TCTCATACCTTTGCTCATAAGTCAGATTGGCAGACATAAATACCCCTTTCTTGCAAGCAGATTAGCCTCATAGACTAAACTAAATCCGCCTTCCGAAGCGATGGAATTTTTTCTTCTGCACTTAATCTAGCAATCCGCCAAGTTAATAAGTCGTATTTGGGTTGCTCGCTTATTAATAAATACATAGATAGTTCCTTCTTTTGGGTCTTTTTCAAAGTCAGACTTAACAATACGACAGATGGAATCGATACCTTTACGAAAGTCCAAAGGCTTAATGCACAGTAAAATTTTTGAGCTTGATGAAAGGTTGATCATGAACGTGCCTCCATAAATGCTTTAGTAATGAGTGTTATGTCGTTGACTGTAAATTCTCCTTCAATTCGAAGCTTTTCACCGGAGCTTCCAGTAAGGTCAAGGACCCTGATTTTCGTGGGCGAAATGGGTTCCACAGCAGGCATCCCATAGAACTCATGTTCCTTCTTAAACTTTTTCTTCGATTTTGGTTTTGGTTTTGCTTGAGTTGGATTGGCCCACTTATCCATCATTGGAGAGCTTATGCTTAAGTTTTTGCAAATAGCTATTTTACTATAGTGTTCAAGCAAGGCTATTGCTTTACGCCTTAAATGCAGTGGGATTGGTTTTCTTTTTCTGTTCTGAGAGCGCCAATTTGTAAATTCGCTCTTAAGATCTTCAAGGGTTTGTTGGGACATGAATAACCTCCATCAAGTTGATGAAGGCATTTAAACAGATTAGCTTAAACGAATGCTAGACATGCTGCCCGTAAGGACACGTAATTTTTCGATTTTGCATTAACTGATTCTAGCTGATCTTTGATGGTTACTTTTTTAGGAGCCCAGCTTAGAAATTTTATGGGAAAAAAAAATAAATATAGTATGTTAAGCTATATAAAAGTCAATAATTCGTTGAATCAAACCGATGCTATTGGTACATGGCATTAAGGAGATTATGCTCATGGGGCGGATCTTAAGCAGGTCGTTTGCAATCGACTTACGGGCTTTGGCTTTTTTCAGGATTGGCCTCGGTATTATCCTGATATGCGATCTTTTTAACCGCTTCCCTGTATTAAAGGATCACTACACAAAATATGGTCTTTTACCTCTGACTGCCTTATTTGGTAAATTTTCTAATACAAATCACTTCTCGCTATATTTTATTAATGACACTTACCTTTTTCAGTCTTTTCTGTTTTTGATATCATTTTGCTCAGCAGTTTGCTTTCTCCTAGGTTACCGATCTAAATTAGCTGCTTTCATAAGTTGGGTATTATTAGTTTCCCTGCACAATCGCAATATCATGGTGCTACAAGCAGGAGATACTCTACTAAGACTGCTTCTTTTTTGGTCAATGTTTTTACCTTTGGGTAAGCTAGCTTCGGTCGATTCTGGACTAAGAAAAGACACTTGCGAAGAAAAGGAAATAAAGAATGCTGCGAGTTTCGCTGTCTTATTTCAAGTGGCGATAATGTATCTGATGACGTTTTTACTTAAAGATAGTCCTGGGTGGTGGCCCAATTTTACTGCCGGTCTTAAAGCTTTGTATTTGGAACAGCTTACCACCCATTTTGGTCTCTTTCTCAGGCAATTTGAGGGCCTTGTTCAAGCAAGTACAGCTGTAGTTTATATCCTCGAGGTATTAGCATTTATTTTGCTTTTTTCCCCCTTTTGGATGATTCGTTTTTTTGGGGCTATAGCTTTGATGGGCATGCACCTTAGTTTTGCTTTATCGATGCGTATTGGTTTGTTTCCTTATACTGATATCGTCGCTTTGATCTTATTTATTCCGCGGCCGGTCTGGGACTATCTAGAATCTAAAGTGGCATCACAACAAAGCAAGGTTATTGTTTTTTATGATAGGGATTGTGGTTTCTGTAGAAAACTTGTACACATCATCTGCCATTTGCTCTTTGTCCGGTGGGTGAAAATAAAAGAGGCTCAAAGTGATGATCTTGCTTTTGAGCTAATGGAACGTAATAACTCGTGGGTTCTTAGAACTGAAAAAGGAGAAAACCTTCAGGAGTTTTACGCAATAATCGCTCTTGTTAACTTGTCACCTTATTTTAGATTTTTTTCTAGGATCCTGGGGCTCTTTTTATTCAGATGGCTTGGGACCTTAGCTTACCGCTTAGTTGCTGGGAATCGAAAGTTTTTCGGTAGCATTTCAAACCGGCTCTTCTATGACCCTCCACCCCTTAAATTAAATCCTGGAAAACTAGTTTCGATCCTAATTTTATCTTTGAGTGGTTTATGCCTTCTTTGGAATCTCACTTTTTTACCTCAAATAAATGTGAGTTTTCCACCATCTTTAAAACCCCTAATGCATGGCTTACGAATTAGTCAACGGTGGAATATGTTTGCTCCGAAACCTCCTTCAACCTCTGGATGGTATGTGATACCTGGAACCTTGGTGGATGGTACTGAAGTTAATGTATGGACTAAGGAAGAGGACAAAGCTTCCTTTGAAAAACCCGATTTTGTTGCTGGAACCTTTTTAAGCATGCGTTGGAGAAAGTATCTGATGAATATTTGGCTAAAAAAGAATAAAGAGTATAGACTCTATTTTGGTAAATACCTTTGTAGGCGTTGGAATAGGAACCTTGCAGAGCACTCAAAAAAACTCTTGGAATTTAGAATCTATTTTATGAAGCAAAGAATCATTAATAATACTGAACTAAGCCTACCCAAGGCAGTTTCTATTTGGGGCCACAATTGTTTTAAATAGTAAATTATAGCTAGAAAACTAGCATAACGGAACGTTAACCGCTAACCCGCCGCGAGAAGTTTCTTTATATTTTGTCTTCATGTCTTTTCCGGTTTCTTTCATGGTTTTGATAACTGAATCTAAGGAAACAAAGTGATGACCATTACCTCGCAAGGCTATTCTAGTAGCATTTATTGCTTTGACTGCTCCCATTGCATTCCTTTCAATACAGGGAATTTGGACCAGTCCACCAATGGGATCGCAGGTCAAGCCCAGGTTATGCTCCATGGCAATTTCTGCTGCTTGCTCTATTTGTAAGGTGTTGCCTCCTAAAGCAGCTGTTAATCCTCCAGCCGCCATTGAACAGGCTACCCCTACTTCACCTTGACAGCCAACTTCAGCCCCCGAAATTGAAGCATTTTTAGCATAGAGAGACCCAATAGCTGTGGCAGTCAATAAAATCTTGTGAATTCCTTGCCGGTCCCCTTGATGATGGCACAGTCGTTCGTAATATCTAAGAATTGCAGGAATGATTCCGGAGGCACCATTTGTGGGTGCTGTGACGACCCTGGATCCTGCAGCGTTTTCTTCATTTACTGCAAGTGCATAAAGGTTTACCCAATCCAAGATGGTCAGAGGATCTTTAAGTGAATGTTCGGGCTTTCCCGTGAGCTCCTCGAATATTTCGCCTGCGCGTCTTTTTACTTTTAGACTCCCAGGCAGAACACCCTTAGTTTTGCACCCACGGTCAATACATTGATTCATTTCATTCCATATATTGTCCAACTTATTTTCAACAACTTCTCTAGGCCTTAAAGCCATTTCGTTGGCTAGAACAATGTTGCTTATACTCATTTGCTGTTTTTCTGATAATTCTAAAAGATCTCGCCCTGAAGTGAATGGATAAGGAAGGATTTGTGTTGCTTGATGAGTTAGCTCCTTGTTATTTAGTTCTTCCTCTGTAGCAATAAAACCGCCTCCAATTGAGTAAAATGTTTTACTATTCAAAACTTTAGATTGCTTGTCGAAGCATGTGAGCTTTAAGCCATTAGGGTGATGTTTTAATGTCTTGGTGCGGTGAAAAGCTATATCATTTTTTGTGTGAAAAGCAACTTTTTGAACTCCGAGGATTTTCAAAACCTCCTTTTGTTTGACCATGTCAGGTATACTAAACACTAAATTCGGATCGATACCATCTGGCTCGTAACCTGCTAAGCCTAAAATAATAGCACGGTCCGTCCCATGACCTATTCCGGTGAGTGCTAAGGAACCGTATAAGTCCACAAGAATACGCTTTGCTTTGGATATATATTTTGCCTGTTTGAGTTCTTGAGCAAAAGTAAAGGCTGCTAGCATAGGCCCGACTGTGTGAGAACTAGAAGGTCCAATGCCAATTTTAAACAGATCAAATAAGCTTACGGCCATGGTTAACTCGTTATAAAAACGTCTTCGTATTGCTCACGGTTTAAGTAGCATACATAAGAAGTAATTGAACCTAGATTAATATTCTATTTCTTCCTCAAGGAGGGATATTAGTTGTTCATAATAGCCTTGATGATAAGGGCTGGTAAAGTCTAGGATTTCAAGGCCTACGCCCCTACTTTTGCAATCATTGCTTTCTTGGCTGCACCACCTTACTATTCCTTTACCTTCAAGGTGAGGTTCGAAAGGTCTCTTTATTTTGAACTCTATCATATCACCTCGCTCAGGAATTTTGCCAGAACAACTGATGAACATTCCCTTATAACTAACATTGTCTGTGTAGCAAGGTTCATCTGACGATAGATTTACGAGTTGTGGGTTTAGATCTACTTCTAGTTTGAGTGCGTATCTTTGCTTTGAACGTAGAATTTGGTCATGGTCCATGTCCGTTCTCCTAATTTGAAAGGATAAAGAGTTTTTAGCTGGTCTCTTCTTTGCACAAGGACCCGGAGGCATTACAATTTGTGTTAGGGTATATCTAGAATCTTATCTTATTTTTAAGGATCGAATCAAGATGAAGCATGGATTCGCTGGCTTGATTTATGTGTTAGGTTTGGCACTTAGTGCTGAGGGCCTTGGGTCGCAAGCAAGGTTGGTAGTCTTAGGACCTGCCAGTCGAGCTGTCTTGAATAGCACCTACAGGCCTATTATACCTTATCATATCAACGGATTAACTAAAGATGCCAAGATTGGTTTTGACCTTGGGTATCGAGGCCAATCGAGATCATTTGTGGAGGCTAAATCCAGCTTAACAGCAGCAGACTTCCATATTTATGGATCGGTCCCGCTTTTTCTGATTGGTAGGAGTTCAAGGCCTTCTGGATTAATGATGAAAGTAAGTTCTATTTCTTCCAAAAATATTATTAGTTATAAAAATTTTGAATGGGAAGATGAAGAAAGCAAGGATAATTTAAAAGCAGATCTAGGATTTGTTATTGCGCCTTCGAATATTTATATGTTTAGTATTCAGGCTTCATTTGATCAGCGCAATGAGATTAGTAAACAGCGTTCTGAAAGAGATCTGGATGATGAGGTATTTGAAAGAAGGCAGACTATCAACAAAACATCTTCTTCCATATATTTAGAATATGGATATCGCCTCAGATTGACTCGTGAGACCTCAGTAGGGGTGGTATACAGTCCTGGATATTATTCTAAAAACGGGACCCATATCAGGGAAGAAAACTCTTTTATAGATGACAATACCGTTGATGAATATAATGATTCTGCCTACAGCCAGGGATTCTTTTCTATTGGGCTAAAGACAAGGGCTTCAAAGCCTATAACTATGATGCTAGGTGTTGATAGATTTTTTGAAGTGAAAAATAAAAACGAGTCTGGCGGTGAGCTTCTGGAAAACGAATACTCGAATCTTGGCCTCGCAGCTGAATACCGTATACTTACAGCAAAAAAAGAAATTTGGATTCCTCGACTTGGGTTTGAAGCAAAGTCAAATGGCGAAAATCAGTTTTCCTTTGGACTAAGTGTTCAATCAGGAAAATTTGAAGCTGACCTTGCTGCCATTAGTGTTAGTGGATCCACGGACACTTCTAAGAATTCAGAATTGAGGATTATTATTGGACTAGGCTATCGGATTCATGATGAAGATCAAGAGTCTTGAAGTCTCTGTTTTTAAGCCTGATAATATTCTTTCTTGTCTGTATTCTTACCAAGTTCCGCTAATTTTTTGATTTTCCTTTTAATTGAAAGAAAATAAAGTTAAAAGTAGATGCTCATAATGCTTTGTGAGTTCACATAATCAGAAATTAAAGGAAGAATGATGAGTGGGGTTTTAGAAAATAAAAAAAGTACGAGCCAAATTTCATCACTTCCTCGGTTGAAAAACAGAAAACTGTACCGGATTTTGATGATGCTGCAAAACAAAAAAGGGTCATTAGCTAAAGTCTCCTTAATGCTTGCAGATCGAGGCGCTGGAATTGAAAATCTTGACTTCAAGCCAAGCTCTAAAGCTGGCCTTGCCGAATTGGACCTTACTATTAGTATTAAAAAAGAGCAATTGCAAGGGATTCTAAATGATGCTCAAAGGATGACAGAGATTAGAAGTGCCTCCTTGAAAGCTGAAAAAGATTAGCTGTTGTGTTGGTAATAATATGCAACGCAGCAGAAGAATGCGATTTGACAAAGAAAAGTTGCAGCTCCAACAATAAGAGCCTTAGGTGCACAGTTAAGCAAGGTGGCGATTTTAATGCGAATCCCTATTGCACACATGGATATTATCAGAAAAACATTAGAAATTTTTTTCGCCAAACCTACTTGCTCGTCGCTAAGTACTCCTGAATTGAGGAGAACTGTACATAGTAGAAATCCATAAAGGTATGTTGGCAATAGTTTAAGCAGAGAGCTTGGATTTTTACTGGTGGTGCCCTTAGAAAAGTAGGCCAAAACTAGAAGGGCTGGAATTAACAGGCAGATTCGCCCCATTTTTATGGCTAGGCTTAGCTCACCCACCTCACTATTGATAGCATATCCAGCAGCTACCACATGACCTACGGCTTGCAAAGAACCTCCTATTAACAAGCTGGATGCTTGTTCCGAAAAGCCTCCGGCATTGACCAAAGATGGCAAAATAAAAATGCCCATTGTCCCAAGTAAGTTCACAATACCTACAGAAATTCCTACCTCATCGTTGTTTTTAGTGACCATAGGAGCTGAAGCCACTACTGCCGCTGAGCCACAAATAGCATTACCAACTCCTAATAAGATTCCAAGAGAGGGAGCAATTTTGCATAATTTTGCAAACACATAGCTAGTTGTTATAGTCATAATTACTGCAGTAATTATGATTAAGAACGCTATGCCTCCTAAGCTTTGTATCTGTGCCCATTCGAGCCCAAAGCCCATGAGAATGATTGAATAAGACAAGAGTTTTTTTTCTGAATAGCTAATTCCCGGCTCCAAATTGGGAGTAACTGGTAATAAATTACCCCAAAGCATTCCCAATAATATCGCAATACTAACTCCCCCCATTCCGGGAGCTAAAATCGCCAATAGCTCCGCACCAAAGGCTAAACTCGTACAGAGAATTAAACCTGGACCAATTCTTGTGAGCATATTGAAGATATGGCTCGGAAAATACATTTATTTACCTCTACTTAAATTGTTGAGCCCCATAATTTTCGGGGTTTAACACAGTAATATAGAATTTCTACAAAAGAATCAGTACAAAAAGTTCACCAGCTTACCGTCATTTTGACTTCTAGACAATATGAGCTGTGTTTTTTATAATTTTTTTCAGTAATACTATGTTCTATAAGAAGTTTTTAGCAGCTCTCAAGTCCACGCAATGTATGCCAATTAGGCATAGGAGGCTCTATCATGGCATCTAAAATGATGCTAGGCATCTTAACTGTTCTTTGCTTCATTAATATGATCCTGCTATTTTCCCAGACTACTGAGCTGAATGAAAAGTATATGAAATTGCAAGCGCTGATCGAAATAAATCAGAATTCAATTAAAAACCAGGAAAATAATTTAGAGCAAATTCGACTAATATTAGATAAGATTAGGAAATCAGATTCAAACTTAAGATTTTAAACTGCCTTTTCCACTCCAGATGTGGAAGAATATCACTCTAATCTAAATCAGTTGACAAGACTTTTTTTAAGCTTAATTCCCTAAGTTCACAATAACTTTTTCATGCGCAAAATATCACGATTTTATTTCTAAATTATTTGTAAAAAATTTCGATTTGTTTTCTTAGCCCTTTCTTAGGTCTATAGTTCTAAAACAAGGAGTAATATATGACAAAAAACAAAGTAGTTCTGATTGATGACGACCCTGGGTTCAATATAATTATGACTAGAGTTGCAGAGCAGATGGGTGTTTCACTTAATACCTATGAATCATTGGAAGACCTTGGAATGGTTAGCCTCATGAACTCATATGATATTGCCATCGTTGACTATGATTTAGGTAAGTTAAATGGACTTGAAGTTGCCCATTATGCTAAGAGCTTTTTCAAGGGGCTGCCCATTTATCTTATTAGTAATCAAGAAAGGGAACCAAATCGACATTGGCCTGAAAATATAGTTAAATTTAGCCATAAAAAAAATGGATATGCTTGTATCATGCAAATGGCTAAAAAAATCTTAAATCCGAAAGATGCGATTATTAATTGGGATGTGTACACTTGATTTTCTTGGGTTTAGCAATCATACGAAAATGAAATAAAAATTACCTCAATCTTAAAGTTGATTTTTGTCGTAATGTCAGTAATTTAAGATTAGCTTCTTAAGAAGCTTAGATTAATCATAGTCTTCTTCGATTTTGGAGAAAGCTATTGGGGGCATGGTTTATTTAGAGGAAGCCATTTATGCACACTTTTGAAAATAATAAATTTATACTTTTTTGCGCTTGCCTTTTTCTAAACCAAATTGCTTGTAGGAAATCTAACGGTCAAAGAGAGGTTTTGCATATTGAAAATAATCAGAATCCACACGCGAGCAAATCACTTAACGATCATTTAGAACATCAGGAAGATATTGAAACTGAAGAAAAAGAAGATTTCGAAGATAAGAACATTGAAGAAGAAAAAGATCATGAAGGTGTGCAAGCTTCATCTATGATTTCAGGTTCTTATCTGACGGCTTGTGCTTTCATAGAAAATCGAGCAAATGTGCTTTGTGAGTTTAATTCGGATCTTTTTAAAAAAGAAGCTGATCAGCAAAGAGAAATGATTGAAATCGTTGTGATTGTAAGAAAAGATCAACGTTACCTTCCGGTAGAGTATGTCTTGCAGTATTATGATGAAGACGAAGTTTGGGAGATAAAAATTCCTCGGGAAAATTTCGATAAACCACAGATCGACTGGACTTATTGCAATGATAAGTGCGAGCGAGACGATTCTATGCCTGTTCATGATGTTTTGGTGGAAATAGATGGTGATGAATATAGTGAAAATGACTTATCTATTGTCATTACTAAGGAAGATTCTTTATATCGATCTCTTTAAGTCTTACTTCGCACTCTTTTTGTCTTCTTTCCATCTCAGTTGCTTCAAAACAAATTTTACTTCAAACTCCTCAAAAGGCTTGCTTATGAATAAGAGACAGCCTTCTTTACGAGCCAGAGACTCTTGGACCTGGCTTGTTTGAGCACCGGTGATCATAATAAAAGGAATGTTTAGGTCATTTTTTTTAATATGTTTTATAATATCTAGCCCAGTTTTGCCACCTGCATGTAAATTTAGATCTGATAAGACGATATCGAATTTATCAGTTTCTAGATACTGTATTGCATCAGGGAAAGTAACTGCTAATGTACAGTCATATTCATCGCTTAACATATCGCATAAATATAAAGCAATCTCTGAATCATCATCGATGATTAAAACCTTTTTGCGAGATAGCTTTTTATTTGAATCGGTAGAAGCTTTTTCTTCGTTTTCTTCAAACATGAGGTTACAAAGAGTTTGCTTCCGCATTGAGGTGTCGGGCATGTAGTCAGGATTGCTATTAAGATCTTTTACCCATTGCTGCAAGAAATCACCAGTTTCGACCACATGTTGCATGACTGTATATGAAGTCTTTGTATTTTCATCATTTAAGTCAGATATGAGAATTTGAACTACACGTACCAATTCAGAAAAGCGATGCAAATGTAACTGTTGTGATTTTTTGTCTAAGTTTTCTAATAGCTTTTCAAATGATGTGTAATTTGTCTTAGACGGATCATTTTCGATTAGACCACATAAATCAATCCATTTGCTAAGCATATCTTTAGCTTGTTCAATAAATTGTTCTAGCTTAGGTGTTCTTTCCATCATTTCTAGCCCTGTAGCCATAAAAATTGCTATGTTTAAATATAACAATTTAGAAGCAAAATATGAAGTATTGTCCAAAGATTAAAGCTATCATTCCGATTGAAATCGGGGCCAATTGTAATCTCTCTATTCGTGGTCGAAATCGCCGGGTTTTATGATTACTGGTTAAATAGTGGAAATGATCCTGCTAGATCCAATTTAAAATCTTTTATTTGCTTAGCGAGTCTGCAATCTAAGAATTCAGTTTTTTTCATTTCATCGCTTTGAAAAAAACTGAAAGGAACCGGTATAGGAATAGTCAACAGATTTAGCTGACACTCACCGGCAAGCACACTTTCAATGACACCATGTCCGAAAACAACAAATTCAATATTTGGTTTAAGAATCAGCGCAGATTTTTTTTCAATATTTCGACTTTTTAAAGATGCAGAAACCGATTCTAGTTCCTCAGGCAAGCAAGCTAAGAGAGCACCACCTTCGTCAAGTGATGTAAGTAAATCTTCCTCAGAGGTGCGATAATGTGAGGCACGCAAGGTGCGGTTTGTACCTCTACTAGTATAAAAACGGTGATGCAAGGACCATTTACTTTCTGCAAAACTAAGCCAAATATTAAAGTTAAAAAAATCATGCCAATTCTGAGGCCTAGTAGGCACTCTCTGTTCAAGGATGATTGACTCCACATAGGTGTCTACGAGGGTTTTGTTCTGTTTTCGGAGCTTCTCTCGCAGCTTTCTTCGTGATCTTTGTCCTATTGCAAGCTGTTCGCTAAAGCTGATATTTTGGTTAAAATCGGGGCGCTTACTTTTTTGCCAAACCTTTTGATAGTCATTTACAGAGGGCCAGTGATGCCAATGTCTGAACTTCTGAAAACTCCATGCGCTTGCCCCCATAAATGCAAGTTGCTCAGCTGTTAGTAAAGACCAGGGCTCAGTATATTTTTTGATTGCGTCTTTAGGAGTTGGCATATTTTTTATTTTGTAGCTCGTCTTGCAGGGGCTTGGTAACTGCACTGAGGCTTGGCCAGAATTCTTGCTTGACATTTTCTTTTAAGAAAGTCAGATACTCATTCTTAGCTTCCTTGTTAAGAAGAGAGAGAGATTCCTGCTGAGATGGGTCATAAAATGCGTGCTGAAACTGGGCCTGAGCTTCAATTTGTTGACAAAAATCAAGAAATTCTGGCACCTCATGGCGGTTGCTTTTTAGCACACACATTGAAATGATAAATGTGAAGTCATTGCCAAATGTTTCTTGATAATTTTTCCTGAATTTAACGAAATCTTGGATTGTCTTCAAAGTTTGCATAAGGTCTCCACCTTTGCGGATGTGCTGATAAGTACATGGCTTGAGGCTATCGAGGCTAATCTGTATCTGCTTTAGATTCAGTTGGTTAAGAGTTTTTTCGAGTTTCTTGGTGAAATTGTAATGGGCGTTTGTGACAAAGGACCAACGGCAATTTTTATTGCTGGTATTTACGGCATGAATGAGTTTATAGGTGTCTTTTTGAATAAAAGGTTCCCCACCAAGGACTTCTATTTCTTTAAGGAAGGGAAAAACTTCTTTGGGACCCTGTTCCCAAAAAGATGTTTGGTTGTATGTAGCATTGGGTGCTTTCCATACGTCGCACATGATGCAAGAGAGATTACATTGTCCGTTTAATCGCAGGTCAAGTTTACGGGGTGGAGCAGTTTGCTTAAACCTTCGTTCAACAGAAGCATCTAGCTCTTCAAAGAAGCGATTGCATCCCAAGTATTTTATTTTTGATTTACACTGCTTAGGAGTCGAGCTAAGAAATTCGCTTCGCATTTTTTGTATTGGCTTATCGTTCCAAATGTCTAGGAGTGATTTTTCTTTTAGGTTTCCTAGTTTCACATGGTAGAGATAACAGCAGGGACTGACATTACCATCTGGTTTTAACACCAGTTGAGAGAAAGGTGCTGAACAAAAGCTATTATTTTCGGCTTTTTTCTTCATTCTTTTCCATTTGCTTAAAGCTATTCAGCTTAGGCCTATTCAGCAAAGGAGCATACCAAAAAACTAGTGGATTGCGATCAAATTTTATCAGAAATTTTGTGGTCAAGCTCAGTTGATGATCTTGCTTGCTTCGATTTGACTTTCCACGGCTTCTCTCAAGGGAAGGAGGCTGGAGACAAATTTATCCATTTCGCGATCGGACATGCCAAGGTAAATTTGGTAAGATACGAAGCGTTCTTTATCGATCCTATGAGGTGTGAGGTTGACCCAGTGGGCTAGCATGCAGGCAAAGCCGACACACTCGTATGGCCTCAGAAAGGTGGGGTCTTTTCTTACCCTGTGAAAAGGCTTGTGGTGCAAGAGTATAGATTGGCGTATTTCTGCTGGTAGCCCCCAGCTAACCGCAGCAATATCACCAAGATTTAAATGGCTTTTAGCATTGATCTGTTCTTCAGCTTTGATCCATGTAGTCATGGTTTTGCGGTTTGACAGTAATTCAAATATTGCATCAGTTTCCTTTTCGTAGCATAAGGCACCAACAAGTTTGCCGATATTGCATAAACACCCACTGAGGTAGGCAAGATCAACTTCTGGGTTTTTGGCATAACGTAAACAAACGACTTCAGATATTAGACCAGTCAAGATAGCCTCTTGCCAGAAATCATGCAGCTTATAATGTTTGCAATTAAATTTAAAGCTCTGGAGGGTTGCGGTTAAAGCCAAATTGCAGATTGTCGGCCTACCCAAATAGGAAACAGCATGTTCAAGTTTCTTAATAGCTCCTTGGGCAGTCTTAATATTATTTGCCATAGACAAGACTTCTGTGGCTAGTACGGGAGTTTTTCTAAGGATGCCTGCGATTTGGTTTGAAGATACCTGCGGATTTCTGATCTGTTGTTGCAGCTTCATAAGTCCGCCTGGAAGCTGCGGGATTTTGCTCATAGCTTCAGAATCTTCAAAGATAGGAATACTTGTTGGCTCTAAGGACAATTTTGGTGAGTACCAACTGTAACTACCTTTTTTTAAGGCTAAAGTAGACCCGCATTGGCATTCAAACCATAAATAGCCTACTGTGCATATACGCCAACTTCGGCCATTTTCCATGTAGTCGGCAGGGGTAAAGTAATTGCGAGCACACACCTTGCAAGTCTTACTTGCGACTTGACTAGAAGGATCAGCAAATTCGTTGGTCTGGTCCATGGCAACGTGTCATCATCAATTGCTATTGAAATATAATGCTGAGAAGCTAATTATTATTCTACCCATTATCACTTGCGGTTGGCAAGCGGTCACGATAAACCTTACATTCAGTTTCCCAAGAGGGAATCTGGTCACAGACCCAATTGCATAGTAATCGGTTTTGTTCGCCTTCATTCAGTAGGTAGCGATCAGCTGGTAATTCAGCTCTGGCTCGGTGACTAAGATGCTGCATTGCTATAGCTGCACTGACAGAGATATTGAGGCTTTCTACAACACCAAACATGGGGATGGTAAAGTAAAGGTCTATTTGCTGCTTCCACTCAGGTGAAACCCCTTCGTGCTCATTGCCAAACAATACTGCAACAGGGTTGCTTAAATCCATATCGTGGAGTGCCGAAGAAGATTGTGAAGGCATGCCCGCAGCAATGGAATAGCCCAGTTCGTGGAGGGTGTTGGCACAGTCTTCGATGGATTCATGCTTGTGGATACTAAGCCAGTTTCCTGCACCACGGGCTACTGTAGAAGTCTTGAAACTATTTTTTAAGGCTACAACATGGACATTTTGGATTCCAAAGGCTTCTGCTGACCTAATACAAGCTGAGATATTATGCGGGTTATGAACATCTTGAATGATTAAGCGTAGATGTTTAGTCCTTTGTCTTGCCACTTCCTGCATTTTCATACTGCGCCTAGGGGTCAGGCGCCCTGAAAGTAGCTTCCATGCATCTTCTGGGTATATTCTCTCGCTCATTTAACTACCTGCCTCAGCTACTATTGCCTCTTGCCCCTCTGCTTTAGGCTGCTCGGAGACTTGGTTTACTTTCTTCTGTGGCCGGGATTTAGGTTTTAAGTTTTTCCGATGTGAAGAGCTGCCAAACTTTTCTTCCCGCGCAAGCTCTTTGAGTTCCTCTCTATATTCTTCCGATACATCATCTTTTGCAGCTATTAGTGGCCCAGATTTAGTGAGTTCTAAGGCCTGTGATACTAATGCACCTAAGTTTTCAGGTAGCTCTGTCTGTCCTTTTTCCTTACAAACCCAAGTTGATAACATTTTAAGAGCAAGTTCCCAATTGCTGTTGCGATCGGCAATCAGATCCTTTTGACCCTTTATGATATTGTAAAGGTGATTGTATTGATTGATTTTGCTCTTTGCTTTCTTCAAGGCGTGAGGATCAACTTTTCTGAGCTCATCAATAGCCTTCTTCAATTTATTTTCTTTAGTTTTTAGTTTGTTTTCCAAGTTTCTAACTTTGCCACCTGCATTTTTAATTTGCTCGTGCAAAGGTGTGGTTTCTTGCTCTATTCGATGTTTAAAGTCCTTCTCGAGATCTATTAATTGCAAGCGATACTCTTTCTTTTCCTGGTCAATTTCTTGGAGCTGCCCCAAAAGTGCTTCCGCTTGGGTCTTAAAGTGCTCTACTTTGCCATGAAGTTTTTGCTCCTGATTTTCTTTCTCGGTAATGGTGTTCTCTAGTTCTATTATTTTGGACTGCAGGCGGGTATGTTTTTGATCTAAGTCTTTTTCAAGTTTGCTAATGAGCTTATGCTTTTCTTGCAACTGACTTTGCTGAGCCTTCTGTCCAGCTGACCATTTGCTCTCCTTTTTCTTGAGCTCTGATAATTCTTGCTCTTGTTGGCTTTTCTGGATATTCGCTTCGTTTGCTTTCTTCCATTGCAAGAATGCAAAGAAAATTGAAGCTGCTGCCAGCGTGTAACCAAGTATTGTGATCGCTATCTGATCCATACCGCCTTAACCTCCGCAAATATTATGAATTTGCCGAAAAATGTTATAATTCCATCCAACTTGTATCCAAGGGCATTTAAGAAACTGTTACATCCCTTTGAACTCCAAGTTTCCGCATAAGCCGATGTAAGTACGCTCTTTCGAGACACAAAAGCCTAGCAGCTTCACTAACATTCCCCTTAGCTTTGCGCAAAACATATTTTAAATAGAGTTTACCCGCTGACTGATGAAAGTCATGCCAGGCCAATAAATCACAAGAATATTCGAAGCTTTGTTCCTGATGAAGGACCCTTGTTTCCAAGGGTTCTGGGGTATGATCCTTCGGAAAAGAAACTGGAAGGTCTTCAAGCTCATTAATCACCTGATCTTCACTTAAAATTGCCGCTCTCTCGATGAAGTTCTTTAATTCTCGGACATTTCCTTGCCATGGGCATTCCATCAGTTGCCGAAGGGCTCCTTCTGAGAACTGGAGGTCACCAAGTGAGTGCTCTTTACAAGATTCCCGCAGAAAAGCTTCGGCTAAAATGGGGATGTCTGTTTTGCGTTCTCGTAATGGGGACACATGCAAGCTGACTACATTGAGTCGGTAGAAAAGGTCTTCACGAAAATCATTGTTTTTTACCATTTCCTCTAAGTTACGGTTAGTTGCGGCTATCAAGCGAACGTCGGTCTTAATGGTTTGTTCACTTCCTACTCGAGATAGCTCGCCACATTGAAGAACTCTAAGAAGTTTTGCTTGGACACCCAGGTCTAATTCTCCCACTTCATCAAGAAATAGAGTGGCATCATGAGCACGCTCAAAAACTCCCTTTCTTGTTTTTATAGCTCCAGTGAATGCTCCCTTCTCATGGCCAAACAGCTCACTCTCAATTAAGTTTTCTGGTATCGCGGCACAATTAATCTTTACCAAGCTTCGATTCGAACGCTCTGATAAGCGGTGGATTTCTTTCGCGACTAGTTCTTTACCCGTGCCACTCTCTCCCATGATAAGTACCCGACCATTTGTTGGAGCTACTTTCTTGATGGTGCCAAGTAAAGCCTTAATTTTAGGAGCATTTCCTAGTAATATCTGTTCATTTGCGAGCTTTTCTTTTAATCGCTTATGATCAGAGCGAATGCGATTGAAATCGATACAACGCTCAGCGCTGACGATGATTCTCTCAGGGGTAAAGGGTTTTTCTATGTAGTCAAAAGCCCCGAGTTGAGTCGCTTGGTATGCGTCACTGATGGTACCCTCACCAGAAATCATGATTACTTTACTAGCAATTCCATATTCAGATAACTGTTTTAAGATTGTTAAGCCGCTTCCGTCTGGAAGTCTGATATCTAATAAAATAAGGTCGTAAAGTAGATGGTCCTGGTAGGCTTTCTTGGGCCCTAGCATTTCAAGTGCTTTAGCACAATTTTCTGCCTCAGCAATGATTGCGCCTTCATTTTCTAACGCCATAATAAGAGAAGCACGAATATTTTTGTGATCATCAATTACGAGGATCTTACTTCCTTCTATATTACTGTTCTGCTTCTGGATCATAGAGTCCTTTCTCTTGACCTGTTTGTTCAAGAAATTCTTTTTGATTCATTTTTAAAGTCGGCATTTTTTGGTAGGCTAAGTCTAAAAGAGGTTGAACCTGGCTTGCTTTCCACTGAAATTTCACCACCGTGATCAAGTACGATTTTTAAACAAATTGACAGCCCTAGACCCATTCCTGGTGTTGGACCAGTATGATTGGTGGTGAAATAAGCTTCAAAAATCCGACTTTTAATGTCTGCAGGAATTCCTGGTCCATTATCATTTACAAAAACGAAATAGTAGTGACTTTTTTCCTCGATATTCACTGTAATTTCTGAGGGTTTGTTGCCACAGGCTTGCGCAGCGTTCTTGCTTAGGTTGAGTAGTACTTGGCGAATTAATTTTTCGTCTATATAAGCAATTGCCTTTTTAACGTTTGGCTCAAAAATAAATTTGTGATGAGGATAAGCAGCAGATTGTAAATCCAAAGTATTGCTAATGATGGGGACTAAATCAGCTGGGGACTGCCTTGGCTCTGGGAGTCTAGCAAAGTTCGAAAAATGATCCACCATGTACCTTAGGCTTGTAACCTCTTCAGTAATAATATTTTGCGCTTTTTCCAGTATCACTCTAAATTTAGGGTCTTCACCTTTGTAAGAACGTGCTAACTGTGAAACCATCATTTGAATCGGCGTTAAGGGGTTTTTTATCTCATGGGCTAGCTTGCGAGCAATAACTTGTCAAGAAGCCACCTTTTCGAGATAAAGCGTTTTCTGGCGGGTAGTTTCAATATCTCTCGCCATGGCATTAAATTGCTTTGCAATGAGTCCTAGTTCTCCAGGTAAGCGATCATTGAATCGGAAGTTAAAGTCATTTGCTCGCCATGATTGAAAACCAGTCAAAATAGTCTGAAGATTTTTCTGTAGACGATTGGTAAATACGAAAACAGTCAGACCTAATAAGAGGAAACTGACAAGTAGGACGACAACATTTTGCTTAATCAGGGTTGAACGAATAGTTAGGAATAGCTCTGTTCCCAATAAATGATAACGTTGTCTTACTTCTTTTGCAGTATTGAAAGAATCGAATAGGGCTCCCTTAGGAAAAGAAACTATAAAATTTAGGATCTGAAGTTCCTCCTTTCCAAGCCATTTAATTGCTTCCTCTTTTTTATTATCTAAACTATATGAAGAAGCAATTTGACTGATCATGACTTGTTCAAATTTGGGAATTAACCCTTTGCCGATTGTGTTTACCCATGTTTGGATCCCAATTTTGGAAAGGTTTTTATGCTCAGATCCTACCCAGGCATTGACAAAAGGTGTGAGTTTCTCTTTGATGAGTAACTGCCTAAGCATGTGAACTTCTTTGATTCTCAGAAGGTGTGCCTCTAAGGTCTTTTCAATCTCATCATCGTGTACGAGCTTGGTTAGTATATTAACATTGTGGACTCCAATAAATACATTACTCATGATACCTAAGAATAAGATTGTGGAAACAATCAGAGCGACAGGTGTAATTAGAGATTGATGCCATTTTATTTGTAGCTTAGGCCATTTGCCGATAACTTTATCCGATTTGCCCATTAGACCTTACCTAAATCTCAAGGGTTTGTTGGAGGAGGTGGAACTTGCAAGGATATTTTTGAGGTCTGAGTTAGGGTCATCTCCCCAAGCATATGAGAAAATAGACCTCGCATGACACTAGATTGCTGGTTTATTAGCCAAGCCTTAACTTTTTGTGCTTGTGTGCTAGATATCTGCTCAACTTGTAAAGTAGCAAGCAAGGTTCCTCCATTTTTCCTTAACTCGTCGACTAACTCATCACTGTTAATTTTGGCGCTAAGGCAGTGAGTTAAGTAAGTATCCAAGGTTTTTGCAATCATTGCTTTTGGAGGTTCGGTCAGTAGAGTCACTTCATAATGTTCTTCCCACATGTCATATTTTACCGTACATGCTGTCTGAGCTAATGATTGAGCATCTGGCGAAAGTACAACATGGGAATTGAAAATTCTTAATTGGCTAAAGGTCGAAAATCCTGAATCGAGAGTTGTGGTTTGTTTATTGTTGAGCCCTAGAATTCTAATAAGAATGCTCGAGCTATGTTCACTTTTTTCCCATTTTATGGAAGCTCGGCTTCCTAACTTGCTTGCTAGTCCGGTGTAACTCGATGATTCTATAAATAGTATTAGAACCAGTAAAACTCTTGAGAGTAGCATTACCTGCCCCCCCTTTGCATTACTTTAAGGCGTGTTAGCTCTTCTGGAGATCGGGTAATTTGAAGGGCTAATTCTGAAATGAAGCCCGAACTGTGATAGCGAAGGCCTACGATTGCAGTAGAGCCTATTAGCTTGGTTTCCTCATACTGGTCTGTCCCCCCCCTCAGCCTTAAAAAAAGTTCACCGTTGTTTGGTGCATCCAAGTGAGAAACGAAGGGCACATCGAAACGCACTTGTGACCTTAACGAATAGCCTTTGATCCCTATACCCATAAGGTCCGCCGATAAAGTGAGTTGGCATATAGAAAAGAATGAAATAGTTTTGGCAAGGTTAATTTCCACAATGGAAGCTTCCATGTTCTGCGGGGAGAGAACAAATCCCGTGCTTGCATGATATCCTGCACGGGGGATAAAGCTGAGTAAGCGTGTTTCTCTTGCGAGCATTAACTTTGGACCTGCGACTGATCTAGGGAAACCTGGGATCCGAAAATTTTTCTTTTCGTTCACGTACATAGCTGCACCGTATCTAAGCTCTGTCCATTCGGAAAAAGTTTGTGACCACAGACCTTGCCCTTTTAAACCAAATCCAAGAGCGTCTAAATAGTGATACCCGGTGTTGGTTGCGTCAATTTTTGCGTCAAACTGAGTTCCCTCATGGGTAAAGCGAGGAAATCCGTATGCAACTTCTGCTTTGCGTAAAGTCCCAGAGCTATCTACATCTAAAAGTATGGCCCCCCTGTGCAAAGATTTGAAAAAGTTTCTACCAATTAGTTCAAATCGGTACCCCAGTGGGGGAGACTCCGGGGATGAAGATCCAAACTGCCTTTCTGATTGAATAACCCCAAGAGTTCCTCCCAGAGCCCAATCAGTGAGGACAGAGTGGTCATCTTCAACTTCGATAATAAGCTTAGCTAGGCCACGTTCACTTCCTCTGCGCATAAACAGGAGAGCTGATTTGAATAGCCCAAGACTTAACAGCTTTGCACGTGTGTTCATCACCAAATCATCATCTAAGCCAACCCCTGGGTATAGGCCTAATTCACTCCTGAGTATTTCTATTGGTACTCTAGAAGAGCCTTTGATAGCGACTGCCTCGAGGCGGTAAGGACTGGTATTGATATCTTGTTTTAGAGAATATCCAGATTGGGAGATGCAGAACAACAAAAGAAAGGGCAAAATACCGTACAAGTAGTAAGCAATGCTGTGCTTTAACTTAGAAAAGGTGGGCACCAAGAACCTTTCTCACCCTCCCAAGCTGTGACAAGCAGATTTAGCTCTTAAGGAAGGTCGGCATTATGATAAACATTTTGTACATCATCATTATCCTCAATTGCATTGATCATTTTTTCAAGTGATTCTGATCTATCTGTATCGATCGCGGTGACGTTTTCGGGAATTAAGGTCACTTCACAGAATACTGGTTCCGAACAAATTTCATCAAGGGCGGATTTTAGGTTCATGAAGTCTTCGGGTTTGCAGGAAACTTCATATTGGCCATCATCCTCTTTTACATCTTCAGCACCATTCTCGAGGGCTGTTTCAAAAAGTTTATCAAAGTCTGGGATCTTTTCTTTCTCATATACCAGCACTCCCTTGCGGTTAAACATCCATCCTACCGAACCATCCGTACCGAGATTGCCGCCATATTTAGAGAACGCAAATCTAACCTCACTTACTGTGCGGTTCACATTGTCTGTTAAACACTCTACGAAAACAGCAACTCCACCTGGGCCGTAACCTTCATAAGTTTTTTCAAGATAATTAGCCCCTTCAAGTTCACCGGTTCCTTTCTTGATCGCGCGGACATAGTTATCTTTTGGCATATTTGCTGCGCGGGCTTTTGCTAATGCGGCCCTTAAGCGTGGGTTATCATCAGGATTACCCCCACCCATTCGGGCGGCCACGGTGATTTCAATGGCAATTTTTGTAAAAACTTTTCCACGTTTAGCATCTTGAGCACCTTTGCGGTGCTGAATGTTTTTCCATTTACTGTGTCCAGCCATGGATTCTCCAGCGAATTTTTATGGTTAATAAGAATGGGGGACCATTAGGTCAAAACCCGGGTGATACCTATTTATGTGCATTTTTGCAATCCTCAAGTTGGGAAAACTTGAACCTTCATTGAATATTCATTTGTCTGAAAGCAGTATTTTTAGAAATGGAAATGTTTGATCTTTTCACCTTTTGATCCAATTTCTGACATCGCCTTTATACCGATGTCGATGTGTGCATCCACATAGTTGTCGGTAACATGGCGGTCGCTAACTTCTGTTTTGACTCCTTCAGGGGTCATAGGTTTATCTGACACCAGAAGTAGAGCTCCTCTTGAGATATCATTCATAAATCCTACAGTTAAGACCGTCGCGGTCTCCATATCTACACCTAAAACTCGCATTCTTCGAAGCTTTTCCTTGAACTCTTGGTCATGCTCCCATACACGACGATTTGTTGTGTAGATAACTCCGGTTCTGTACTCCATATTGGCCTCTTGTATTTTCTGTGAGACAAATTTATGGAGTTTAAATGATGGAAGAGCTGGAACCTCTGGGCACACATAATCGTCAGAGGTTCCTTCACCTCTTATAGCAGCCATTGGTAAGATAAAATGCCCAATTTCAGTGGATTTTTTGACTCCACCACATTTTCCAAGGAAGAGCACTGCCTCTAAATCCACCGCCATTAATAGGTCCATGATAGTTGCGGCATTCGCAGAACCTATGCCAAAATTTATAATAGTCAAACCATCAGAGTTAGTGCAGGTTTGCATAGGGCGGTCAAGGCCTCTGATGGGAGCTTTAAAACGGGCAGCAAAGCGATGTACATAATCATCGAAATTGGTGAGCAGGACGCATTTACCAATCTCTTCAGTAGGAGTTCCTGTGTATCTAGGTAGCCAGTTGCTTACTATTTCCATTTTGGTTTTCATCTTAGCCTCATATCTATGTTATTAAACCAAGCGCGAGATTGGGGGGTGTGCTTGTCTCGGTTAAGGAACCTAGCAGCTTACTTAGGCTCTAGCCCTTAGCTTCTTTGGTGTAAGTCAGGACTCCTAATTGCATATTGGATTATAATAGTTTGGCAAGTTATCGTAAAGGCGGTTTGTATGCGATTAAAAAATTTTAGAGGGTTGGCTCTATTCTTGTCTCTCCTACTAGGTTCTCATGTGAGAGGGCAGGTTGCTTCAGTTGGAATCCTAGGGGATAGCTTATCAACCGGCGCAGGAACACATCCATCACTCGAGTTCAATGGAGATTCTCTTTGGGATGTTTTTAAGGGTGTCACTGCAATTACTGCTACATCAGAAAATCAAGGTGTGCAAGATTTTATTAAGGCTAAACACTTGGAAAAACCAGTCGTATTAAACCCTGGGGTTAGAGAGTACCGGAGTGGGTTTGAATGGGTTATGGCAAACTTGCAACGAACCTTTTCCGTGAAGTTTCTTAACACACAAGAGTACAGCTGGGGACATCTATTAGGCCGTTCTTTGGGGGCAGAAGGAAGTTCGATTTACATTGCAGGTCAAAATGGAGCACGGGTAGCGACCATGAGAAGGCAGGCAGATAGGCTGATAGATCACCTGGATGGAAAGCTGCCAGACAAAGTGTTTGCTCTATACTCGGGAAATGATTTGTGTGCAAGTCATCTGAGCTTAATGACTTCTCAAGATGAATTTAAAGCATCGATTTTGGGAGGGCTAAAATATTTTGGAGTTAATGGCCAGCCTGCAAAATCAGGAACAGAAATATTGGTGGTGGGTTTTCTTGGGGTAACCCAGCTTATGGCTAGCGACTCAATTTTGGATAAAAAAATTAAAGCTTTTGGTGAATCAATGACATGTAGGCAGCTTAGAAATGATCAGTTTTTGCCAAAAAATCCTCCAACAACTGCTAAGCATCCTGAGACCTTATTTATGAGTCACATGGTCCCTCCTAATCCGGCCCGATATTGTCCAACTCTGTTTGCCCTACCACTTTTGGCGCAAAGTGAAACAGGTATTTTTTCTTCAATGTCTGAAGGAGGAACTAGTACTAGCAGTGAAGGTAAGCGTGAAAGTTTAGCTACGAGCCGCACTAATCAAGTTAATCGCAAGATCGATGAAATGTTGGGGCAAATTTCGAGTCGGGTTCGTCAATACCGTTCAGCATCATCTCAAGCTGTGAGAGAAGCAAATATATGGATGCAGTCGAAGTATCCACAAAAAAATATAAAGTTTAGGTATATCGCTACATCCGAACATCTAAAATTTGAAGCTGAGGATGTTGCAGAAGATTGTTTTCACTTGAGCACTAAAGGACATCTTAAGGTAGCTAAAACCATTTCAGAAGCCATTTAATAATGAAGTATGTAGGAAAATATTACAAATCTTAAGTTCGCAGAAAAGGGGTGAAATGGAAGAGTTTCAACTACACTTGCCCAACATGAATCTCACTGTTGCTGGCTTCCGTTGTGGTAAAGTAGATGCTCCTAAGCTCTTGGCTATGCATGGTTGGCTTGACAATGCTGCTAGCTTTACCAGTTTAGCGCCTTACTTTGAATCTTATGACTTTTATGCCATAGACTTTCCGGGTCATGGTAAATCTTCCCATTTTCCAAAGTCACAGGCATATCAAATTTTCGACTATGTTCGTTTTGGAGTTTCCTTTATCAAGGAAATGGGATGGGAATCTGTTTATCTGTTGGGGCATTCCTTGGGTGCTTCTATTGCGCTTTTAATGTCAGCAGTGCTTCCCAAACATGTCCAAGGACTTTGCTTGGTTGAAAGTTTGGGCCCATTGACCGCAGTTGAGCAAGAATGTGCAAGTCAATATATTAAATACATCGAGCAAAGTTTAAAAAAAGAAAAGACGGATTTGAGTATTTATTCGAGTGTGAGTCAGGCAGCCAAAGCAAGGGCCACCTATTCAAATGTAAACCAAGACAGTGCTGAAATACTTGCTAAGCGAGGAACAAATGAGAAAGATGGCACCTATACATGGTGTAGTGACCCACGATTAAGGTTAGCATCACCTCAGCCATTGACTGAGGAGCAGTTGGAAAGCTTTCTACAAAGAGTAAAAACCCAGATTCTACTTATAGTTGCTCACGAGGGATGGGTTTTCGATAAATATCTTGTAGACAAAAGAGCCTCTCAATTGAAGAACATCAGTAGGACCCATTTACCGGGGTCCCATCATCTTCACATGGAAATTCCAAAAGAAGTGGCTAGTGTTATTCACAAGTCAGGTATTTTTTCTATTCCTGGCTAGCACAAAAAATTTACGAAAAAAAAATACCAATGCTCGCCTGCATTGGTATTCAAACGATTGGAAATCCGCGAAGTGCCCAAATGTAATACATTTCCATTGAAGTAGTATGAAAAAATTAAAAACTTCGAGCTACCTTCATGAAATAAGGAAAAAGAAAGCGCCCCTCCGGGAGCAAGAACTAAGTTATTGTAAATCTTAATAATAAACAACCCGCAGTCACTACGGGGATAGTATTTTTGTATGGTCTTTATAAATATTCATGATTAATAATAAATTTTGTAATTAACAGATAAAATTTAATATATTTTTAAAATTAGGTCCTGCATACCTTCCTCTTGAAATTTTTATGTGATGATGGCTTTATAGGGCATGGTTGGTCTTTCTCTAAAAGGTTGGATTAAAGATGAGTATCCAGGGAAACGGTATCGATAGCAGTCTGAGAATGCTTTTTGATCAAATGCCAGGCCTATGGGGTTGTAAGGATCTAGAATTAAAATTCATATATGCCAATGCCGAATATGCTAAGGCTATAGGACTAAAAGATCACTTAGATATCGTAGGCCGTACTGACTATGATATGCCTAGCAATACTGTGAATTGTGCTGACGCATTTCGAAGCCAAGATCAAATGGTCATAGATCAAAAGCAAAAAATGAAAGTTCTCGATATTCATCCATTTGAAGATGGGAGCTGGAAAATCTTTTTATTTTCAAAAACTCCATATCTTGATGTTACAAATGAGGTTTCTGGAATCATTTTTCATGGGGAGGAGATCACGAATTCTTCACTACTAGAAATCGGATCGATGCTTTCTAAAATTCCATTTAAGAAACCTGTTATTAATGGTTTGGGACAAAATAGCTACCAGGTTGACTCAATGTCAAATCCTATAAACCTAAGTCCTAGACAAAGTGAGGTTTTGTTTTTTTTAATTAGAGGAAAAACAGGGGCCCAAGTCGCCAAAATTCTTGGCATTTCAATTCGAACTTTTCAAGAGCATTTGGATCATATTAAGAATAAATTCAATGCGCAAAATAAGTATGAGCTCATTGACAAGGCGGTTGAGCTTGGCTACCTAAATATTATTCCAGCTTCACTTTTCACTACTCAGCTTTCAGTCGCTTTGAAAGATCAATGATCGACTCTCAACAAGTTTCGAATCTTCTAAGGGAGAGGGGAAGGCGCCAGTAGGCTCTTTTTGGCCCTAATTTAATAAATAGCTTTGACTAGACTATTTCAACGCCAGCCAAAGATGACACAACCCTTGATTTACAGCCGCAGCTGCGTTTGTCGACAGATTCAAAGAGGGTTTTGCAATGGATGCATTTCCTGACCTTGGCTTTGAGTAGAGGGACTCCTAGCATTTTACGGCTCTGGTTTTGTTGATCCAATAGGGAGAGTTCCTGTTTTGACATCTTTCTCACTTGCATCTTGCAGCCTTTCTCCTTCATGGAACTTGAAGTGCTTAAATATTAAAAAGGTTCACTCGCTAAGGTCCCAAACTGTTTATTGAAACCTTAAGCAAAAAACTTTTAAAAAGAACAATAAAGAAGAAGATTGTACCGTGTTTCTGTACCATATTTCAAGTGGAAAGTTGATTGTTACCAAATTAAAGGAGAAAAGCAGGTGGTTTAAGTCTTAACTACTTTCCCTTGGGGGCATAAATAATCGGAATCCTTTAAAACCTCTTTGTCGAAGTATGCAATGATTTCATCTGATTCATAGATCCAGCTATGGCTTCCATCAGCCTGCTTGATTCGCAAGCATGGTACTTGGATTTTTCCTCCCCCACTCAAGAGCTCTTGCTTACTGGGCTCATGGTTCTTCGCATCTTGGTACTTAACTCTTAAACCCCTTTTTTGTAGGGCCCACCTTACCTTCACACAAAAAGGGCATGCTTTAAACTGGTAAATACTCAAGCTTGAGGTTCTTTGATCCAGTTCTTGCTGCTGAGAATAAGGCCTTTCAAAGAATTTGGGCTGCATGATGTAATCAATTGCAGTGATTAAGATCCTGAGTATCCAGCGAATGAATTTCATGATTTTTGCTTACCTTTTCCAAGAGTGATTGGATAACCTATTCCTCAATGACGAGATAACCCTATGATAATAACGACCATGCAATAAAATAGCTACTATCTTGTAATTCTTATAGAACAACCGGGAAATAAGCTTGATGAATCGCGATAATTTAACCTAGGCTTAAATGTTCAGCAGTTTTTTCAAGAGTTGAATTGTCTTGTTGGTCGACAACTTGGGAATATTCTGAAGTTTGGTTTATGTTTCGCTGAGGAAGAATTGCTTTACAATACAATAGTAGATATTCAAGGATTGGACAGGACCCCCAATATTAAAAAACCTTGGGATAGATAAAGACATTTTCGAGCATTTATAAACAGGATGTCAAAATGGAAATCAGAAAACCAGCTGCTATAGTTCGTCAAGGTCCATTAATTTTATATGCTACTTCTTTTACAATCCGAGACTTTTTACATGAAGGGTTTTATTCCATTGATCGATTAGACCCGGATGAATATCAACCTGGTTATCAGCGAGTTCTTGATAAGCGACGCACCAAAAGAATTTCGGGTTATTTTACTAAAGCTTGGCATGAAGGGGATGCTTTTCTACCAACATCGGTTTTACTTGCTACCCAAAAGAATATTGCATTTGATGAGTCAAAAAATGAATTGTTCTTTAACCTGAAAAAAACAGGACCTTTTAATGTGGTAGATGGTCAGCATCGAATTGAGGGTCTAATTTCAGCTGCAAAACAAACTCCAGCAATGAAGGATTTTCAAATTGCAGTAAATATAGCGACTAATGTTGATGAAGTATCTCAGATGTGCCATTTTCTTATAGTTAACACCACTCAAAAATCTGTAGATAAAAGTATTGAGCAAGGTATTTTGTCGCGTCTGACAGGAATGATAAATTTCCAAAATATCCCATCGCTTCCAAAATGGATACAAAGACAGGTTGAGCGGGGAGAGGATCAGCAAGCTCTTAATATAATTAAATATTTAAATCAAAATCCTAATTCACCATGGTATAAAAAAATAGAAATGGCAAACCAAACAGAGGAATTATCAAGAACAACTATTCGCCAAAAAACATTTGCTCATTCTTTGAAGCGCTTCATTTTAAGCTCAAATAATCCGTTAATGCATTCAGATGATATGGAAACCAGAAATAAGATACTATGCAATTACTGGTCTGCGATAAAATCTTTGCTAATCTCATCTGGAGATGAAAACTCTGTATTATTTAAGTCATCTGGTGCTAATTTATTTCATATGATTTCTTCAACCATTTTTTCACAATTATTCAACCTGAAAGATTTTAGAGAGGAAACTATTCGTGATATGCTCTCCAGAGCATTTGATGCTTTAGATCATGAAACAGGTATGGTAGGAAATCCAGGGTTTTGGGGAAAAGGTGGTGGAGCTAGCATGCTAAATATGACAACTTTACGCAAATTTTCTTCTTCTCTAAATAGAGCTATAATATCTATCGATAAAGAAAGTAGCTTTAGGGTATGAACATTGAAGATTTAGATGGTAGTTGGATAAAAGTTAAGTTTTGTCGGTCTAAAAGTGAACTTGTTGAAGAGATAAATGGAGTATACGCTCTTACAAATTTTACCGGAACAGTTTTGTATATTGGTAAATCGATTAACATTAAGAGAAGATTTTTAGAGCATATTGATACTCCCAGCAAAAATTCTCTGACTTATCAAGGTCGCACTTTCTGGTTTTTTTACCAAGAATGTGAAAAAGATTGCGAGACCAAAGTAGAAAGAGGTTTGCTTCTTACATCGATACTGAATTCAGGCAAGCTACCGCCTTTAAACAAGATCTATGCACCTAGCTGATATCTATTAACAATCAAAGGATTTTTTATGAAGTTTATCGCTTCTCACTTGCTAAACAATCTTTTTTTTATTGATTTTAAAAAAAAATTAATTACCTGTTCAATTGCATTGGTATTTCTAATATCCCTATTTAATACCCAGACCTTAGCAAGCGAACAAGATGTTCAAAAATATCCTTTTAATAAGCTTCAGATAAAAATTCTTCAGGAATCCCTGTTAAAAAGAACGAAGGGAATGATATCTGTTGAAGACATTCTAGGAAATTGGGAAGAGTTTAAGAACTATGTACTGAGTGATTCTTATCAGCTTGCTTATTATTTAGCTTTAGCAAATCCACCTTTGTATAAATTGTGTAAAACTGACGATCTGCTTACTAGAAATGGTGGCAATAGTTGGCGGAAAGGTGGTGCTGTCAAAGTTAGCGAATTTCTAAAATATATTGACTTGGAATTGCAAGAAAGTAGAGGCTAGATTAATATTTGTGCAATAAGTAAGGTGTGGGTTTAAAATTTTACCCCTAAGTGCACTGCGACAGAAGGTGATGACTGATAGTTTCGATTTGTATTAGGTAGTAAATAGGGGCTAATTTTCCATTCTACTAAGGACTCTGAATCGCCTAGATAGGGTTCTGTATCAGATCTTCTTCGCTTTTTTCTACTACTTTTCTTTTTAAAGCTATCAGATAAAAATGCTTCGATGGTACTTGCAATCCATAAGGCGCCAAAAATTGCAAATCCAATATTTGAACTACTATTTAAGTAGCTAACTTGTTGGTCACGAACATCTCGAAAATCCCTTGTTGCTTCTAAGTCGCTCTCTTGTCCATCTTCGGGAAGATTTCCTCGTGCTGCGTCTCGGGCTAAAATTTCATTGTTCGTATCAATTATTAGGTTTTCAGCTTCGTTCAGCTTAGCAATGCCAAAATAAAATGCAGATGCCTGGGACACGAGAAATGCGGCCCCCAACAATGGGTTCTTGTTTGCAAATTGACCTGTTCCAAGTGGGAGCAAATATAAAATGGGGCTGGGTGGTGTACTTACGGTTTTTTTAATGACTTTAGTTTTTCTCCGTCTTCTATAAATATTATCCTCGTCTTGGTTCAAGGAATCCATTTCCGAGATGTCATCAGGAAATGATTCTTCTGGTGGTGCCCTTCTACTTTTTTTAGCTTTAACTTTAGCCTTACTGGTAATTGCTCCTTCATCTTTAATACCAATTCTTTGAGATCTTCTAAAACGTTCGTTCAGGATATTGATTTGATCTTTTTTAAGTTCAATACTTTTTATAATTGGGTTATACCCTTGAGAGAATATCTTGAGTTGTCGAAGTCCTGGGTCAACTTTGATTTTTTGCCCCATCTTGCCAACATTGTCGCCATCAAGGAATATGACTGCGTTTGAGCGATTTACCTTGACGATCAGATAGGTTCTATCAGGTTGAGGTATTGGTGGTGGTAATGGTTTGGGTGGAGGTGGCGTTTTTTTTCTTACCCGCACAACTCTACGAGCTTTAGGTTTCGACCTAATCCTTGGCCTAGCTTTAGTCCTGGGTTTAGGTTTAGCAACTGCTACCTTAATTTTTTTGAAATAACCGATTACGGTTTCATCCAGCACTTCTGATGGATCGATTTCAATGGCTGGATCGATTTTCTTTGCTGATATAAAACTTAGTCTGGCAGAACTGGCTTTGCCTTGCATGTATTGGCAAATGCCCAACATTTTGTAGTACTGGGCTTTTTTACTAGCAGATGAGCTTGTTTTTACAAAGGTTTGAAATTCTTTTTCCGCTCCCTTAAAGTCACCAGCAAAATATTTCTTATAGGCGCTTCCTTGTGCGTACACATCAGGAGCTAAATGCAATAATATGGATAATCCAAAAAATCCTGCCACAATCCATAAAAAACAGAGTTTTGCATATTTGGTCTGACATAAAGCCATACGTGCTTTGAAATCCTATATAAAAATTCCCTTGCTTCCTATAGGCATCGGTAAAACATAAACATGAATTGAGTAGCTGCCTTTGAGTGATCAATAGAAATATTAGTGATAAAGATAAAATAAAGACTGAAATAATATATATATGTAGTAGGTTAAATTGATAGTTTGCTTTGTTTTACTAAGCAATAAAATTTTAATATTTCCAGCTGTATTTGAAATATTTCTTCCCCGGGTGTTTACCTTAATTAGAGAAAGCGATAAAATTCCGGCGAAAAGTTTAATTTTTAAGGAGTATCAATGTCGAAGTATCTTTTTATTGAGTCAAAAGATCCTTTTGAGTCAAGCGATACAATTCAAACTTACGGTCTGATCAAGGAACTTCATAGCCAAGGACATGAGTTAGCCTTGTTTCTAGTCCAGAATGGGGTTTTCTGCAGCAGAAAAAATGCAAGAGAAAGTTTGTTTTCGCAGCTTTTAGTGCAGGAGAAAATCTCGGTCTTTGCGGATGATTTTGCTTTGGAGGAAAGAGGGATAGAGGAAGGCGAGATTTTTTCCCAAATTAAAGTTGCTCCTATGGAAACTCTTGTTGATCTCTTGATGGAAGATGGTCGCAAGGCAATTTGGCACTGAAAACTGGAGTATGAAATGTCTAAAACTTTAAATATATTGATTATGGACCCTCCGTATGAGTCTTCCAATACAGCAACGGCCTTTCGCATCATTGCTGCATCGTTGGAAAAAGGTCACAATGTTACCGTCTTCGCATACGAAGGAGCTACTGCGCTAACTTTGAATGGCCAGATTCCTCACCCTAACCCAGTTAAAAAAACGAATATAGATGAAGAGAAACATCCACTGACGAAAGATTTGGTAGCAGGCTTATTTGATTTGGCTGCCAAGAAAGGGCTTGTTTTAAACTGGGTCAATTGTGGAATGTGTGTCGATGAACGTGGAGTAGGCGACTGGATCGAAGGGCCTAAACGTGGCGGCCCCCCTGATTTTGTACAAGCTGTAAGGGATTCTGATCAAACCCTCGTGATAGCAACTACTAGGTAGGAGGAGAAAGTTTTGCATAAAATACTAAGCGTAGTAGATACAGCATATAGGGCTACCCTAGAGGAACAAGATGATACTTCTCTTTGGTTTAACCATGCTTGTAGAAATGCTGGAGCAAATATCAGCTTACTGCTGACAGGGAATGCAGTGAATTATGCAGTTGCTCAGCAGAAGCCTCGGAGTTTAAATTTTGGAACTAGTAGTATTCCGCATCCGAGCAAATTTCATGAAGACCTGTTGAGTTTTAAACAAGCCGGTGGACAAGTTTTCTATATGGAAGATGATGCTGAAGAGCGAGGTATTGGTTATGAACAGTTGGTAGAAGGCATTGAACCGGTAAAACGGTCGCAAATGGCTTCGCTAATGAACGATTTTGACCTGATTTGGCATTGGTAGAATGTCGTCCGCCAAACTGGTGCTTCCTGCATATTCTTCTGAGTTTGATAA
Source organism: Oligoflexales bacterium (assembly GCA_045105515.1). Lineage (GTDB taxonomy): Bacteria > Bdellovibrionota_B > Oligoflexia > Oligoflexales > Bog-1112 > JABSRF01. The sequence continues at coordinate 31,184 of JBGCDR010000414.1, forward strand.
TGAATTTTTCGGATTTTGGCTTATCTATGGAAGAATTGCTAGGGTACTTCATAGTATTTTAGAGATGCCTTAAAAGATTCATAATATCAAACTCTTATGTATCAGTTTAGCTAAAAATCTCACATTGGGTATGTTTTTTGCATTCATTACCTTTGAAGTCTAACTAAAGGTATTGTCATGTTTAAGATTTTTACAGTTGTTAGTATTTTATCTATTTCTTCCGTTTTGTATTCTTGCAAGCAGAAGGAAAGAAGGTCTGTTAATATTCCATCTGAAAATAATCATTTTGAAATTGAAAACAGAAAAATAACTTCAGATGAAAGATTATCCTTAACTGAAGGGATTGCTAGCTCTGATAGTTCCATGTTAATATCCGACAATTTAGCGCATTATAATGAACTACTTGAAAGAAAGTATCCTCGGCTTATAGCTATGCCAGTGGAGCAACAGGTAGCTAATGGGCAGCAGCTTAGTGAATCAGATTTTAACAATCTTAAAAGAAATATAGCGGACCGAATATACCTCTACTATCACCCTGATGCTCCAATAAGCTTGAAGACGCAATATCCAATTCTCTCTTTCCAGGTGAATACAAGTGGCATCCATTGGGAGACAGTGATAGTTGATTTGAACGATTTAACCTTATCTCCACCTAATTTAAAGTTTGAGCAGTGGAATTTTCTAGGTGGAACTGCTTCCTTGGCACCAAAAAAAATTAATCAAGTTAGAGCAGCTGTGGTAGATGTAATGAATGAATTAGGTAGTGCGCGGCATTTCGAACCGCGGAACATTACCGAAACCTTCAAGCAAAAGCCTTCGTTCGAAGACCTTCACGCATACCTAATTCGTTACCATGCAGGAAATAGAAATATAGCTGTTGTACGCGAAGTTGACAGTTTCTTTGTTGACTTTTCGGGCCAAAGATTTCCAGTGTTGCTGGAAGAAGCTCAACATGATTATTTTGGTAAAAGCTGGGAGGTTCGACACACTGCATTTCAAGAATTCAAACGTCCTAAAAAACTCATTGAACTCCTCGAAAAATTTAATAAGAACCAGGTCAATAGACCCGCAATAAATGGACCTATAGATGGGAGCTATCTTAATATCGCAAATCTTCAACAAGGTCATAACAATTGTGGTGTTGCTTCAGCTTGGATAACAGAGCAACGGGCAAAAGGATTGAAAGATAAAGATTTTAGAACCGTTCAGCCAGATGGTTACCATGAATATCGACGCACTATGCTGAGAAATTTGCATAATGAATTTATCGGGACCAAGCTTCCTCAGTCGGGTGCTCTTGCCTATCCGCGACCAAGTTATAAAGATGAGTTGCCAAAAAAAATACCAACTGTAATGTCAAGACCAACTCTAAATCCAGAACCATCAATAAAGACTCCATCGTTTGGTAAAGACCCTCATTTTTCTGAGTATGATTTTGATGCTAGGTCAAAACCAAGTTCGTATAAGAAATGGTGGATCGGACACATTGCATTTGCTGCAATTACTGGCGGATACGTTATCTATACCAACTATGAAGAACAGCGTGCTAAAAAGAAAAAAGCACCACTCTTCGAATAAGTAGATCATAAATAACCAGGGCATTTGGATAAAATGATTCTATAGATGAAATATCGTATGAATTTGTTGTTGATTCTGACGATAGTTTTATTCAACTATCACCCTCCTTTTAAGCAGCACAAATAAGATTTTGGTATATACTATATAAAATTCATACTAAAATATAATCTGGCGACAGATATATTTTTGCTGTACTTTTTAACAAAAAAAGCACTACACTTTTTAATGAAGAAATCTCATTTTATTATTTAAATAAAAAATCATCTATAAAACCAAATGTGTTAGATTTCGTCTTGAAGAATGCCAAGATGAAAAGTATGATCTATATGACTTTAGATAGTTGATTTACCCGCTAAAATATAGATCTAGAAAGCAATAATAATTTGTCAAAACAATGATAAAGTCTTGACTAGCTTGGTCTCCCGCTTGAGTAAGGGGAATGTTGATTCAAAGACTAAACTTGAAAAGAATTTTTCAATGCTAATTATAAGGAACCTTAATGCTACAGGCTGATCTGCTCCCGGGTATCCTTATTGGAACACCATGTCTTTTGCCACATGTCGGGTTTGCTGGGAACCAATGGGTATTGATATCTCTCCTTTCAGACCGAACTCCCGATGAATAAGGAATTAAAACAGTACCTGCAATTTGCGTTGATAATTCTTGGTGCAGGTTCACTTTATCCGCTTTTGTATTTACGGCAAAATTTTGAAACTGCGATTTTGCATGTTTTTAAGCTAAACCTTGAAGAGCTCGGCAATCTCTATACCTCGTTAGGCTTAGTTTATTTCATCACCTATTTTCCTAGCGGATGGCTTGCAGATTACTTTCCTCCAAAAAGGTTAATGGTTTTTTCTCTGAGTATGACTGGTTTTTTGGGTCTATGGTATGCGCAATGTCCAGGGAAAGAGTGGTTGATATTTATTTATGTAGGATGGGGATTATCGACTGGTTTAACGTTTTGGGCAGCATTACTCAAAGCAACAGTTCTACTTGCGGGCGCGTCTCGTCAAGGACGTTTTTTTGGTTTATTAGAAGGTGGAAGAGGTCTTGTAGAAGCAATATTGGCTACTTTAGCCATTTGTCTTTTTGACTATTTTCATGGTGAAACATTAGCTCAGATAAAGATTGGTTTTCAGGCAGTTGTTATTCTTTATTCTGGTTTTTGTCTTGGAATTGCCTTACTCATGTCCTTATTTTTAAGCGGGGGACAAGATAATACTGTAGCGAGTACTGTGAGTTCAAAGAACTTGAAAATAAGCCTGATACAAATTATTTCGAAACCTAGAGTATGGTTGGTTGCTGGAGTCATATTTGGCACTTATCAAATATTCTGGGCGACCTATTCATTTTCTGCTTTTTTACAAGTTGAAGGAAGGATGACGCTAGTCGCCGCTGGCAATGTATCTGTAGCAAAGCTTTGGATGCGACCAGTTGGGAGTATCCTTGCAGGGTTCTACGGTGATCGTTTTGGGAATGGAAGGGTTTGTTTTCTGGCGATGCTTTTTGCTATGGGGGGCTTGATAGTCTTAGCTTTCGAGGGTGGTAGGCTCCCTTCTACTGCGCTTTCTTTCATAGTAATGGTAGTTGGCCTAACCATATACGCTGCTCGTGGGGTTTGCTGGGCTTTGCTTAAATCTTGTCAACTTCCTGAGAAATTAACAGGCTTAGCTATCGGACTGGTTTCGCTTTTAGCTTATTCACCTGATATGTTTTTACCACAGCTTTTAGGTCATCTTGCGTATCATTATGCTGGATTTGAACTTTATCGTCTTTATTTTAGTTTCGTCTGCTTGATGGGTGTTTTAGGTATTATTTGCTTGATTCAGGTTTCTCGGCAATCTGCATCTGCTTCTTGAGCAACAGTATGGATTAATGTTTGCTAAGAGTTAAGATATCTAAATTTCAGCAAAGCAGTACAAGTTTAATATTCATCAGTGGTGGAATGAAATAATCAATGCTAATCCTAGTGCTATTTTTTAATATCGACAAATTTGAAAATATTGCCAATAACATGTGGAGCAGGATAGAGAATGACATTCTTGTGCCAAAGTAAGATAAAGGTACGAGAATAACCAGAAATTACCACACAGTCTTCAATCAAAAGTTCATTCATTTTTCGAAAAAGGCTTTTTCTGCGATTACTTGGACCAATCTTTACAGCTTCATCCAAAAGTTTATCAAACTCAGGGTTGCTGTAATTGGATAAATTTGCACCACCATCTGCATATGCTCCGTAGAAAAGTTGCATTGCATTTTCTGCATCGGGAAAATCTAAATTCCATGAGAGGGTTGCGTAGCTAGCTAAATTTCCTTGGCGCATTTCCTGGAGGTAATCAGCAAAGGACTTATGAAGTTTTAGTTTGATTTTGCTTTCAGGCCAGGAAATTTTTTTTAGCCAGCTTCTAAACATTTCATATTGATAACGGGTGTTGGGTGCTGCGTATGAATTATAATCTAGGGTTGGCAATTTTTCTTGAGTCCAACCGTGTTGGGATAGAATTTTTTTTGCTCCTACAGGATCTAAAGTAATTGATTCCTTTGACAAAGAGGGGTCGAAATCATCCAGTATTTCCGGGACTATGCCAGGAAAAGGTTCTCCAATACCATGAAAGTTGCGACCAATAAATTGCTTCCAATTAAATGATTTACGAATTGCGCATCTTAAAGCCTTATTTCTTTTTGAGGCTGCAAGGTCTCCGGGAATATTTCCAAAAGTAGGATTGGCCATGTTAAATGCAAAATATGTGAATGCAAGCTCTTTAATGGGTACAATATGGTATTTACTTGTGTACTGTTTGTGAAAAGCTAAAGGTTCTTTTGAAGTTATTACCTCAGCTGATTGTTGCGGTGGAAGCACAGTATATTGGACTTCACTACCTTTAGCGAATGACATCCAATTTGATGATTTTTGATCGGCAAAATTAACTATTACCTCATCAAGTAAAGGAATTTGCTTTCCATGAAGGCTTTTGATTCCAGTAAACCCATGCTCACTTTCTTGAAAGCCGTGCTCATATATATCAAATATTTCCTTCCGATAATTTGGGTTTTTTTTGAGCTTAGCTTGGTACTTGTTTAATTCCTTTAACTGCCAAGGACCGGAGCCAACAGGGTGAAGGCCAAATTCCTTTCCATACTTATCAATTGCTTCTTTGGGCACTACAGCAGAGAATCCATGGGCAAAAGTGTAAACAATATGAGGCCTCGGGTGGCTAAGCTTAAGCTGCACCGTGTAACGGTCTATAGCTTTCAGGCCTTCTACATCTTTACTGTAGTCAGCTGTTTTAGACCATTCATCAAGACCAACCAGCAGATCACTCCAGACCCACTTACCACGGCTCCTATTTTTGGGGTCGAAGTGACGTTTAATTGAATAAACTACGTCTGTGGCGGTAAGCTCGCGACCTTTGCCCTTTGCAAAAGCGGGATCATCAGCAAAAAAGACTCCTCTTTTGAGCGGGATAAGATAAGTAAGTCCATCTTTACTGATATGGGGGAGCTCTTTGGCAAGATTAGGTTTTAAAGTGAAAGGTCTTTGCAAATACTTATACTCATAGAGGGTATCAAAAACTGAAGTGATAAGTCGGTTGGCATAGACAGAGCCTGCTGTAACTGGATCAACAGAATTACAGCTTCCTTCTTCACTATGGGTGTAAGACTTTGCCCTGGCAGATCCAAATTCCCAGAATAAAAAAATCATGAAAGTCAGAGAGTATTTCATCAATTTCCTCACGATATACTCCCAAGCACAAGATATGCCAACAGGAATAAGATGATCTGTCCGCACAATCATTGATGGAATGTCCAGTTTATCCTTTAAGGATAAAGTTCCTTGCAATAGCTAAAAGTAGCTAATCTATAATATATTTCTTTTTACTAGTTTTAGCGAGATAAAATTCAGTGGCTAAGTACTAGATGGTGTTTTCAGCATCGCATATAACTTCCTTTAAATTTTGATATAATCCTTCTATGTCGTCGTGATTTATGCAAAGAGGAGGTTTGATTTTTATAACATTTTGTTCAATCCCATCGAGAGATAAAAGGTAGCCTCTAGATTTCATCGCTTCGACAATCAGAGGATGTAGTTTCTTTATGTTTTTCTCATCTATTTGATTTTTGAGTTCAAGACCCAAAAATAGACCTTGGCCTCTAAGCTCTTCTATGAGTGGACTTCTGGTACTCAAGTTAAAAAGAGCATTTTTTAAAGTCTTGCCAATGCATTGGGCATGTTCTTGTAGGCATTCGCGATCAATGATGTCGATGACAGAATTTGCTATCGCACATGATACGGGATTCCCTCCGAAACTATTAGAGTTGTCTAACAATTGATAAAACCCTTTGGTAGCTTAATTTATGTTATTTTATAGTTCCAAAGACCTGCTGCTGCGTAACCTATTTCATCACGAAGCTTATCAATTCTGACTCTTAACTTTGAAGAAGCTGC
>JBGCDR010000415.1:0-9111 GCA_045105515.1 Oligoflexales bacterium
AAATTATGGAAGAGCAATCACAAAAACGGAGGAAAAGTTTCATGACAACCTAAAAATAATCGGGCAATACTTAATTTAAAAACCCTTAAAATTACAACGATAAATCCCGCCAATCAGTTATTGAAATTCCTATACATTGAAATTATCAAACAAAACGGCGGATATCATATTCTTGTCATCATTAGTGATGGCAGTGTCGATGACTATGATGCAAATCAAGCCGTGCTCGCCGAAGCAAGCAATTATCCACTTTCAGTGATTATGGTTGGAGTTGGCAACGGTGATACAGATAATTTTAAAAAAATGGAGAAACTTGATGACGATACAAACGGAAAAAAATTCGACAACTTCCAATTTGTAAACTTCACAGACCTTTGGGAATCTACTTCTGAAGATCCTCAAGAAGTTCGGCAGGCAGAATTTGCAGTTTAAGCTCTGATGGAAATTCCGGATCAGTATCAACAAATGAAAGATCAAGGTATTTTAGCTCAGCATCCTTCGCGTTAGTTTGTTCATTTGGGGGATCCTCTTTAAGGAGGTCCCTCTACTTCCTTAGTACATACCAATACTTCATCTAATAAGATTTCTCCATTCGCAAAAGCTCAGTCGAAATGACCCTGTCATTACGAGTGAAATCTATCCGTCATCCCGAGTGACACCTATCCGTCATCCCGAGTGAAATCTATCCGTCATCCCGAGTGACACCTATCCGTCATCCCGAGTGAAATCTATCCGTCATCCCGAGTGACACCTATCCGTCATCCTGAGTGAAATCTATCCGTCATCCCGAGTGAAATCGAGGGATCTCTATCGGTCAAAAATAAGGTATATAATGGCTTAGCACTCCATTCTTAATTCCTTTTTTAAGTATATTTGATTAAGTTTTTTTTTGTCTTTGTAAAACTTGAAATGAGGAGCATCATGCCGTTCAACTATTATGCTAGTATTTTATTATGTGTACTTTTATCTATATCCACTGCTGCACAAGCACTAAATAATGTAAATAAGCCTGGAAATCCTATGACAAAAGTTAAGTTAGCAATACATGGCGGTGCTGGAAATGGACCAGGACAGCTGAAAGATCCAAAAATGCGCGAAGCATACTTAATAACTCTACGAGAGGCTTTTGATAAAGCTTACAGCAAACTCAAAAAAGGCTCCACCAGCGAAGAAGCTGTGGTGACAGCTATTACCATCCTTGAGGACTCGAAACTATTCAATGCTGGCAAAGGCTCAGTACTAAACTCCGAAGCTGGTATCACCATGGATGCAGCTATTATGTTGGGAAAGAACAAACAAGTAGGGAGCGTCATTGGCACAAGCCGTACAAAAAATCCCATCAAACTTGCTCAGATGGTAATGAATCGCTCTACTCATAATATGCTCCATGGTAAAGGAGCAGACAAATTTGCTACAACTCAAAATTTGGTTCTTGAACCATTGTCTTACTTCAAAACCAAAGAAAGAGTTCTCCAGTTAGAAAAAGCGAAGAAACAGAATAAAGTAATCCTCGATCATAGTGAGGAAACGGAACCAGAAAAGTTTGGCACCGTGGGAGCTGTAGCTTTGGATCGCTATGGACATTTAGCTGCAGGGACCTCGACCGGTGGGCTAGCAAACAAGATGATGGGAAGAGTTGGAGATAGCCCCATTATTGGCGCAGGAACTTTCGCTGATGACTCAACTTGCGCTATCTCTTCAACAGGCAAAGGCGAGGAATTTATCAAACATACCATAGCTGCGCAAATCCACTTTCATATGCTGTACAATAAATCCAAACTTGAAAAGGCTGTGAAAAAGGCTGTACACGAAACCCTTGATGTCGATACTGGTGGAATCATTGCTATTAGCAAATCTGGGGATATTGTCTTGGACTATAACACAAAAGTTATGTTTAGGGCTTATTTAGACGAGCAGAATCAGATCCAAGTACAAATATAGTTTTTTATTGGTGATTATAAATACTAATCTCTTTGATGAAAGCCCCCGTGGCAGGGTTCACATAACGAACAATCAGGCTTCCCCCACGGTTCACATCTTCTTGAGCGAGCTTGGGCTCAGACTGCTTAATTCCATTTGGTATATTAACGACATCAACAGGAAAAGATAATTCCAGTGCTTCCAAATTATTTGAGGCAGTACTATCTAAGCGAAAAGATTCACAGCCAGTGGACCATGTTGCCTTCATGTCGCCTACTTTATGCGTCTTCTGATTGATCTTAATAACTGCTGCCTGAGAAAATTCCGCATTTAGAACCAAAAGGCAAAAATCCATCCCCTCTTGGCTGAAGCCAAGCTCAGTTGGAAACTGACTCGGATTTAAAAGATTAATGCCGTTTTTACCAGCTTTTACATCGTATTCGTGAACATGTTTTATCAGGCAAGACTTATCAGTTCCCTCACAAGAATAGGCATCAACATCGAAATGTCCATTAGAAATACCACCCTCCACATTTTGCAATAAGGACTCTGCTGGAACGGTAGGTTCATCTGGCTTGGCAAAAGTTAGATTAACTTCCTGGTCACTTATTGCAACCCGAGCTATGTCATACTCAGGAGCAACTAAAATAGTGAGCCCGCTTCCCTGACTTATTTCGATACTTTGAGATGGAATAACTTGACCCTTGGAATCATAAACCTTCATAGCTTCAAAGGACAGCTTGGTACCCACCACCTGTTCGTTTAATGAACAGTAAACACCATTTTCTGCGACCACACAATCCGTAAGAAACGCTGCGGTCACCATGGTTGGCTCAAGCACGGGATCAGAATCACTTTCACCATCCCCTGGTCCAATATCTACTTCATTACCATTGCCAATTTCGGTTGAATCCCTAACTTCCGCTAGTTGATCAGAGTTTTGTCCTGGTTTTCCTGAATCGCTACTTGCGCTCAGGTTATCACTACCACCGAACTGAGTAAAAGCTTTGCCACAGCCAAAGATAAAGAATAAGACAATCAATAATTTCATCTGTTCCATTTTCCTAAAATTATGTTCTGTAATATTCGATCGACGAAGCCAGTTAAAAGTTTAGATTTTTTTTGGTAAGGTCAAAATCAACGCAAGCACCCCCAATAATTAAAGAAAGTTAAGATACATCTATTTAATTAATTATGCCTATGAGTTTAAGCAGGACTATTTTCATATCATTTCAAAACAAAACTGATGAAATTAACAAGTGATTCGGTCGCTTCAGGTGTGGATTTACCACCCACTGCATGTTCAGCTTTGAGAAAAAACATCTGCACAGGCTCACTAGGCTTAGAAAGTGCATCCCCCATTTGGCTTTTTAAGGAGACCGTACCATCTCCACTTGACCAAAAACATCTTTTCTTCCACTCCTTGGATCGCATAGAAACATCAGGGTCTGAAACATCAAATATATACTTTCCCTCTTTGCTACGGCTGACTGGGACACATGCGAGGTTATTTTTGTCAAAGCCGACAACATAAAGCCTTTTTACACATGGCTTGCTAGCAAAGCAGGGAATAGGCTTTCCAAGTTTTTCCTTTGCATAGGAAAAATACTCTAATCCTTTTGGAATATATCTATTTTCTAAAGGGTGAACCCCACCCTCATCATCTTTATAATAAGAGTTCTTCCAAACTTGTGGATCGGCTAGATCAATATTTAGTGCCTCTCCAGGGCTTCCATCTTCTTTGACTGCAACAAACGCACCTGAATACCAAGGAAGCAACTCCCAGGTAGAAGGTAATCTACTTGCCAACCTACGATCACTTTCAGCACTGCAAGTTTGCTCAATACCTTTTGTCAACATTCTGAATGAATCCATAGCTCCAAATAAGGGAGCAGAAATGGAAATAAATTTATCAACCTTATGATAACCTCCTAAGGTTTTTAAATAATGCTCTGCGACATGATTACCCATAGAATGGGCGATTATAATAAAACGACTCTTATCACGGGAAAAATTACTTTTATCCTGTCCAGTTTGGATAGCCATTTTATTAACATGATTATCTTGCAGATAATCTTCTATAAGCAGTTTCAACTTCACAGCATTGAAAGAATTTGACAACCTCCAATCGTAATTGAAAATCCATAAATCTGGACAAAATTTTTCACCGATCTGATCCAATTCACAAAGATCCTTACCCGGATCAAGGTCTGCTGCGTTGATCTCTTTCGCTATATAACCAATATACTCAAGACTACCCACTAGAGATTTGTAAACAGGTTGCTTTGTTATAGGTACCTCTTCTAATATCCCAGAAGCTTTCATCACAGTTTTGCCTGAAAAGAGATCCTCGGAAGGATCAAGAAGCTTGTCGAGGACCGGACAGGAATTTAGAAAAGGGAGTTTAGTAATAGCATGGTCAAGCAATGACCCAGGCCAAACATTATTGCCGGCTTCATTTTGCAGTTTACTGCCCTTAATTCCATGGATCAGGATAATTTGCGGCCTTTCAATATCCCGGCAATGCTTAGGCAAATTCTTAATATACCTGATCTTGCTGAGAACGTCTGATGGCCTTTCTTCTTCAAAAGGAATACACTCTGAAGGCAGAATATGAGGATACAATTTAGAGACTAGAGACGCTGTATCCCGAGGGCCGTAGTGATTAACACAGCCCAAAAGAGCTACAATGAATGCCGAGACCAGCGGCAAAGTTAAGCGCAAGGTTTATGATCCTTCTGAACAAAATGCAGCTTCTACGATCTTAGACAAATGAGAAAATCCAAATACCTGACCGACGGTCTCAATCTGCTCTTTTAGCTCACCAGGAGTGAATGAAGTTTTATAAGCTTTTACACAAAGCACTGATATGTAAAGAGAGACCGCCATAGTTAGTGAAAAAACAGACATACCAATTAGAGTGGGAAAACTTGATAAGGAGAGGGTCCAACGACTTTCCCTTAAAAGCTGTTTGGAAAAACCTTTGGCTTCTTCAGGGTTTAATAAAACTTTTTTTTCCATAAAAAAACTTAATTTTGGAATTGGGCTAATAAAATATCAACCGGCACCACTAGCTGCCGACCATCTGCTTTTTTTATTATAACTTCATCACCCTCAGAATAGTGATTAGCTATCGTCCCGCCAACCGCAATCAAACCATCTAGAGTTGCCGATTTCTTCAGCCCAAATTTTTCAGCCAGCATGTTGACGATCTTAGTCTGCTTAGAACGAACCGTAACATTGTTGCTTCTTGTCTTCTCTCTTTTGTTTATGAAAACAGAGTTTTCTGCAGTGGTACTTGAATCCATAATCTTACCTTTGCTTGGGATTTTTTTTGATGGTTCCATAAGAGCCTCACTTTTGTTGGCAATTATGCACCCCATCGGTACCTTTATGGTAGTACTTTAGCTAACGTAGTGCAAACGGTTACGAGTGCAATAATTAGATAAAAAGAAAACTAGGGGAGGAGTCTTTTTTACTAACAATCTTTTTTAATTCAAAAAAAACTAATAAATTATTATAAGCTAAATTCACAAATACCTACTAATGGAGTAGATGGTTATGAACCAATATATAGTTAAATCATTTCCAGTTGGACCTCTCCAATGCAACTGTACAATTCTAAGTGACATAGAAGAGAAATCAGCGCTTATCATCGATCCCGGGGGAGACCCTGATAAAATCCTTGGAATATTGGCTGAAAACCAGATTTCAAAGGTAAAAGTAATACACACCCATGCCCACTTCGACCACTTTATGGCATCGGGTACCATAAAAGCACGGACGGGGGCAAACCTTGCTCTGCATAAAGCAGACAAATTACTCTGGGATCATCTGGAAGACCAGTGCCGTATGTTTGGTATACCATATAACCCCGTACCAGACCCTGATACATGGTTGGAGCATGAAGAAGAACTCTGCATAGGTTCGAGCAGCTGCGGCTTAGCTTTGCATACTCCTGGTCACACTCCTGGTTCAATGAGCTTCTTATTCAAAGAACTGAATTTGCTCGTAGCGGGAGACACACTATTCAAGGGAGGCATAGGACGCACAGACCTATGGGGTGGAGATTACAGTGCAATTCAGCGTTCAATAAAGGATGTTATCTACCAACTAGATGAATCTTATGAAGTGGTCACAGGCCATGGGCCTGCTACTACAATTGGCGAGGAAATGCGCACCAACCCTTTCGTAAAAGCTTAGTGAGTGGTGCCTTGGCTGTTAGCCAAAGCTTCTAAATATTCCGAGTAAGATGCACTTCTTGGCTCTAGGGCTCTCGTGGGAGTAACTTCAACAATTCGATTGCTGAGAGAGTCAGCAAACTCATGATCGTGGGTCGTAAATAAAACTGTGCCTTTGAAATTAATAAGGCCATTATTGAGCGCTGTGATGGACTCAAGGTCAAGATGGTTAGTAGGCCCATCTAACAATAGAACATTTGCTTGCTTTAACATCATCCTTGCGATCATACAGCGAACTTTTTCTCCCCCAGACAAAACATTTGCCATCTTGCCAGTGTCTTCACCTGAGAACAGCATCCTACCAAGAAAACCTCGAAGAAATTGATTAGATTTATCTTCTGAAAACTCACTAAGCCATTCGATCAAATCCACTTTTCTTGACTCAAAAAACTCATTGTGATCTTTAGGTAGGTAACTACGGGAGGTAGTTACACCCCACTTAATGGTCCCTGAGTCTGGAGTCAGATTACCGCTTAAAAGTTCAAGCAAAGTGGTCTTAGCAATTTCATCATCGCCGACAAAAATAACCTTATCACCCTTGCGGATTTCAAAACTAATCCCATCTATGATTTTTTTACCATCGATTGATTTGCTGAGGCTTTCCACTTCTAGCAGAATGTCTCCAGCTTCTCGCTCTTGATCAAAAACGACATGCGGATGCCGACGCGTCGACATAGGGATATCTTCTAAAGTTAATTTATCGAGCTGCTTTCTTCGGGATGTAGCTTGCTTGGACTTGGAAGCATTGGCACTAAACCTACGAATAAAAGCTTCTAATTCTTTAGCTTTATCTTCTTTCTTTTTGTTTTCATTAGACCTCAATTGGAGGGCCAATTTGCTTGATTCCTGCCAAAAGTCGTAATTACCCACATACAATTGCACCTTCTTAAAGTCGATATCCACCATGTGGGTACATACCTTATTGAGAAAGTGCCTATCATGAGAAATGACGATGACGGTATTGTCAAAATCGAGGAGAAAATTTTCTAACCAATAAATTGATTTGGCATCCAAGTGGTTAGTAGGTTCATCAAGTAATAGAACATCAGGATTACCAAAAAGCGCTTGTGCTAGAAGTACTTTAACCTTTTGACCGTCTGTAAGTTCTTTTACATACTTTTGCAGGTAACTATCATCAAGCCCAAGACCATTTAGAAGGATTGCCGCATTGGCTTCGGCTTCCCAACCATTCATATTGGCAAACTCAGCCTCAAGCTCAGCTGCTTTAATGCCATCTTGCTCAGTAAAGTCACCTTTTGCATAGATTTGGTCTTTTTCTTTCATGACCGTAATCAAGCGCTCATTACCCATAATGACTGCATCAAGGACTTTTTCTTCATTGTACTGAAAATGATCCTGTTTCAGAACCGACATGGACTGATTCTTTGGCATATGAATCTCGCCCTTATTCGGTTCAATTTCCCCAGCCAAAATCTTGAGAAAAGTCGATTTACCAGCACCATTTGCACCGATTATGCCATAGCAATTACCTGGATTAAATTGCAGGGTCACATCTTCAAAAAGTTTTTTACTTCCGAAAGTTAGAGAAACATCTGAGGTACTGAGCATAGGATTACAAGTTCCTTCTTAAAAGAGAAAATAGAGCTGGATTTAAGCGAAGATTCAAATAGCTGTGGTTCATAAGGTTCGAATAGAGTCAACGCCGAGACCATAAATTAAGAAAATTGACAAAAAAATCAACATGTTTCTAGCATTTTCCAATGTTTTCGGAAGGTTAAAACCTGAAAAGAATTCAATAGATAGCTCAATATATCATAATTTAAGCTGCCAGCTTTTTAGAAACTCTAAGTTAATATTTTAGAACCTCCAACTTAATTTAAATTGCCCTCGTAGGTAATTTCGAAACTAAGAGTAAGAAAAAACCTAATCTTTCAACAGAAAGGCATTACTATGAGATTTAATTAAGTATATCCATCACAAGAACTATCGAAATTTCAGTTCTACAATCCTACAAAAATTAATATGAGAATTAGATTAAAAAAAAATAAACCATGAAAAAAAGTCAGGGGCGAAAAAATTAGGGTATAAAAACACCAATACACTATTTTTCGTAGTTAGTAACAAACCTTGCAATTGAGTCTTTTTTACATAAAGCTATATAAATAAGATGAATTAATTTTCAATCAAGAAAGGGTAAAGTAATGTACTTCAGGAATATGCTAACACTGATTCTTTTAACCGTAGCAAATACAGGTGCCTTCGCGATTACCTGTGATTCTTTTCAGTGGCAAGATGTAAGCAAAGTAAGGGGTATTTATAAATTCACGGTAAGTCAAAGATGTAATCTGGGATACTCGCCAAACATCAGCTTGGAAGAAGTAAATCAGATTGTAATAAAACAAAAGAAACAGATGGCTTCTAAAATATTTACTGAAGATGTGAATCATCCAGATTACGTTTTTAGCTCAAAAGAACGCCTAAGTTTAAGAAAAGGTGAAGTGTACCTCCTTTCAAAAAACTTTGCATTGATCAATGAATCTGACGTATCTCAATTTAGATCCGATTCAGAAGTCTTGAAAGCAACGGACAAAGCAAAATATATTGAATCCTTAAAAAATGTTGTTCTGAGCAAAAAAACATCAAACAATGAGCTTTTGGTAAAAGTGGGTACTACCTTGTACTTGAATAAACCACCACTTGTTCCTATTGATTTACTTAAAAAGAAGATTAAAGAAGACATGGAAGAGGATTTATCTCGATATGCGGGCGAACTTCATGAAGCGATTTCGGCACAGCTAAAATACTAAAAATATGACTGATTCCATCCGAAACAATTTGCATGAATAAATTAGAAGCTATCTTGGATAATGAGCCAGTAGTTTGATCACATGATCAACTTTTGTCGTTTTTTGACCAGCTGGATGTAAATAGTCAAAATAATTGAATACAAGAAACTCTCAATGGTAAAACCCGGGAGTATTCAAATGTA
>JBGCDR010000416.1:0-4896 GCA_045105515.1 Oligoflexales bacterium
GTTGCGCGCATGGGCACCCCCAAGATCTTTTGATTTTCCGACAATTATAGCCTTTTTAGAGAAACTGGGGAAATTCGCTAAAGATGATAGTGCTCTAAGCCTTACATACAAAGGCGGCGGTGTGTTTCCAATCAGGCACTAGATAGACATCCCTCTGTTAATTTGCACGTTATGAATAGCTTAAATGGACAGGAAAAAGATTGGAATTTCTTTGCAAGAAACTTTTCTAATAAAATAGATCCTGCCGACGGATTTGTTCTAAAAATACTGGAAAAGGTTTTTGAAAAGGCTCGAAAACCAGCAAACGACCTTCCGGTTGACCATCTTGCAAAAATTTACCAAGATGGTTCCAGCGTTAGTTCTGTTAAAGCACCCGAACGGCTTATTTT
Source organism: Oligoflexales bacterium (assembly GCA_045105515.1). Taxonomy (GTDB): domain Bacteria; phylum Bdellovibrionota_B; class Oligoflexia; order Oligoflexales; family Bog-1112; genus JABSRF01. Next base: position 390 of record JBGCDR010000416.1, read on the forward strand.
TAGACCGACAAAAACGTCTAGCAAACTTATTTCTTCAAAATCTCGCATCGACTTTCGCATTCACTTAAATTCCATACCAATGGGTACAGACCTGTATGATGTATATGGACTTGTTGCAGGGAAAGAAATCAAGATCGGAAGTTTAGTAACAAGCTCAGAGATGATATCATCTCGATACGCTGACAAGACTTTGTTTTTTCAACACCAACGTTAATCATTATTTCTGACGCTTGTATCTTTAGACTTAATTCCAAAACTGAGCATCGCGGAGAATCGATTTGGAAGAAAAAATGGAAAATGGCTGGGATTCAAGCAAGGGTCGTAGGTGGCTAAAGCATATCAAGGAATTCGAAGCGATGCTCGAACCTGTGAACCGACCGCTCATTGACTCGATTATCCCAGAGAAATGCCTTAGAATCGCTGAAATCGGCTCTGGCAGCGGTGCTTCTACCTTTGAGGTCTGCAAACACGCCCAAGAAGGAAGTGCTGTAGATGGGTACGACATCTCTCCTGATCTTACTAAGTATGCTAATAGTCGACGATATTTCCACCAAAACAAAGTGACTCCAAACTTTCATCAGGCTGACGCCGAGATTTTTAAACCAGATAATTTATATGACATGATCTTTTCCCGCTTTGGAATTATGTTTTTTGAAAATGAAGAAGCCGCATTTTCCAACCTTGCAAATTGGTTAACTCCGGGAGGGGCCTTTTGCTTTTTCGTCTGGGGAAACTCTGAGAACAATCCTTGGATTCACAAAGTAAAGGAGACGATCAGTAGTTATATAGAATTTCCTAAACCTGATGCGGATGCTCCTGGTCCTTTTCGCTATTCAGACAGTCAAAAATTAGTGAAAATTTTAAGCAACTCGGGATTCAATGATATTAAAACTCGCGAATGGAAAGGTGAACTAGCTGTGGGTGGAGGTATGTCTGCTCCTGAGGCAAGTGAATTTGTTCTCAAAGCTTTTTCTGCTGCTGTCGAGGTTCTAGAGAAAGCAAGCAACGAAACTAAAAGCAAAATATTTGATCATCTATGTAACTCCTACAGTACCCATGAAAGCCAAGGTGTCGTAAGAATGCCTTCACAAGCATACCTGCTTACAGGCAAAATATAAAATCATAATATTCACAGTTTACCAAGCGTAATGTAAATCATCTAAATTTCAGATGCATCAAATTCTTAATTTTTTTTATATTTCTTGTTCAATTCCGAAGTATTCACTATACGATTTTTTAAAAAACGTAAAACCTATCAACCTATGCTCCACATGCTAACTTGTTGAACATGAAATGCCTAATTTTAAAGCCGTCTCTTAACATAAATTATCACAAAAAAATTATGTATGGCTTATTTTATTGACGAAGCTGGTTATTTTTGTCATACCTCATCGTCATCAGGCATCGGAGTTTTTGACAAAAGCTGCCTAATTAATGCGCTGTTCAAAAGGTTTGCTTTCTTTTTGGGAGTTTAAATTTGTTATGAAAATAATTTTTTTCGTGATTATTTCAAACCTTTTTTATCAGACCTCATTTGCCATGTTTTGCAATCCATTCTCAATCAAAATTGCTAATTACAGGGGTATCCCTGAGGTCAAAGAAGACTCGCGCTTACTTTTTAAGTTAGAGAGCGATGACGAAATTAGGGATCACTTGCAAATGTACCTCGATCAAGCTAAAAATCAGAAAAAAATGCTTGAATTTACTGGTCTTGTAGGCGCAACTATCTATGAGATTGACACCCTTGACCACTATCTCAAGATCTCGGAAAGAGACATTGATTTGGATCTGCTTGATCCATTCGAAATAGAAGTAAGAAATGGGTCCTCTTTTAAAACCACGACTATGGGAGCTGTTTATTTCGATGAACTAGTAGTCCATCATAAAACGGTCCTTAAGGTGTCCCGTCCCATCAAATCAGAACTGTTGGAACTGATTGAATTAGCAAAGCAAGATCAATGCTATCTTGGCCTATTGAGTCAGGAGGGAGTGGAATGTGATACAGGCAAGCATCTAGCAGAATTTTTGACCCTGACTGAGACCTCATTGCCTCAAAGGGTCAACCCTATAGTAAGAAATGAAATTCCCGAAGAGCCAAGAAATACGATAGCAGGGCAGCAAAGCCATTCTCAGAATAGACCTACCTCCTTTTATCAATTAGCAAGCTCTAACCCAGTTAGAGATCGGCCTTTGGTAGTAGAGCTAGATCCAGAACTTCTTGCTTCTATGTGGGCCGAAGATCTAGAGGATTGTGGTAATGCTGCTAATGCACGTGATAGTGATGCATTTGCACCAAGTGCCCCTCCTGAAGAATTATTATTGCAAGATTCCGAGGCACCCAATAACGCTAATTCAGCTCATCATGCTGCAGAGCTGACCCAAGAGGAAGAAAATTGCTGTGTCATATGTTTAGATGAAAAGCCGAACTACATATTTCTTCCTTGTTGTCACTTAGTGACCTGTGAAACGTGTGCAACTGGCGGACAAATTCGTGATTGTCCTGTTTGCAAACAACGAATTCAACAAAAACGTAAAGTCTATCAGTAGATACTGGTATAAACCTTTTGTATGTGGAGCATCAAATTATGAAAAGGCAATATTTTAAACCTTTAATATTTAGCATCTTGGCTAGTTCTAGCATTCTTACTGCGGTTCACGGCTGGGCATCTGAAAAAGTACAAGCTAAAAATCACGTCATTAAAAACAGCTTTGAGACCGTCGAACAGATTAAAGCTGCACTAAGGGAAGAGCGCCTTGAAAGTTCAGATCTGATAATTGGGATAGACTTTACAGGATCTAATAGTTCTCAGGGAAAAAAGACCTTTCACAAAAAGAATTTACATTCAATCAGTAAATCTCAGCGCAATCCATATCAGGCCGTAATTGAAATTATGTCAAAAACTCTAGATGAGTTTGATGATGATGGCATCTACCCTGCCTATATTTTTGGTGATGCTTACACTCAGAATCATAGCGTTAAGCCTTTGACCGACTCTATGCCACAAGATGGATTGATGGCTTTGATTCCCTTGCTGAAGCTTACAAAGAAGCAGCAAATAGCGCGCAATTAGCTGGACCTACCACCTTTGCCCCAATGATCCGTAAGGCTATAGAGATCACAAAAAGTAAGAAGGAAGATGGTCAGTACCCTTACCACATCCTTCTTATTTTATCAGATGGGGAAATCAATGATAATGAAGCAGATAACCTGCTTGCGATTCAAGAAGCATCCAAATACCCTATCTCTATTATAGCCGTTGGAGTTGGTGATGGACCTTGGGGCACCATGGATACCTTTGATAACAAAGTCCCTGATCGAGATTTTGATAATTTCCAATTCGTCAAATTCCATGACGCTGTTTTATCCATGGACGATATCACCGAGGATGATGAAGATGCATTTGCAACGGCGGCATTACAAGAAATCCCCGAGCAATACAAAAAAATTAAGGATCTTGGACTAATGAATGCTCCTCTCGAGCATGCAGCAACGAAAGCTTCTTACCAGAATCATGATTCTGCAACCAAGCAAAACTCTTATGCAGAACCCTCTGTAATAAAGCCTGAAAAGAAAAAGAAAAAGAAAAAAAATAAATTTTTTGGCTTGTTTAAAAAGTCCAAATCCGAAGCTTAAGGACTTCATTAATGTTGTCATGCCCAGAACCGCATGGACGTTAGGGCATCTCCCACAATTAAGCTATTTAGTTTTTTTAAGAAAACTAGCTTGTATCAAATATGGCTCTTTAACCATACTTAATCCATCTCATTATGAGGAGTATTTATGAGTTTTTTCAGATCAGCTTTAATCTGCCTTGGCCTAAGTTTAGGTGTGACTCTAACCAGTCAAGCAGCTTCAAATCCCAGCGCGATCAAGGATCGATTTGAAAGTATTGAACAGGTAGAAATGGCTCTTAGGGAAAAGGGTCTGGAAAGTTCCGACCTAATTATAGGTATTGACTTTACCAAATCCAATACCTGGACTGGTGAAAATTGTTTTGATGATAATTGCCTCCATACCTTGATTCCTGGAAAGAAAAACCCTTACCAAGAAGTCATCAATGTGGTTGGGCGCGCATTAGACGGTTTTGATGACGACAATATTATCCCTGTTTTTGGCTTTGGTGATACAAAAACCAAATCTACGAAAGTTTTCCCCATTGCCTATGGTCAAAATGGTGAATGGTGTGAGGGATTTAGGCAAGTTGAAGAAGTTTACGGGAAGCTTGCTGCAACAATTAATAAAAGAGGGGGAATCCGGCTTTCTGGTGGAACTTCTTTTGTGCCAATTGTTAAACAAGCAATCAAGTTAGGCCTTCGGCGAACATGTAACTTAAGCTCTCAGCTAAACTGTAAGTCCTATATCTGACAAAATAATGTTTTGAAATCAAAAGATTAAGAGATTATACAGCCGCTGTTTTTTCTTCTCCATTATCATTTTGATATACTATTTTCACATTGACATACGGAACTGATAACGCCTTGGGACCACAAAGGATATGGAATATAT
>JBGCDR010000417.1:0-7966 GCA_045105515.1 Oligoflexales bacterium
ATTTCACTTGTCTTTCCGGTAACATGAAAATAAACATATCAAGCCCTCCCAGAATTACGTTTGGGATCAGCTTATCAATATTTACATAATAATCATATAAAATAATAATATTAGCCGGTTAAAAAATTAGACAACTCTAATTAACTAAAGGCCTCCATGTATTATCCGATCTATTAGTGGTTGCATGAAGATATGTCAGGGAATTTTGAGAGAGAAGCTTTCCTGGGTGTTTGTCTCTTTACTACGAATTAGCAATCGATTGGATAAAAATGAAGGCTTCTATTGCTACAAACGTTAAATTTCAGGCAACAATTTTAAGTACCACAACACTTATCACTTTCATTACTTACCTGACTATTAATCATCTTTACAATAACGAAAAACGTGATCTTAAAGAGTCTCTTCATACAGTTCTTGATACAACTAAACAAGCTCTAGAGGCTTGGACAACAGAAAAAAAGGGGACAGCACTAACCTGGGCTCAGTCAGATATTGTTCGCAATTTATTTACCGAAATCAGTAAAGAAAACTTAATTCAATCTAAGTATCAAAAACGACTTCGTGAACATCTTAAACCCCTCCTTGTTTCCCATCAAAGCGAAGGTTTTTTTTTAGTTGATAAAAAATATCGGAACATAGGTTCTACAAGAGATTCAAATCTTAATAAAATAAACCTACTGAAAAATAAAGAGTCGTTTTTTGAGAAAATTTGGGCAGGTAAACCTGCGATTACAGATCCTGTTATGAGTGATGTTAAACTAAAGACACGTACGAATGTAAGTATATTTGTAGGAGCCCCAATTCATATTAATAAAGAGATCGTTGGAGCATTTCTCCTTCGCATAAACCCCGACAGACAGTTTAACAAAATTCTAGCAAGGGGACGTATCGCAAGTTCCGGTGAAACATATACAATAAATTCAGAAGGTTTACTTACGAGCGAAAGTAGATTTATAGATCAGCTAAAAAATCTCAACCTGACAAATAAAAAGTCAACCATGTTGAACGTAAAGGTTACAGTACCAAACGAAGATAATTTTAAAAATAGTCACCCTATTAACCAGCCTAATACCCTACTAACAGTGATGGCTGAAAGCTTGATAACTGATAAAAATTCTCAAAACGCAAATAGTAATCTTGATGGCTATCCAGACTACAGAGGAATCAAGGTTATAGGAACTTGGATATGGATAGAATCCTTAAATATCGGATTAACAACAGAAATAGATTATGATGAAGCTTATGACAGCTATTTTGATGCTCGAAAGGTAATAATATTTTTCTACTTTATATGTTCGCTTCTTGTTTTAACACTTCTTGTATTCTGGAAAAGGAGGGAAGAATATTTAGAAAGAGAAATCAGAAGCCAAACATTGGATATACGGAAATCCAGAGAAGAAGCTATCTTAGCTAATAGGACTAAAAGCATATTTCTTGCAAACATGAGCCATGAAATTCGGACTCCTATGAATGGTATTTTGGGTATGGCTTCACTGGTTAAAGAAGATATATCGAAACTAAATATCAGCTCACACGAAGCAAAAGAAGTTAATCATAGATTAGAAGTACTTGAAAATTCAGGTATGTCATTACTCGATATTTTAAATGACATTCTAGATTTTTCTAAGATCGAAGCTACAAAAATAAAGTTGGAATCAGTTCCTTTCAATATTAATCAATTAGTAATTGAAATTTGCGAGCTAATGAATCCTAAAGCGATTGAAAAAAGCATTACCTTAAGAAACGAGGTTGAGAAGAATGTTCCGGATTTTATTTTGGGTGACCCTACTAGGGTTAGACAGGTTTTATCTAATCTAATCAGCAATGCGATAAAATTTACAGAAGAAGGTGGAGTGTTAGTCCATGTAGATGAAAAATCAGAAGATGGTCAAATTATTTTATCGGTTTCGGTGCAGGATTCAGGAATTGGTATAAAAGAAGAATCTAAGGACAACCTCTTTAAGACATTTTCTCAAGTAGACGCTTCTACAACAAGGCATTTTGGGGGTACGGGTTTAGGGCTAGCAATCTCAAAAGCACTAATCGAATTAATGGGCGGCCAAATCGGATTTAACAGCATTTATGGGGTAGGAACAACATTTACTTTTTCTTTTAAAACCGTCGCAGTAGAGTCTAAAGTATCGCCACAAATTATCTCACCAAAAAAAAATGATGATGTAAGAGGCAAGATCTTGGTTGCAGACGACAATGAAACCAACAGGCAGGTTGCCAAAGGATTCTTAGCTAAGTTTCAATTGAGTGTTGATTTTGCAGAAAATGGAAGAATTGCCTTAGAAAAAGCTGTAAATGGCAAGTATGATATTATTTTCATGGATTGTCATATGCCGGAGATGGACGGATTTGAAGCTACTCATAAGATAATCGATATCTTGGGCGATAATAGACCTGTAATTGTCGCCATAACGGCAAGTGTAATGAAGGAGGATAAAAAACGCTGTGAAGAAACAGGTATGGATGATTTTTTAGCAAAACCTATAAAGAAAAGTGAAGTTTCGCGGATACTTAAAAAATTTCTTGAAATATAAATGCCAGAACAAAAATTAATTCGAAAAGCCTCCTATTAATAATTAAGTATTTTCATTTTTCCAGACAATCACATAAACATATATTGGCTTTGTACCAAAAATGCTCGTTCTCATAGTATGAACTTACAATGCAGAGGGTGGCTGGGCTAAGGCAGCTGATGTTTATGATAACAGTATCGCAGCAATTGCTTACACCGTGATGGGCCGTGTCAGTGATGCAGGCCAAAATACTTAACTCTTACCTACAGATTACCAATGTCTAGAAGATTATGGAACATCAGTTGGTGAAGAGAAAAAGCTCCTTACCCAGAGAATTTACACAGACATTTTGCTACCTAATAATGAGATTAAGTGATCTGCTGAAGCTCTTGGAAATAATAGCTACATGATGCTCGCATTTTGTAAGTATTTTTAACCTATACAGAGGCTATGCCTTACTACGATAGGGGGCTTGCCGCATTGAAATTGCACGGTGGTTTTGCAACAAAAGCTAATCAGATAGAAAGTAGTCATAAGGCTCTGTTCGATAAACGAGGAATGGAGGTTTACCTTCGCACAGTCGTAATCCAGATGGATCATGCTGTAATTCACGTTTAGGCTGGAGCTACTTTAATTGTGCCACACGTTGCATCAATAACTTACGCAATCCTGGGAATCATTGGGGAGAGCCCTTATGAAACAATAAAATCAGGTTACGACAGAGTTCAGCCGGTGATAAAACCTTAATCGTGTTTTAAATCAACCTTGGAGGGTATTTAAGACGCTCCTTTTATTTCGATTTCTTCTATAATTGATCGCATTAAAGCAGTTTTCTCATAAAAAATTCCATTATAAAATCAGGTATACCAATAATTATCGCTTTAAATAAACTAAAAAAATATTTGTACTTTATTTTCACTACGATACAATGTAAATTAATATTTTTATTGAAAAATTTCGATAAGATAGACTGTTTGGGTATTTTCTAAGTCTGTTTATTTATTTTTTACAAAAAGTTATTTTTAGTATATGTCAATTTTTTTCTACAAAACATCATTATTACTTACTTTATACCTCTTAGCATGCAGTAAAAATCAGTTGCCAGTTGAAGTGAAGGATTACAAATCTACTGATAAGACAAAACATGCGAATAACAATAATGATAATCGAAAAAAAAGTGACCCAAAAAGATCGGATGATGGTGAAAAAAAAAATGATGATACACTTGAAAATAATAGTAAAGATGAAGAGAACCTAGGAAATGACAAGAATGGGGATCAATCAGGTGACAACGAAGTCGTGGATTTACCTGAAATTAGAAATACGGATGAAGATGAATATTCAGAGTGCACAGCAACAAGCTTATTAGTTTTAAATCTCAGAGTTCATTTGATGCGTGGAATCGAAATGGAACATTCAGGAGTGCTTATGACAAGCGATCATATAACACCTGATATGGTAAAAAATGAGATTATCAATGAAGTGAATACAATCTATTCTCAAGCTAATATTTCTTTTAGATTAGAAAATATTATCGAGGAAAATGCAATTAAAGATGATTCTTATGAGTCAAATATCCGAGTAGTTTTAAATGCAAAAAGAGACGAAGATGGACGTAGCGACCCTGCTCGTTTACCTCCTTTATATAAGATGATGAATCCTATAAATCTTTCTTCTGAAGATCAATTAGACTCAAACCTTTTTCATATTTACCTCTTCCCATTTATAGGAAATACATCTCAGGGCAATGCAATGCGTTCATTTGGTTTTCACTCAGTGGTTGGGGTATGGACCAATAAACATAATGGTGGTTCTACACCAGAAAAAACAAAAATAGTTGGGTCCAATAATAATGGAAGAGGATCCCTAAGTAGAACTATTGCCCATGAAATTAGTCATGTTCTAAATTTAAGTCACACAGGCTGTACGTCACAGGATAGCTTTAACTGTCTGATGAACGGATCTACTGGCACAGACCTGAATGAAAGTGAAATACTAACTCTGCGTTCATTCGCGATGATGCGGCAAGCGTTGTGTAAAAACTGATTGACCTTCTCCCAAATCATCTTATTTAAGCAACATTTATTTTGTTGATAAATACTCTAAAGCAGAGTCGATCTTTTCAACGCCAGCTGGAAAAGCAAAATATCGGTCCTCGATATCATCTAACCTTGTATCATGACTAATTTCCATAATTGGAAACTTTAGCTTGGAAGGTATTATCTCATCATTGCATTCTGAATCTTCATTTAAATATTTACAAAATTGCTGCGTTGGAGTCTCGCAGCTATCTTTGTACGGATTAGCAATGTAAGTCATTAAATTTTTCTTGTAATGGTGGGTTAAAACTGAGCCTGTATTTTTTAAAATGGGAAAAACCATATCTCTAAGAAATAGTTCGTCATCTCCGTAAAGCAATCGATATGGGAAATACTCTATGCGAGTTTTCATGTCATTTATCACTGGGTCTCCTATGTGAGTTCCTCCCCACAGTCCTGCAGTAAGGGGACCCGTGCAAATCGGAAATGGATGGAACCTGTGAAATTGACTCTCACTCTGAATCCATCTACCGACTGCATATGCTTCAGTTGCAGTCAACTTCCAATCCACATCTCTCAATAAATATCGAATCCTCTGTTTAGGCGGCATCTTCTCTGCAGCAACCATAAACCGCCAGAATGTACCATCAAGTGCCACCGTTTTTAATCGATTATCTACATATGCAATTTCGCAACCCATTTTCAATAATTTTTTTATAAATTTTTTTGAAGTAGCATTTCCAAGTTTTCCTTTAATTTTAGATGCTGGATTTCGTTTTGCTACATAAATTCTAAATGTAAAGGTATCATAGCCACCTTTACTTTCAGGTTCAAAATTATTCACAGATTTCAAGCGTTGTGAACTAGCAAGAAAATCCAAAATACCATCTAGGTACTTTTGTTTTGTTCCAAATAATGACAATGCAATTATCCTAGCTTCATCTGGATGTTTCCAATGTTTTTTAAGACTTGCAATTGGAGCATTAGACTTTATTCTATCTTCCCCATCAAGATATTCATATTGCCACACATCCACTCCGGGGCAATCTGGTAAACAATCAGATCGACTACGAAAACCTTTGACGATGCTATGGTTAAGTGCTTGTGATGCTCTTGAATCTAAGTATGGAACCATTCTAGAAAAAAAGTTAGGGTTTCCCTTTACCGGTTTTTTTTCTTCTCCTAACGCTTGAGTAGTGATACTAAAAAAAATCACACAAAAAATAATTTTCATTGACATCCAATCATGCTATAAAGATTGATACTTTATTTTGTTTTATCAACGGAACTAAAACTTTCGTAACCTGCTCCAAATTGTAAATCTGGACCAAAAGAATACACAGATTTAAAGGTCCATTTTTGGCTGCTATAGAAATTCAGTAGTTTAGCTTTTGCTTCCCGGCACCAAGAATTCACAGGTCTTTTGGAAAAAGGATCAAATACGACTAACTGAGATCCTATCAATTCTTTCATAACTTTATGCAAACCTTTATGTTGTCTATGACCATATTCTCCTTTTGGTCCATGACTCACAATAAGATCCCATTTTTTACTATCAATTACTTTTTTCAGTTCCTCCTTCAATTGCGGATGAAATTGTTTATTCCAAAATTGGTCCGCATGATCCCAAATTTCCCAAGAAACTTTAGCATAATTCATAGCCGCAGAAAATTCGCGCTTTCTTATGGGATGACTAGCATTAGTTACTGAAATGATATGCCAGCCTGGCTTTGAAAGTAGATTACAACCGCCCCAAAGGCTTTCATCATCTGGATGAGCGACAACCATTAATTTATAGCCACTACTCGGACTCTGGGAAAAATATTTTTGAGTTCCAAACCACGGTTTGAACAAAGGAGATGTTGGATTAAAAGATCTTAATAATAATGGTAGTCCTATAAAAAATTGCCACCACCCATAATGTAAATTTGTGGGAACTTTAAACAATAGACTATTGCTATTTTTCGTCGCATAAGCATTGGATAAATTCACCTCAGTACTTAAGTTCGATGCTAACAATAATATTGATAAAAAAATTCTATTCATAGTCCGCCATACAAAATAGTTATATCAGTTTATATTAACATGAAATGTTTATAGTTTAGAACTTTGAAGGTCCTCTCGTCAGAGGAAACTAACTGTTGATTTCTGTTCTTGAAATAATTTCCAACAACTGCAAAAATTCCAGAAATATTAAGAAATAGATTACTCATTTTCTTTTAGCCGTACTGAAGGTAAAAGCAAGATATTTTCAGAGGATCGGATTTTAAAATCAACTGTTTGGATATTTCATTGTTACTAGCAGGAACCTTTTGTAAAGCAAGCTAGAATCTAGACTTGCAAAGAAAACACTTTAAATCCCTTTAAATAAGCTTTGAAAATTAGTTTCAATATCTTCTTGTCATCCCCTATTGTTTTCGATATTGTCCACTCTCTTATTATCATCATTCAGAAAAACTGGAGTGCCTTAAATGAGAGTTTTATTTTTTATATTATTGTTATTATTGAATAATCTGGCTTTTTCAAGCAGCCACCATAAAGTCGACCACAAATTCAAGAATTTAACATTAAGTGATATTTTTACAACGATCAATAAGTATTTTGAAAAAAGGAAAATCGATTTCTGGCTGATGGAAAATGGAATAATTAAGTTTCCAGCATCCACTTCGGATTCTGATTTCATGGTCAAGATTAAACATAAAAATAAATCAAAAATTACCATCGATATTGACACCTTCAATAGAGAACAAGCCAAAAAAATTAAAAAAAATTTGCTTATGCTTTTAAAAATAATGGATTTGGATCATATTTCAACCGAGAAGGCTGATATAGAAATACCAATTAGCTCCCTTAAAGAATTTATTAAGACCTTATCTCTTATATCGAAAAAATATGAAGGTTCGACAACCAAAAAACATAATATTGAAAGACTTTCTTACACATCGCAAAATACGACGCTAGAAATATTTATGTACAAGTTATCCGATAAGCCCAACACGATCGGTCTGATACTTAACCAAGTAGGACCAGATCTTGAAAATTTAAGTGCTCTGCGAAAAGACATAGAAGAAGCTTCAGAACTATTTGATATTGATTTGAACATTGATTGTTGTGAATAAAGTATGTAGAGCACATATTCACATTAATAATAATTCAATCAAAAAAAACCATCAAAAAAGAACTAGATATGGAATTATCAGTGGAGAGTTATAAACAAAAATTATTGGTTTTTAGCATCACTGTATGCACACAGAGCTGTAAAATTCAATAGAGTTGTCTAATTTTTTAACCAGCTAATATTATTATTTTATATGATTATTATGTAAATATTGATAAGCTGATCCCAAACGTAATTCTGGGAGGGCTTGATATGTTTATTTTCATGTTACCGGAAAGACAAGT
>JBGCDR010000418.1:0-6384 GCA_045105515.1 Oligoflexales bacterium
CCCGGCTTGGCCTGGCAACAAAACGATAAGACCAGTTACATGTTGCGCGGATGGGCACCCCCAAGATCTTTTGATTTTCCGACAATTATAACCTTTTTAGAGAAACTGGGGAAATTCGCGAAAGATTATAGTGCTCTAAGCCCTACATACAAAGGCGGCGGTGTGTTTCCAATCATGCACTACCTATTAGGAGCATATCAATTGGGAACTATTAAAATGAGACATTCTGGAGAATATAGGAAAATTCAAAATAATTTTGCCTTGAAAATCTCTGAAGAAATAGCACCAGATCAGATTGAAGAGATTATTGCAAAAATGGAAATCTCTCAGACTCGTACAAATATATACTTTATATATTCACAGATAAAAATGATTCAGAGACATCTTGATATCGAAATTTAACACTACTCCTGTTAACTAACGGGAGTAAAACTAACCAGGATACTATTTTTTTTAATTACATAATTTTTGATACATAAACATATCAACTTTCCAAATAACCATCGTTTTGAAAAAGATGGTTATAACTAATATTATTCTTGAAAATCAAACTTGTGTTTGACAGAGTCTACATCTGCTAGATAGTAATTTACAAAATATTTAAACAGGAGTTTGGAATGTTAAGCAATATTTTTTCCATTGGAATTATTGCCTTGGCTCTGTCAGCAAATGTTTTTGCCAATGAGGATATCTCGCAAACCTGCGAGGATTTTACAATAGAAGGTAATGAGGTATCAGCATATTGTCGGGACCAAGCAGGTGATTTCACAAAAACAACGATTGTAATTCATGGTGTTGAAAATATTAATGGTAACTTAACTAAAAAAAATAACTTTCGCCCAGCAGGTTTTCACAACTCCTGTAATGAAATATCCATAGACGATTATGGGATTATAAGCGCTTCGTGTAAATCTCGAGATGGATCATGGTTTGAGACTTCTCTGGATTTAGAGATTTTTGTAATGAACGACAATGGTAAATTGATCGATATTAGATTTCCCAACTAATATGAGATGCTCTTAAATTAAGCTGAAGATTATCAAAATTTCTTCCCCTTCCTCTATGCCTTTATTGCAATGATATCCATTGGAAAAACCGATTTAATTCGTTTTTATAAAACAGATATGCAAGCGTGAAAGCAATAATTAACCTACTCAATCTTATATTTTCGCTCAAATTTACAGCCTTTTTGTACTGAAAAAAAGTATTATCATCACTATTTAAAACTGAAAAATAGAACTTGTTCGAAACAGTAAAAAACTTAAAGTCACAAGTTATAGAAATGAATAATTATAAGAACGGACTAATATTAAAGCTCGTTTTCGACTATTTATGCCCTATTTAATCAATTAATTCCAGGTTTGATGCAGACTCTACTTCAACTTAAAAACCACTGACGCTTCATGGTTATGGTAAGTGAAACCTTTACGGTTTCTATATTTAGTAGAAGCATAGAGGCTAGAATTTCTGCTGGTTTAATTACTTGCTAGCAGGTTTCTTCCTGCCCCCAACATTCCGTCCTCATCGCAATAGAGCCACATTCCTACTGCGAACTTCATATTTGCAAAAAACAAGTCTAAACCAACTTCACCCCGGTTCTGTTTAATACTTTTCTTTGGGCAGGTACCAAGAGCCATAATGCCAATAGGAATTTCGCTAAGAGCTATCCGATCGCGGATGCAGCCATTTATGATGATACCTTTCCACCCGTTTTCTGCAGCTAAACCTGCCAGGCTATCACCCAAGAGAGCACAATTCAGAGAGGCTCCACCATCTACCACCAAGATCCTTCCATGGCCTGGCGATTCCAACTGAGCCCTCACTTTGCTGTTGTCTTCAAAAGTTCGGATAGTTTCGATTGGTCCAAAAAATTTGCCTATGCTGCCGTAGCTATTTAAAATCGACCAACCCACTTCAACTTCATCAAAAAAATCATCAACTAAGTCTGCAGTTTGAAAGTACATTTTTAACTCCTTCTCCCTAAGCTTGGGGATTTCAAAAACTGGTCCTAAGAATTTTACTTTAGATTGACTGGAGCGCAAACTGTCATATCGGTTTTCAGCTGAATTACGGAACCTTAATAGGAGATTGATGAATATGTATTTATTATCATTACTTGAAATTTTTACTTAAAGACCTAGCTATTTGGCCGATAGTGCTGATTAAGTAAGAGGGATTCTCGCAATGTGCGAGCAGCTTGTTCAAAAACAACTTATTCCAGAAGAGATTTATGAATATTTTAAGCCACCTACAGGTGATTCTGATTAGCCTTCTGGTCTTTTCCTTGACTGCTTGTCAGAAAAAATCAAAAAAATCACAAGACAATGGGAATCAAGGCACTATTGCAGGCCAGTTACAGTTCGACAGTAAAAGTGAAGAAGTCATATTCGATCTAAACACCGCCCTAGTGGAAAATGAGCTCTCCCAAACCGAAGCTGATACCATCACCAATGCCGCTGCAGGCTCCCTAGCCATTTCAGGCACAGGACCGGCAGCTGCTTTAAGTATGAATCTTTTTGAAGATGATAAGATCGATCCAAACGATATTAAGGAAGCAAGCCCTTCTATCATTGCAAATGCAATTGATGCTTTGGATGTACCAGAAGCAGGTTTATCAGATATCAGCAAAAGACTCAATATAGTTCAAGTAATTTCGACAGCAGTTTTAACCTCACTTAACGACAAAATGGACGATCTCAACCCAGAAGATAGAGAGGGGATTCCTTCATCATTAGCTAAAGCAGGAATCGGCTCACTTGATGAAGGTGGTATGCAAGGTCAAACACTTCTTGAAGGTGCTGAAAAGCTTATGTTCGGTACGGTAAGCACACTAAATGAAGCAGGATATGCAAACGAATCAATGCAGAACATACTTAATAGCATAGCTAAAGAAGGGGTAAAAAGCTTAAAAGAAGCTCAAGTAGATGAATTGGATGTTGCATCAGCTCTTGAATACCTAGTTAAGGGATCTATTTCTGCTCTGGATGATGCAGGTTTAAGCACGGGAGATGTGCCTGGTCTGCTCAATACTTTTATCAACGGTACGGTTAGTTCACTTGAAGAAGTTGGGGTTGATTCAGCAGCAAAAATGCAAAGTGCAGTTGCTTCCATAATGAATGCTTCGGTTAAGGCACTTCCAGATACCGGAATGACCGAGGTCGCAGACCTCTCCCAAGCAATCAACCAGTCAATTACAGGAGTATTTGATAGCTTCAAGGAAACTCAATTAAAACCAAATGAGTATGCATTCTTAATGGATGACATGATGGTTGGTGCAGTTAGTGCTTTTTCAGACTTAGGATTTAGCAATGAAACTGCTTCTGGTAATTTCAGCTCTTTGTCAACTCAAATGAGTGCCCACGCCATAGGCTACCTCGATGATATTGGCCTTGCCGAAGCTGAACAACTTAAAAATGCATCTAATTCGATCGCTGAAGGCATGATGAATGCTTATGGCAATTTCTCACGAGAATTAGTACCATTAGAAGAAGTCCAGAATGCAGCAAAGGCAATAACCGAAACTTCGATAGACAGCCTCTATAATTATCAAGATCAGTTAGGTGATGATTTTAGCTCCTTTGCCACAGGCTTTACCAATGGAGTAATCGAAGGCCTCGCTAAAGGAGGTTTTAAGCAAACTGAACTAGAAGAGTTTAATACAGGAATTGCTGAAGGTTTTTTTGATGCTCTTGCTGACGAAAATTTAGGATCTGTACTCGACACTTACCGTAGTAATGTAGCAAATGCAGCAAAAGGCTTTATCAACGAAATGGAAGGATTCTGTATCGAGGAAAACGGAATATGGGATCCAGCAACGGGTCTTTGCGAATTCCCAATTTACCATGCCCATACTCCAGCAGGAGCCCTTGCACCTGCTCCAGAAGACTATGATCGCTGCTACCAGATCAATGGCTTCATTCTTTATCGAGGAGATGGCACCTGGTTTTGCGACAGCTCAGCAACTACACTTGAAACCTTGAGCCCTTCCAATTGTACTGATGGAGGTTTTATTTGGATCGGAACCGATGTAGCCGGTTACTGTGAAACAATTCCACCTACAAGCGAGTGCCATATCCAGGTAGATTCTAATTCATGTCAAAGGACTGCATCTTGTCTCTGGAATGGTTCTTTTTGTGAAGAAGCAAACATGGTGAGCTGTTCCAATAACTTTCAGCGATCTGAGTGCGAATATGCTCCAGGTTGCTTTTGGGACCCTCAAGGTTCATTCTGTTCGAATGGAAACTTTATTTCCTGTGCTGCAAATATCACCTCACCCACATGCATTGCTCAACCTGGCTGTTTGTGGGAGAGTACTAGCAGTTCTTGCCAAAACGCTGCAAAACTGGATTGCTCCAGCTCTGTAAGCTCAACCGAGTGCAGCAGGCAAAGCGGCTGCATGTGGGATGGGGCCGGCTGCATGAACGCTTCCATGCTGAATTGCTCTTTCAGCACGACAGGTGACAGCTGCAGTGCGAGTCCTGGCTGTGTTTGGCAAAACCAACTCTGTATTAGTTCAAGCTCAGTGACTTGTTCCAATAGTGTAACTGAAGCTACTTGCAGCACTAAAACTTCTTGTGCATGGGATGGAATTTCCTGTTTTAACACTCTACAAGCAACCTGCGGAGTAAACTCAAGTCAAGCTACCTGTTCAGCTTCTACAGCTTGTTTATGGGATGGTTATAATTGTATAAACTCAGTCCAGGTAAGTTGTTTAGAACAAAATAGTCAGGCCAGCTGCAGCGGACTTACAGGCTGCCTATGGGATGGAAATTTCTGTTGGAATGCAAACCAACTCACCTGCGCAGAGCATGTAACTGAGCCAACATGCATCACTCAAACCGGCTGCCTATGGAATGGGATAAGCTGTATGAACTCCTCACAAGTGTCTTGTTCTACTAGTGTAACTGAACCCACTTGCACGACTTCACCGGGCTGTACTTGGGACGGAGCCATCTGCATTAACTCTACCCAAGTTTCTTGCTCTGCAAATGTGACTGAACCTACGTGCACTACCTCACCCGGCTGTACTTGGGATGGGGCCCTGTGTGTAAACTCAAGCCAAGTTTCTTGTTCTGCAAATGTCACTGAGCCCACATGTACAACCTCACCAGGCTGTACCTGGGACGGAGCCATCTGCATTAATTCTACCCAAGTTTCTTGTACTTCTAGTATAACAGAGCCCACTTGTACAACCTCACCAGGCTGTACCTGGGATGGGGCAACATGTATAAATTCAACTCAAGTTTCCTGTACTGCAAACGTAACCGAGCCCACCTGTTCCACTGCTCCAGGTTGTATCTGGGACGGGGCTCTGTGTGTTAATTCAAGTCAAGTCTCTTGCTCTGCGAACGTGACCGAGCCTACTTGCTCCACTGCTCCAGGTTGCCTCTGGGAGGCAAGCTTGTGCGTGAATTCAAGTCAAGTTTCTTGTTCTGCAAACGTGACCGAGCCTACCTGTTCCACTGCTCCAGGATGCACTTGGGATGCGACCATATGCGTTAATTCATCTCAGATTTCTTGCAGTGCCAATGTAACCGGGCCTACCTGCGACACAACACCAGGATGCACATGGGATGGAGCCATTTGTATTAACTCCTCCCAACTAAACTGTGGAACCCATGTTACTGAACCTAGCTGTAACCCTGCACCTGGATGTCATTGGAACTCAGGCGCAAGTATTTGCCAAGAATCATCGTTTTTCTGCTCCACACATACCACAGCTCCAACTTGTTCAGTTGAATCGGAAACATGCTTTTGGGACACTGGTGCCATGTTGTGTAAAAAACTGTAATTTCTGGGTATTTAATGAAAGTTGGTGAATAGTTGGTACCTAGCTAGCATTTAAACTCTTTTTTACAAGAAAAATTAGCTTGGAAAACAAGTGGCTGTTTTAATCTGGGTTGTTCAACGAACGCATAAGATATGATATTAACAGGTTCTACATGCTAATAGTTTTCTTTGAGGCATTAGATTCTAAGGCGATATCTAACAGCTTTTGAATTCTTAAAGCATATTTAAAATCCGGAATGAAAGAACTATCGCAAACAATCTTTTCTGCAAAATTTTCGTATAGGTATGCTACATTTTTTCCCGGTCCTTGAAGCTCATTCCCATGGGGGATCTGAATTTGTTCAAATGGCTCTAGTTTATTCGATGACTCTATAACAATAGGACTAATTTGGGGCATAACGGGCGTCGAGGCTTTTAAAGTTGCTTTAGTTCCAAAAACTTCAAGCATCCATCCACCCAGGGCTGATTCAAATAAGATTTTTTCCAATTTTTCATTAAATAGGTCAGAAAAATTCTAAGCCGCAGTACCAAAAGTGACTAGATAAAAAAAATATAGGAAGAAAAAACTTAAAAAAAATGGCTCACTTTTATTAA
>JBGCDR010000419.1:0-6451 GCA_045105515.1 Oligoflexales bacterium
TTTAATAAAAGTGAGCCATTTTTTTTAAGTTTTTTCTTCCTATATTTTTTTTATCTAGTCACTTTTGGTACTGCGGCTTAGAATTTTTCTGACCTATTTAATGAAAAATTGGAAAAAATCTTATTTGAATCAGCCCTGGTGCTCAATGATAGTTTAAAGTATGAAGTTATTAGTCCTACTCAAAGAACCTTAGCTCAAAATCAGGAAAAAAACCAAGTTATAGACAGAACTGCTTTTGAATCAGCTATGCAGGAAAGCGGTGATATTCTCATGGAAACTCTCGAATTGATTCAGGTACAGCACGTTTCGATGATTGATGACCTAGTTAAAGCATATGAAGAGAAAGATTTCACGAAATTAAAAAATATTTTGCATACCATAAGAGGAATGCTTTCTAACATATATGCAGACAGATCGATTGCTAGGCTCAGCGAGTTAGAGTTAAAAATTGATCTGCTTTCAGATATACAGGTGAAAAGTTTGCTCGATGAAATTTCAAGAGAGATTCTTGAACTAAACCAAGAGATTATCAAATTACTTCGGAAGAGCTCTGCCGCTTAAATTCTTATTTTCAGTTATCTTAGTTCTGTAAATTCACAAAAAAATTATTAACGCAACTTTATTTTTCTATCAGAGTCGCAACAAATTCTTGGAAATTTTTGATATTAAAAGGCTTTTTGAAAGTCATTGTGAATTGAGATTTTGTTTCTTCATCTAGACCTTGATACCCAGAGACTAAAATAATAGGGCAATGGGGATTTTCTTTTTTTATCATCATTGCTAGCTCTAAGCCGTTATAGCCGGGCATTGAATAGTCAGTGATCACAAGGTCAGGATTTACTGATTTATAGGCTTCCCACCCCTCTTTGCCATCAAGAGCTTTATATATTGTAGTTGATGATTGTTTGATGCATGCTTCTATGATGTCTAGTGCACCTTCTTCGTCATCAATTATGAGTATTTTGTGCATCTTGCTACCTTGTATTTATTTATACACTAGATCACAAATTTAATGATCTTGACATTTATGTTGTGCCCAATTCCGAGGAGCATTAGGTCATCTCCCCAATGTCATCCTAGCAAAGGGAACTTGAACAAAGGTCGACCTTATTTATCATCAAACCTTGCCTTCATATCAGCCATCCATTTCATTCCCTCTTCTTTGGATTTATTTTTATTCTGGGCCATAACATCAGCATGGTCGTTCATATAGTGACCTTTCATTTGTTCAAACCATTCTTCGAAAGTTTCCGCAGAGAACTCTTTCTCACACATATCACATGACATAGATTTCATGATCTTACCTCTAACTATTGCAATAGGTTTTTGCTAATCTTTCCCTCCTTCCTTGATCGGACAAAAGACAAGCAAATTGAGATGTATCGAGCCCAAGTTTCTGAATTATAGGTTTTAAATTTAATTGAATTCTAGGATATTTAAATGAGCTGAATTTCTCTGTCAAGAATTGTGCGTAAACAAATAAAAGATTCGGTGGATTGAATAGAATTGATCGTCTGTAGCTTACCAACTAAAAATTCATAATAGTCTGAAATAGAGCTTAAAACCACTTTGATAATAAGGCCATAGGATCCTGTAGTGTAGTGGATCTGAGTAACCTCGGTAAATTTCTTCAAGCTTTCACAAACCATATTGAGGTCATTTCCAGAACTAAGGTGGATACCTATTAGGACCGAGACGTCATAACCTAAGGCGTTGTAGTCCAAAGTGATCTGACTTCCTTTGATTAGGCCTGCTTCAGTCATTTTGTTGATACGCTGATGGATAGTTCCACTAGAGACGCTTATTTTTTTCGCGATTTCTGTGTAGGGCAAACGCGCATTTTTTTGCAGGTACGACAAAATAAGGCAGTCGGTTTCATCAATTTGGTATTGAGCAAGCATTTTTTCGACCTCTATTTGATGATTCGTTAATATAATAGCGATTCTAGTAATTAATCGACTTAATATCTACATAAATATTGATGAATATCCGATAATAGTAGAGATTCTTAAATGAATCGCAATTACAAGCCAGTTGGCTTTCACCTCGTTTTAGATAAGGTCCTGTTATGTGTGGTTTTCTCGTATACTTAGGTCAAGACCAAGGCTTCAAATCCCAAATCCCTGAGCATTTTGAACTCCTAAAACACCGGGGCCCAGATCACACAGGAGTGGTTGACTTTGAGGCTGGCATGCTTTGTTTTCATCGTTTGTCGATCATGGACTTGACGTATCATGGAAATCAACCTCTGTTTAGCGTTGATGACATGCTAGCCCTGGTATGCAACGGGGAAATATATAACTATGAAATGTTGAAGCAGGAAACTCCATACGAGTACAAATCTCATTCTGACTGTGAGATTATCCTACCAATTTATCAAAAATATGGCATTGAAACCTGTCTTGAAAGGATTGATGGAGAATTTGCTTTTGTCTTGTTTGATAAAATTAAAGGCTGCTTTATAGCAGCTAGAGACCCCATAGGGATCAGACCCTTGTTTTATGGATACAACGCTGCAGGAGAGATGCTTTTTGCTTCAGAAATGAAGGCTCTGCATGGGCTTTGCCAAGATATTAAAGCCTTTCCTCCAGGACATTATTATGATGGCGAAAGTATCAAAGAATACTGTGATTTAACGAAGGTTGAAACCTATTTAGCTAAAGATGAAGAAAGTGTTCTTGAAGGTATAAAGCACCACTTAACCAAAGCTGTTGAGAAACGGCTTCATGCAGATGCACCGGTAGGTTTCTTGCTCAGCGGTGGCCTTGACTCAAGCCTCGTCTGCTCAATAGCGCAAAGGGCTAGTAAAGAGCCCATTAGAACCTTCGCAATCGGTATGGAAACTGATGCGATAGATCTAAAATATGCAAAAATAGTGGCAGATTTTCTGGGTACCGACCATACCGAAGTGATCATCACTAATGAAGATGTTTTCCACGCCTTGGAAAAAACGATTTGGCATTTAGAAACTTGGGATATTACGACGGTCAGGGCATCACTTGGGATGTTTTTATTATGCAAGTACATTCATGAAAATACTGATATAAAGGTTTTGCATACTGGTGAAGTGAGCGATGAGCTTTTTGGTTATAAATACACTGACTTTGCGCCTAACGCTGCTGAATTCCAAAAAGAATCTGAAAAAAGAATCAAAGAATTATATATGTATGATGTTCTGAGGGCTGATCGTTGTATTTCTGCTCATTCTTTGGAAGCTAGGGTTCCCTTTAGTGATCGCGATTTTGTGGGCTTTGTGATGCACATTGATCCAGAAATGAAGATGAATACCTATCAGATGGGTAAGTATTTGCTAAGAAAGTCCTTTGAAAAAGGAGATTATCTTCCTGATTCAATCTTATTTCGAGATAAAGCAGCTTTCTCTGATGCAGTTGGGCATAGCCTTGTCGATGAATTAAAATCTCTAGCGGAAAATAAGTATACTGAGCAAGATCTGAAAGAAGCTGAACTTAAATACCAGCACGGAACCCCTCATAGCAAGGAATCACTCCTTTATCGAGATATTTTTTCATCATTTTATGAGGGTCGAGAAGGTCTTGTTTCTGGCTTTTGGTTGCCCAACCAAGAATGGGAAAATTGCTCTGTACTTGATCCATCGGCAAGATTTCTTCCTAATTATGGCAAAAGTGGTGTCTAGGATTTAATGCCCTATTGCCTCAAATAACATTTCAAAGTAGTTAGGGAAGGTTTTACTAACACAAGCTGGGTCTGCAATCACAACTCCTGGCACCTTTAAACCGACCAGAGCCAGAGACATAGCCATCCGGTGATCATCATAGGTATTTAACTTTGCCCCCTGGAGTGGTTTTGCTCCCTGAATGGAAAAACCATCATCCCACTCTTCGAGCTGCGCCCCTAACTTTTTGAGTTCAGTACAAATTGCAGATATCCTGTCGCATTCTTTGATACGCATATTGGCAACATTAGTAATAGTGGTCTTGCCTTTAGCAAAAAGGGCTACGATTGCTAGGCTCATTGCAACATCGCTCATGGTGTTCATATCAACCGTAATTGCCGTGAGAGGCCTTCCTTTGAGCTTTACATACTTGTTTCCCCACTCAACTTCGCAACCCATTTTCTCCAGGATGTCCACGAGCCCAAGGTCGCCCTGGGTGCTATTTTTATTTAAGCCCTCAATAACAGCTTCACCTTCACTGATTGCTGCTGCTACAAAAAAATAGGAAGCTGAAGAAGCATCGCCTTCTATCTCGTATTGCTTAGCTTGGTACTTTTGTTGTGGAGGGATTTCTATACAGTTTTCCTTATTCCAGTGAGCTTCAGCACCAAAGTCATGCATGATCTTTAAAGTCATTTCTACGTATGTTTTAGAAACTAAAGATCCTTTTATAAATATGCGAGTGGCTTCTTGGGCATAAGGGGCAGTCATCATTATCGCGCTAAGGTATTGAGAGCTTTTACTGCTTTCAAGCTCAATCTCCCCGCCAGGAAATCCTCCTCCCTCAAGTTTTAAAGGTGGGCACCCGCTTCCTTGCAGGTCAATAACCCGACAGCCTAATTTGTTGAGAGGCTCTATCAGATCTTTAATAGGTCGCTCATACATGCGATCATTACCAGTAAGGTGGTATGGCCCGGGACCTAAGCTTAATATGGCCGTGAGGAAACGCATGGCAGTGCCTGCATTTTCGCAATATATCTCTTTCTCACAAGCAGCGATTTTCCCACCACAGCCTTTGATGATGAGTTCATCTTTTCCGCTTGCAGTGATGCTTACTCCGAGCATTCTCCATGCTTCGATCATTCTTTTTGTGTCATTTGAGTGCAAGATTCCTTCAAGGGTGCTTTCACCATTGGCGAGAGCTGCAAGGCACAGAGCTCGGTTGCTTAGGCTTTTGGATCCTGGGATCCGGATTTTGATTGCTAAGGGCTTCTTTAAGCAAGGAATAGCTAAATCATCATCTAATTGCAATGGCATAAAATGGTGCCCTCTTAGAGTAAATGCTTTAAACACTTGCTGCTACTTAAAGAGTCAGCATTTTAGTTATAGATAGGTTTTATAGGGTTTATAATTGCTTGTTAAGGAAAAAATAAATCATTTCAGCAAACTGTAAAAGAAACGGATTCCAAGTTATTTGAAGCCAGGCCATTTTTTACAAAAGCTATAAGGCTAAGAAATTAAACTACTATATTTAAGACACCGAATTTTTTACAGAAATCTGCTGGATTGGCACCTCTATCTGGCGTATAAGATTGGCCCCTTGTTTGCCAAAAATTTTGGCAAAAAAAACTTATAATTGAAATCAAGATTTTATAAAAAGCCTATAAAAATTCGCTTTACGATAGGGGTAGAGGTTTTATATACCTCCATGTAAGAGGTGACGCTAAAAGCGGCTACTGTTGAATCTGTCTAAAAAATTGGCAATTTTCTGTCCCCACTTCCTAGTTGAAGCGTTATTTACTTTAACGAATAAAAAGTAAAAAAAGGGCAATCTGACTATCTTGATATTGTTTTATATCAGTTTAGCTTGGGACCCAGTACGCCTTGAAAAAAGGAGATGAAAATGAAAAGCATCATATACTTTCATTCTAAGAGAAAAAAACGAGCTAAGAAAAAGCTAAAACGAGGCCCTTTAAATCTGGTCCAGTACCATCAATTTCCGTTTCTATATGATGAAACCGAAGATGAAGAATTTATGGACTTAGATGAAGAGAGTTCTTACTTTTGCCATTCAGGACCGAAGAAGAGTATGGAACTAAGCCATCCTCTAGAGTTTTCACAGAAAACTATAGATCTACTTAAGAAACGAGCTGGATTTAAATTGCCAGCTTATAAATTCAATTAGAAGCCTTGGTTAGAATCCTATATTTTCTGTTGTTGTATAAGTAACAACACTCATTTTACCGCTTTCGTAGGCGTAAGCAATCGCTTTATTGCGATTGTTATCATACTCCTGAGTCCCTCTACCTTTACTAATCAAATACTTGCAAACATCCTCATATCAACCAGCTGCTGCATAATGAAGTACGTTGCGACCATGACAGTCAATATCAT
Organism: Oligoflexales bacterium; assembly: GCA_045105515.1. Lineage (GTDB taxonomy): Bacteria > Bdellovibrionota_B > Oligoflexia > Oligoflexales > Bog-1112 > JABSRF01. Next base: position 6,029 of record JBGCDR010000419.1, read on the forward strand.
TAATATCCACTTCTTCTTCTTCCGATGCCCAACTCTTGCAACGACCGTAAGCTTCCTCAAGATCTGTGAACTGGCGTCTGCAGTAGACCTACATAAGGGGCCAATTACTTCCCTAGCTGTGGGTCTATTCGATGGCACAGCGTTGTACATCAGAATTGGTGATGGTAAAGAAAGACCTCGATTGTTTGGAACCTTATTAATTAATTTCCTACTGTGAGCAAAATGGTTAAATAAAGAACTTCCTTTGGACTATCGGATTACTGTTAAGCAATTCATGTTTATATATCATAGGTGACCGGGATTTTTACACTTAATTTCGTCATGTTATCGCCGATAGAGCTTTTTTTTGAGTGGTCATCCGACTCTTAGAATTGGGATCACAATAAGTCCTTATCAACAATAAGACCGATTCATTCACTGTAT
>JBGCDR010000420.1:0-4837 GCA_045105515.1 Oligoflexales bacterium
TGTGTCATATTGCACCATAATTTTTGAATTTTACTTAGCTATTTTTTTTAAACCATTGACTGTCAAGCATTACAGCGGATTCTTTAGCGGCGGTTTTTTTAACTTCTAAAAGATTCTATATTTCGCACCAGCGACTAAATAGCAATTTTAAAAGCTTGGCACAAAGCCCACTATTGTCTCGCGAAGATCAACAGCGACTACAGATTCATATGGAGCTATTGAATGATTTTCGAAGAAAAACCAATAACAATGGAAATTGCGATATTGAGTTTGAGCCAAACCCTGGGAATCAGAATGAGATCGTTAATGATTATATTGACTTAATAGCAACCACTATAAAATGTGACATTTCACGCGTAATTTCATTTAACTTAACAGAGACCGCAGACAATAAGAGCTTCTCCTTCTTGCCAGGTGGTAGCTTAGAAGGGTTTCATAGATTTACTCACACTACCAGCACCCCTGAAAATGTCTTTCAATTAGAAAAGATACAAAGATGGCATTCAAGCAAGATTTTGAGGCTAATGGATGCACTTAATGAAGTAGAGGATCAAGAAACTGGGGCGACTTATCTTGACAATAGCTTAATATACTGGGGCAGTGAGCAGGCAGTTAAATTCAATGAAAGGGGTCTACTGAATGTTCACACCTCAGAGGATATGCCAGTATTTCTTGCTGGAAAATGTGGTGGAAACCTTAGAGCAGGGAGATTTCTTGACTATCGCCAACCTGGACAGCACAAAATGTTCCCAAAAGGTGGACAAGGGTCGGATTTATGCAATAGAACAAGCTGTTGGTTTGGTGAAGATTTTCCTGGTATTGGAAAACCCTTAAACGAATTATTAATAACCATTATGATGGCTATGGGGCTAAATCATACAGAATGGGAAAATGAGAGTGACCCAGGATTTGGCGACTATTCTGATAATATTGATAATCAATACGATTTTGGTGATAAAAGAAGTCCTATTCAGGAGATTAAGGCTTAGCACTTACTATCCTTAAAAAACACTAAATAACATATCTTCCATTATCACTCAGCAGCTTACCTTGATCTTTGAACCAGTTGAGTGTACTTTCTAAACCTTTATTCAAATCAACCTTAGGTTCCCAGTTCACCGCTTCCCGAATTTTGGAAAAATCACATTCTAATTTATTTACTTCACTTTTTTCTGGACGAAGTCTAATTGTATCGGTATCGACGTTTTTCTTTATTCCCGATATATTCATTATCGATTGGACTAAATTCCCTATGGATATGCTTACACCTGTTCCTGAATTGTATATTTCTCCGCAAGTGGATTCTGGCCCCCTAGCAAGTTCGATGAATGCATTGACAGTATCCTCGACATAGGTAAAGTCTCTCAAAGGGTCCAAACTTCCCAAGAAAACACTTTCTTCACTACTATATATTTGGGATATGATACTAGGAATAACTGCTCTCAGGCTTTGACGTGGTCCATAAGTATTAAATGGCCTCAAAGTTCTAATGGGCAGATCAAATGACCGATAGTATGACTCCATTACAAAATCTGCAGATATCTTACTTGCTGAATAAGGAGACTGCCCTTGAAGAGGATGTTTTTCGTCTATTGGCGTATACCTAGCACTTCCATAGACCTCACTTGTAGAAGTATGAATAACCCTTTTTACTTTATTTTTTAAAGATGCTTTAGCAATGTTAAGTGCTCCAATGGTATTGGTATCAAAATAGGACTGGGGAGCATGATATGAATAGGGAATAGCAATTAACGAGGCCAGATGAAATATTGTATCTTTGTTTAAAACAGCTTCCTCAACAAACCCAGAATCTCTGATATCTCCTAGTATCAATTTCAGATTAGATGACTGCTCTTGTGAAATTTTTTGTAGCCAACCAAAAGATCCAAATGAGTTGTAGCAACATAGAGCAGTTACTTTCTCACCCTTTTCAACAAGGGATTCAACCAAATGACTACCAATAAATCCGTCAGCACCAGTTACTAATATTTCTCCTAGATCTACCATAGCTATGCCTTTAATTCATTTGTTCTCTCTATATCTGCGAGAAATTACCGCGTTGTATCTACAACAGAGTGTATAATTTCACAGATCCTCTTTACCTGATTAATCTCCAAATGAGCACTTGAAGGCAAGGAAAGGGTTCGCTTCCACACCCACTCTGAGTTACTTAAATCTTTCTCATTTATAGCACAACTATAAGCAGGCTGCATGTGAATTGGGGTCCATAGCGGTCTACTTTGAAAACCCTGATTATTTAATTCATTGAGAGCTTTATCTCGTACTGTTTCATTTTCAAAAATGACATTATTTAGCCAATAATTAGATCTTAATTCGCTATTATTTTCTAATAATCTGACTGATTTAATTTCTGCAAGGAATTGATTATAAGCCTCATACACTCGTTTCTTTTTATCTATCGTCTCTTCGATTCTGCATAATTGACTAATTCCTAAAACTGAGAGCAAATTTACCATTCTAAAGTTATAAGCAATTTCATCATGGATAAATCTCATGCTGTCTTTTTTTGCAGTTGTTGAAAGATGCTTAAGCCCTGAAATAGCTTCAGTATTATTCGAAACGATCATACCCCCGCCACCCGTGGTGAGAAGCTTGTTACCATTAAAGCTATAAACACCAGCATAGCCTAAGGTCCCTACATGCCTACCATCTGAATACTTACATCCTAATGCCTCAGCAGCATCTTCACATACTGGAACTCCTGTTTCTTCGTTGAGCATATCAATACATCTGCGTTCCATAGCAGACCCCATCAGATGAGCAATCATTATCGCTAATAATGGCCTTTTACTTTTCTTTTCGTACCAAACCCTATCTTTAGGATTAAAATCATATTTGCTGCTAATCAGTCTGAAGATTTGATCTCCACTAGGATGGAGCTTCTCAGACTCACAATCAACAGGTATTGGCCTACAGCCTGCATGAAATGCAGAATTTGGTGTAGCAATAAATGTCAAATTTGGAACGATAACATCAGATTCGCCAGGTTTGTAATTTTTAGCTCTTCTCAAAGACTCTATGAGCAAAAATAATCCAACAGTGCCACTACTTACAGCGAGAGCACTACTTGCATTCACATAGTCAGCAAATTTCTGTTCAAAGTCTCCAACATCTGGTCCACTGCTAGATACCCAGCCAGATTTCAGTGTAGAAACCACCGCTTCTATGTCACTTTCTGAGAATCTCGATTCATGCAGTCCAATCATATTAAATCCACTCACTATGCATGATCTTGTTATAGGTTATAGGGATTTAAAATCCTCTTTACTATTATCAAAGAAACTAACATTTTTTCTGTATTCTTCCCATTGCCCAATATCAATAAAGGACTTCTCGGAGACAGGAAATACACCAACTTTTCTGCCTTTTTTTAAGAGATCTGATACTAGGTCCGTGATATGATACTCCCTATTTGGAGGAATATAATTTAGGCAATTTCTTTTCAACACATAAATGCCAGTGTTAATTGTGAAATCGTATTCTGGCTTTTCTGCAATTTCATTAAGATCACCATTTTCTTGAAAGTGAAGCACACCATAAGGTAATTTGTGCTTCACGAATGAACCAACAATAGATAAATCATTTCCATTACTCAAATGATAATCAACTAATTCATGAAAGTCGGTTTCAACAGTTATATCACAATTTGAAATTATAAAAGGTTCACTAATATTTTCTGGTAGATATTTTAATCCACCCGCGGTACCTAAGTAGCTATCTTCCCAAATAAAATTGATATTATAATCGCTCTTATTATTGCTTTCTAAATAAGATTTAATGAGATTTCCTTTGTAGTTGAGAATCAAATGAAAATTTGATACTCCCTGGCTGTGGAATTTATCCATAATTATTTGAATTACTGGTTTTTCACCAATCGGGATTAGCGGCTTGGGAAGGATCTTGGTAAATGGCTCAAGCCTGGAACCTTTTCCTCCCGCCATAATGACAACTGGAACGTTTAGTTCGTCATAAACCTTCTTCCTCGCGGATTTGAATACTTTGCTCCAGGTCACAATTTCAATGATTCGATTATGGGCATCAATTATGGGTACATATTTTATCTGTTTGTCTATCATGAGTTGCTTAATGGCACCAATTCCGGTGTTATCTTGTACGCAGATTGGGCTGAAGTTCGTGCAGTCCTTTACTTTACCTTTGATCCCCCCTGTCTTCAAAATATATCGGCGTATATCCCCATCATTTAGACTTCCGATTAATCGGCCTTCCTCGTTAACAACAAGCAAGAACCCTTCTGCAGCCGCATCAAGAGCAGACATCGCCTCAGATACTGAGGTTTCAGGACTTACCAACAATTTTCGATCTAATTGCGAATCATTCTTGCTCATCCATACCCCTAAATTAACTTCTTGGCAAAGAGATAGAAACTAATTTTATTACAACACACTTGCTATCAAATATTTAAAGAAAGATATGAGGATTTTTTTTTCAATGGCACACGAAAACCACAATTTCCTCTACATTTAAATTATATGATTATTTCAATAAAAAGCTGCCTCAAGCCTATCATCAGCAAATATTTTAGCAGCCTGTATTTTAATACCTCATTTTTTTTATCTTTTCTCTAGTGCAATCATACAATTTTCCCGGGATTTTTCAAGTTTATCTTGCCAAATTCAAATAATGGAAGCTATGGTCCTATTACCATGGTATGGCTTAGTTACTGGCATCTAGGACCTAATCTGTAGAAAGATCCTCTAAAATTGATTTATGACAGAGTTTCCGATGATTTTAATTATGTAAAAAAAATCACGGCGGTGTCGGTGTCTATATTTACCGCCAACACAATGCCGATCTT
>JBGCDR010000421.1:0-9980 GCA_045105515.1 Oligoflexales bacterium
GAAGAGTTTTCTTGAGTTTTTGTAGATATTCTGCGAGCATTACCCTGCACCTTATTTGTTTTAGTTTCGCAACCAAACTATAAGGTGCATCCTTCTTTTCTTCAAGATTTTAGATAGTTAAAACCCCGGTCACGCATGAATACTAAATATATATGTGAAAATAATTTAATCTCTCTTACTGCAGCAGAAACTCAATTCAGCTGGCCGATCTAGTATTTATAAATTGATTCATCCACACTGCTAAATAGACTTTATCTGAATACCTTTCTTGGAACGGATTGCCACTAAACATATTGTTTATTTCAGAGACTAAATAATAGGAGAGACATGGGAAATAGATATTGCCACGAGCAAGCAAAAGAATTATCTGAGTTAACTAATTAATTTGGTCGGAAAGCTTCATCGCAGCTTTTCCAGAATAAGATACATTCAGGTCCAAATTTCTCCTTAAGTAAATCTAAGCTGATAGAGCCATTTAAACTTAGGTTAATTAAGCTTTCAACACAGTTCACTGCTGTATCATGTGACACATTGGAATCACCATTTACCATAAAGTCTTCAATCACGGAGAACATATCTTCCACCAAAATACTTTCCCTTTCATTTTCATCCCTTAATTTTTTAATCAGAAATCTAGCAAAAGTATTTATATCTATACTAAATTTATCTCCTAATTTTATCTCGTTGTCATAAAATTCATCTATTTCCTTTTCCCCAAATTCTCTGAAACTGGGAAATTTACTGGTCAGTAATTTCGATGCCTGCTTTTTGCTTATAGCCATCCTAAGGACTCCTTTAGATCAAGAATCATTTGCCTTGCGGCTTCATGATCAGCACGATTAGCATTGGGATTTTTGTCAAGCCATTTCTCGAAAAACTTAATATCATTTTTTGCTTTTTCAGTGTGAACAATATCTTCAAAGTTCTTTTTCTTTAGAAATGGTCCATTTTTCCGTTCATATCTAACCGCGTCCGCAGTGCTTCCATTTCCTATCTCTGCATCTGGCCTATAATGTTCATTAATTTTATCTTGTAAATCCATATCCTCGACTACTGGTTTTTCCATATTCTTTCTTATTTCTTTTTTATACTCAAAATGTTGATTCTCTGGTAAAGCCTCAAGCTCTTGCTTATGCTTTTCATGTTGTACCCGATTCTTAGCATCGGTATTAGGTTTGCTTGTATTCTTTATGTGCACTTCAGCTTTTTTAGGAGCTGGTTTTTCTACTCTTTTATCAGATTTCTCTCCACCAGATTCCTTAGCATCACCATCTCCAGAGGCATCCACTTCTTTCATGGTGTTAAGATCTTTATTATTGACTACACAGGCTTCTCTGCAACAGCTCCACTACTGGGCCAATTGGGAATCTTAATTTCTCGATTTTCAGGTTTTTCTCGGTCTTCTGGCCTAAAGATAAAAGGCTTATTTTCATCATCTCTAGAAAATGGAAGTGCAACTTTCTTTTGTTCAGGGTCATGATCATTGCCTTGTTTTTGGCGTCGAAGATATTCTGGTATTGAATCATCACCTTCTTGAGACACATCAGGACTTTGAGGGAATCGATCACGGAATTCCTCTTTGATATTCCCATCAGCATCTCGAAGGTTTGCATCACCCACTGGATCGGCAAATCCAACGACTCCTACAGCGACCGAACCGATAGCGACAGCTAGTGGTCCTAATCCGGCACCTGCTCCGGCGGCAGCAGCACCCTCCGCAGCAGCAACACCTTTAGCTGCAATGCGACCAGCTTGTTTTTCAACTTCAGGTAAAATCTTTCCTGCTAAACCGAGTAAAGGCAAGCCATCAGGATTTTCTCCTTCAGTATCACCAAAATTGCAGTTGTGAACTAAACAATGGGCTGTACCGACGAAATAATTGTGATTCTTTTCCACTTCTAAGTTGTAAACATTTACAACTTTTTCTTTGGCAATTAGATTTCCTGCTGGAACAGGATCTATGGTATCAACACCTGCCAAATAAACCTTCTCATTCAAGTCCTTGACTACAATTCTATCATCTGGATTAAGCATCCAAGATGGAACCCTTTCATATTCGTCCTTTTCAGCTTGGTACCGCACAGCTAGCATGTCAGCATACATGCGAACTTTAGTTCCCTGAATACTTAGATCAAATACAAGCTCATCGACAGCAAATGGGCCCTCGCGATCTTCTAATGTTCCTAAATAAATCCTTCCACTATTAGGGTCGGCAAAATAGAGTTCATCATCAGTTGTAAGGTCTTGGGCTTCTACTACTATGCTCTGACCTGAGGCGCCATCTTTTATGAAAAAAGGATGATCCGGAGTCGATCCAATCCATTCCCCATTGATCTTAAGATAAAGTATACTCTCTACTGGGTCTTTCCTTTTTGGAAGGGACTTCACCTTAGATAAGACACACCGATCTCCCGCACAACTTTTAACTAAGTCTCCAGGCTTAATATCTTCAATCTTTTTAAGTCCGTCTTTGGTCCATATCAAAGTGCCCTGAATAAAACAGTGAGGATCAGATTGAGTGCTATTTTGTCCTCCATTTTCAGAAAGCTTAGAATAATCTGGCCCTAAATCATTGTCGGGGATAAGACTGGGTACGAAATCATTAGGTACATTATTTGAATCAGTGCCCTGTCCATCCTTTTGCTGGGCTTCAGGAGATCGATTTGTATTGTTATTTTCATTTTGCGTCTCCGATCCTTTCGCTATATTTGCTTGGCCGTCAGAAATTGGTATTTCACTCGAAGCTGGGTCCAAGCTACCGGTTTCATCGCCATGTTCTCGTGTATTTAAACTCTGATCTGCACCTGACGCTTTATCATTTCTTTGTTGCTCAATGCTAGTGTCACCTTTAGGTGAAGGTGAGTCATCCTCATAGTCTCCTTCAGGAATCGTAGACAGGCCTGGATGATTCGGTGTATCTAGTTGAGGCTCAGGCAGATCAGTAGAATCGGTAGAAGAAGAATCGTTATTAAATTTATCAATAATTATTTCGAAACTACCGAATTCTGCTTCCACTTTGCTAGCTGCCTTTTTACCAGCAAATTCTGCCAATTCACCGATGACTCCACTTTCGAGAGTATCTAATAATGCTTGCTCATCAACTTTTCCATTATTTTCTAATGCTTGCTTAGAGGCATCAGCAAATAATTGAGAACCCAAGTTTATTAATGCTTCAGGAAGGGGATCATCTTTTTTAATATCAAATTCTGTAAAGGCATCTTCTGAAAAATAATTCAACCCAGCTTTAAACATCGATTCCAAAGCTTGTCTCTTTCCTCCAGAACGTAAGGCTTCCCAGTCAGGTTTATTTTTATCATTATTGAGTAATACCTGGAGACCCTCGCGAGCCATCGATCTTACTATGTTTTTACCCACTTCGTTTGCCAATTCATTTAAAACTTTAATGCTTTCAGCAGCCTCAACACTTTTGCCAGCTGCGTCAACGGTCTCATTTGAAGCTGTATATGCCTTCTGAAATTCTTTAAACTTTTCACTGCCAAAGGCTAAAGCCATAGAAATTGCTGCATTTTTTCCATTTTGCCGAGCAATTCCCCACTCATCTTCATTTCTCAGGCCTTCATTGGTTCGCTCGATGCCCATTTCCGCAGCAGTATTGAAAAGACCTGACACCGCAGCTCCTGCATAAGGTCCTAAGTAAGCAGTTGCTGCTACGCTCACGCCAATTTTAACTGCAGTAGTAATACAGACACCTTCGGGGGACAGGCTACTTCCTATTTTTTCTTTTTCGAAAAATAGCTCCCTCTCACTTTGTTCCACGTTATTTAGGACTATCTCAGGAGCAACAATATCCACACTCTGCAAGATACTTTCACTACCTTCACCTGCTGCAATTTCAACCCTCTTTGCTGCAGAAAATCGTGCCCTTTTTCCAATTAGTTCTTCTTTAATCTTGTAGTGCTTCTTTTTTAGTCCACAGCTTCCATCAACATACTTGCTTTTGACTTTTAAATTAAGGTATGTGATTGGGATAATTACTATATTACCATCTGATTTCATGATGATACTGCCATGACGGGAAGTGAATTGGCCCCCTCTAGAATCAATTCCACCACGCCTTCCACGGTTTTCCTCTTTGGATCGCTCAGCTTCTGGGATATGCGCATGAATATTTAAATCGCCTCCTGCATTTATAGCAGCAGGAGACCAATATTCAGGTTCTGACTCATCCTGACGCTCATAATCTAAGAACTTATTTGTCTCTGGGTTCCAATCATAAGCTTGATAAAAGTTACAAACATCAATGTTAATATTATTTTCAGGATTATCCCCTGAATCAATCACTGAACCTGAAGCTTGAATGAGATTTCCCGCGTTAAGCGAAAAAGCATTAGTCCTAAGTTGAGACCCCTTCTCCATAAAAAAAGTACTACATTTCAGACCTAATTCTTTGAACTTAACATCAATATTGCGATCCAAAATAACAAGAGGGTCGGTGGTCTGAAGTGCTAGCTTAGCACCATGTATTTCACCATGGCCTTCTCCTTCGAGTTTTCCAGACATAAGCCCTTTGATATGCTCACTATCCAATGCACCAGAAACAAAAATAGAGTTTCCAGCCTCCAACAAATCAAAATCAAACTCTTGAGGTTGAAAGGGCTTACCATGTTCACCGTATGGAACAACGATTTTTAAATCGAGACCCTTTAAACGAATATGTTTGGATTTCCACTCTTTTTTTACTGTGATGTCAAGTGAATTGGCAATGTCAAAAGTTCCACTACCTTGAAGAATATCAGTAGACAAGGTAAAATCAGCACCATTAAAAATACCCTCATGCACAAGTTCTTCTACATCAATCACAGTTTGTTCAACCTCAATGAGGCCATGGGTTTCCAAATATTCACTTTTAAGAAAAACCTTAGTTCCGCTTCCACCCGTAATCCTACCATCGAGGATAATTTTTTCAGAAGGATCAAATACCCTTATTTCTTCTTGTTTTTCAGAGTCTTCTATGACCTCATTTCTAAAATCTCTACCTATTGCTAACCTTGCTTGGTTTCCTAAATGGAAATGTGCTCCTTTAGATTGGTGAACCTGAGAAGCATTTACCTCCATATGACCACCTTCTCGGATGGTGGTTAAGTGCCCCTCTGCATAATTTATTTCTTGGGCTTCGTCTCTGACCGTTTTCGCTGTGCGAGAACCTGACATGTTAATTGTTTGCTCTGCTTTGTTGGTTTCTTTTTCAAGTGTTCGCTTTGCAGATTCCTCATAGGTAATATTGTTACCTCTAGCATTCAAACTTTCACCATGTACGTTGCCACCTATCTTCACATCTTTAGATTGCACCTCTGTTTGGGCTCCAGAAGTCCCTACCTGTGAATCTTTGTAAAAGATAGTTTGATCGGAAAAACTACCATTTTCAGCTATGAACTTAGCTGTAAGGTCTTGCAAAAGCCTACCTTTAATATGATTCTCTCTTGCGTAACTTACAAACTCACCCACTTCAACGGTTAAGTCACTTGGGATGACAAAGCTCTGCCCACGAATCACGATCTTATCTAGTCCTGGATCAATACCTTGCTCGACCATAACTTCACCATCGCCACCTTCAGCAAATGCTGAAAATCCTCGAGCCTTTGAATATTCGATAGATTTTTCTCTTGCACTGAAGCCCTCATGAACCATCCTATGTATACGACTGAGCTCTTCATTATGTTTAATGTCTTCCTCACTTAATCCCTGCCTTGTTAAGTTACCTGATTTGTCCGTTTTAAGACCTTTATACTCTGCATTATTTTTCGTATTTCCCTTGGTTTCTGATTTATGTTCACCAATCTGCTCTTTGGAATTCGATCCGTAATCGTTCCCACCTTGATCATCGCTGCTCGTGCCAACGATGTTGACTTCTGATGCACGCCTAAACCGATTATTACCATGGTCAATTTCTTCACCTGCAACACTCACGTGCTGATCATCGGTTTTTGCTAAACTTACATTTTGCTGAAATGAGGTTTTTTTAGATTTCCTAATTTGTCCATCTTCCCCAGAAACCATATAGCCTGCTCTAAGATCACCCTTAACACCATTAGTACGGACTTCAGTTTCTTCTTCCCCATATACTTGAGCATCCCCTAATAGGTTAGAGCGCGTTAGGGAAGCTTTACCCTTCTCAGATTTAACATCCACATTACCTTGAATTCTAGAACGATCAACTGCAGCAGATTCCGAACCAGTTACCAAGACACCAGTTTGTTCATCTCCATAAACATTAACATCTTTTAGACTTGCATGAGTGGTGCCACTTTTTTCATCCCCCACCTCAATTTTAGATCCATTGGCGTTTTCAATGTCTACTCCAGCAAAATGGACTTCTCTCCCATGAAACTCAGCCTTCTGACCACCATTTCTGAGGTCTATTTTGAGTGGATCGCCAGTTCGATTAGTTAACTCACCTTGGGTTTTTACAGTTGGTTTTTTGGTGGAAATTTCCCCATCAAGAGCAGTGTCCTCGACTAGATCATAATGTACCGTTTCAGCAGCATGTTGTGTGGCTCTATTTGTTTCCAGGTGATGAGCATTAGTTCTGAAATGTTGGCCTCCGCCAACTCCTTCCTTACTTGTCTGTTCAAACTTTATTGTCGAATTTTGAGCATTCACCTCAACTGTAGTGGCATTGTCTTCACTATGACTATAACCAAAACTAGAAGCCTGATCCTTCTTTCCTCGATGAGTAACAACGACATTAGCTTTGTTAGAACCAGATGTAGTGCCTTGTCCGTGAACTGAGGTCTCTTCCTTACCTTCAAAATCAACCCTATTCTCACCACCAGAGGTATCTACATTTAGCCTAAAAGATGGATCTGCATTCATCTTCTGTGCACTTACTAGCGAAGACTGGTCTACAGTCATAGAACCTTTAAGGTCTGCTTCTTTCAAATTGGTCGCAGTTAACTGACCAGCTAAATGACCTGATCTCCCCTGTACAAGCTTTCCTTTGGGGGCTATATCTGGTTTCTTTGGAAATTCTTTACCTTGTTCTTCAGCTTCTGTTGCTTGAAGGACATGTTTCTGCAGTTCTCGTTCCTCGTCAAATTCCATACCAAGTATGCTTGTTCTAGCACCCATTTTACCCAGTTGGCCATCAACCTGTACAGTTCCAGTTCCATATATTTGATTGGATTCACTGGATGCTACGGTTCCTTCTCTAACATGAACACCTTTATTTGCTTCCACCCGTAAGCTGGATCCACCACCCACATGTTGCCCGGAATTATCAGAATCAAATATGAGCTCTGATTCTGCTTTGAGTTCGGTGTTCATCCGCTCATCTACATTTGTTCCATAACTAAAGTGCTCACCGCCTTCTTTTTGTTCAAATCTTACGGTAGGGGTTTTCTTCACAACTTGTTTAGATGATTCTTTCTCACTACTTTCATCTAAACCTATTTGACCGCGCAGCTTAAAATTCTTTGCCTTTACAAGCCCCCCTGCGCTTCCAGTTTCCATCCATCTTCCACTACCCGTCTCTAAATTTTCAACATCTACATATGCTAAACCAGCAACAAGTGCCGGGGAAGCTCTTGTGCCCGTTCGATCTTTAATTCTGACTTGGGCTAAATTGAGAAGCTGCGCATTTTTTTTTGCTTTGATTTGAGCTTCTTTTCCCAATAGCAAATTTGCATGAGCTTCTCGCTTCAAGCTTTTATTATTATTTTCATCTTTTGCTTCGGTCTCTTTAAAAGTTGTTCCTTCAGCTGTTACATTTTCACCCTCGATTTGACCGTTTACTTCAGCCAAAGCACCAATGCCTAAATGTACATGCTTTTCACCCTCGATTTTTGAGTTCATAAAGGTCTTAACTACATTCCCACTGACAGTTAGATTCCCCCCAAACGCTTTACCTCTTATTTTTGCAGTACCATGAGCTTTAATATGAGCTCCTTGAGGAGAAGTCTGTTGCGATACTTTCTTGTTTTTTTGATCAAGTTTAGCTTCTTCTTGAGGGTTTTCATCTAAAGAATTCTTTTTACCTTCTAACTTCTTTTGAGCTATCTCATCTTCTGACTCTTTCCCTTTAAACCAAGATTTTGCCGTTCCAAAAAGGGATCCAACAGAAAAAGCGTTAATAGTACGAGCAACATTTGTGGTTGTTTCATGGTTGTAGGATCCTGCATTTGCTACATTCAAATCGTGAAAGTCCAAGCCAAATTGATCGGTACCTGCAGCAACAGCAGTTCTATCCGCTCCGTAGGCATAAAGCCCTTCTCCCCTAAGACTGATCCCACCAAACATCATACTTCCCGGGGCCATAAGGACAACAGGTGCTAAAACATTAACTCTGGCTCCCCCAATGAAAGTTCCAGGTCCCATGAGCAAGCTACTGGTAGTTATATTTGTGTTCCATGCCCCAATAATAGAAGCTCCCAATCCTAATGCCACAGTGCCGGTAGACCGGACAGTAACATTAGTTCCAGTGATCGTAGCTCCCCCACCCATCACCACTCCATGTGAGGAGACTTGGATATTATTACCAAGTAAAGTACCAATGGGCCCCATAGTAAAAATCTTTGATGAAAGTATCATACTATCTGCCATCATGAACCCCATCACATATTGCTGGTCGGAGTCAATAACAATAGCATTTCCCTTCATAAGGGATCTTTGCAGGTTGGTAAAAATATGAGATTTTATATTGATCTGTTCAGCTTTCATAGAGGTCAACCTACCTACGTAAACATCTTCCTCTAGGTCAAGTTTTATCTCTTTACCTGAGATATGAGACTCAACAATCTGCCAAAATCGTTTACCCTTAATATTTAGGACTTTCTCAGCAATAAGGTCCGTTTCAGACAGTTCTATTGTTCCATCATTTGCCTCAAAATAAATGTCCTCAGCTTCGATCTGTGGCCTTGCGTTTTCATTCCTCCAAGTCCTAATATTTTTCGCAAGTACTCTAAGGTTTTCGTCAGCAATTATGCTGCCACTTATATTAAGATCTGCCTCTTTCCCACTGATTTCGATGCTGCCTTTTCGGCTTTCAAGAAGCCCATCAATAACCGTATGTACCTTCGACTCGATTAAAGCATGTTCATCAGCCGATAAGATCCCTGAACGCATAAGAAAAAATTCTTCCGCACATATATCCACAACCCGGGACATAATTTTTGCATCAATCTCAACTTTACCATTTGGGGAGTTTATTTTTAGATAATTCTTAACGATAAAATGGTCCATTTTCCCAAATTTGATGCCATTATAAACATCATAAAAAGCATCGATCACTTCTATTGGTGCATCTAGACGGGCTTCTTGCGCATTAACAGATAATTTTAGAGCTTTAATTTTGCCATTCTTTTCCAGGATAATATGTCCATCTTTAGCATCGAATTTAACCTCTCCTTGGACATCTATATGTGCTGAACTCAGAAGGTTTTTAGTTATAATTTCTAGATAAGCATCATGAATTTTTTCGTTAACAACAACACCACCTGTGCTATCAAGTGTTACTGCCTTAGCTCCTCCGACTATTTTTCCGCGCAGTATTGCTTCGATATGAGCTTCTAAGGTGCAGCGGTCAGAAAATTTCATTTTCCCTGTAGTCGCTAGGGTAATATAGTCAGATACGATCTTTGCAAGTTGGGCATTGACATTGCCCTGAATAGCCACCTGTTTTGCTGAAATATCGAGTTTATTAGCTGCGATGATCCCAGCAATATCAACCTTCTTTGCCTTGAAAAACAAGTTTCCTTTAACGGTTGCGACCTGATCAGATGGATTTAACTGTAGCTGATTTTTTTCAGGCCTAGTCTTAGGACCTTGATCCATACTCAACTGGGTATTTAAAAATCCAAGTCCTATGGCTTCAAGGATCTTAGAATGGCGGATTGCTAGATTAAGTGCAGAAGAAAAAATTCCATCGCTTCGGAAGGCGGATTTAGTTTAGTCTATGAGGCTAATCTGCTTGCAAGAAAGGGGTATTTATGTCTGCCAATCTCACTTATGAGCAAAGGTATGAG
>JBGCDR010000422.1:0-4620 GCA_045105515.1 Oligoflexales bacterium
TGTTGATATTTTTTAGTTTCATGCCCACAGATTTCCTGAATTCATATGTAAATTCAGCATAATACCTAATCTGTGCGAAAATTGATTTTTAATATGTCTTCGGCTTGTATGACGAGTTTTTAGAGTTCAGTCAGTGCTCACCCAGACACAGATTCTAAGGACTTTGAAACTGATTCGATTCATCACGATTGCAAATACAACAGCCTCCTTGAAAAAGGTAAGCTAGGCATTTCAATTATACAGATGCATCCAGGGCCTGATTTCAATGATTGCAATGGACGTGGGCTCTTTCTCGCTGGAGTATCAAAAACGCCTCAAAGCAAAAAATCTGAGGTGTTTTTGATACCAGCAGACAAAAAGTATGCCGTGATCATGCTCATGGATCATTGCATTCATGGCACTGAAAGATGGTCAACCGATGCCCCGAAGAACGTTTATCGAACAAGCTACAATTTTCGCTTGATGATCAATGCTAAGAATGATCCAATCGAAATATGGCAAGAAATTATTAGCAGAAGTTGGAATTAAGGACCTACTCTCAACCATAAGCTAGTCACTTCGATATCAACTGTATGACAGACCTCATCAATCCTCGATTAGCTATAATTGTAAAGATTTAGAATAAGTAAATTCAGAAGTATTATTTTTTGAGAGCAACTAGTGTCGATATTAATCATATTTGGTAATTAATAATATTATTGTATATTTTCTATTGGTATTGAAAGTTTCATCTTGTTCGGGCATTTATTGATTGTCAAAGTTCATCAATTAAAACTCCCCATTAGGTGAAATTATGCTAGTATGCGCCTCGGATAGAAAAGTGTTTATTACTCTTGTCTTCTTTAGCTTAATTGCAAGAAGTTCTGTCTGCTCCGCAATAAGTTCCCTCGACCAAAGCCTTATTCCAGACCCTGAAAGAAAACTAAACATACTAAGTAAACACGAGATCAGAGAACATTTAATCGATCGTAGCTTTGATCGTCCTAGCAAATGCCCGCTAAGAGCAAATTTGGATTTATGGGGACTTCATAGTCGTCTTTCAATAATAGCAGATTCACTAAAATATGGAGAATGCTATAACCGGAATAAGAATACAGTCGAAAGTTTTGAAAAACTCCTAGCAAATAAAAATGGTTTTTTTCCTTCTTATAACTTAAGCCAAGAAAACAATCCAGCAAATGAAACTATCAATGATAATCCAGCTGAACCAGTAAACGGACCCAACGAAGTCGAAGCTGGTGGAGGAAATTTTCCTCAAGCAGATCCTACAGGAGATCAAAGTTACACTCAAAGCATGCAACAACAACAAATTTTTACCGTATTAAAAACTGTCGCTCATGATGAAGCCTGTCTTTTTAATGTTAAGCAAAGAGGGCTTTTACCTGTAGTCGCAGATGTGGCAACTAATGTTGGGCAAGTTGCATCACTAATGCCCACGCCAAATGGCTTTCTCCTGGGTGCCGGTGGAATTAGTATCGGATCGACCTTGCAAATCATCATTGGATTATTTAAATCTCCATTTGATTGGAAAGAGGCAAATGAACGTAAGCAATTTCTCGACCTTAACTGCTCATTTTTTGATTTGAGACGTGATGTTGAAGCCGCTGAAATTATCGATATTAGAGATGAATCTATAGATGAAAAGATAGCTAATGCTCAAATTGCTCAAGAAAGACTGCTGGATTTCTTAAATCAATTAAAAGAAGAACAGGAAAGGTTTACTGCTCATTTTAAAGGTTTGAAACTTAGTCATGTTACCAATGCCCTAGGTCAAGATCATTTAGACCTAGTTAGTTCCATAGATAGGGTTAAATATCATTACCCAAATTCCCCTCCTGTTGATGAAGCTACGCAGCTTAAACTAATTCAAGAATTTACCTATGAGTTTCCAAAAATAAAATTTCTCGCACAGCAGAAAATCGATAACCCTCCTTACATCGATTATATTTATGAACTACTCGAGCAATTTCAGTGGAGTGACTTAAACCAACATGTTGAAATGAATAAACAGGATTTTAGTCATAAATATGCCCATCCCTTGTTCCACTATTTAAACGAATATCGTAATCATCTTATGGTTGCTATAGATGTTGAGAACCAGGTCTTCTTGGATTATAAGATTTTACCCAATGAAATGAGTAACCAAGAAATCCTTGATGAAGCCCAAACAAACTTCGATGAAATCACGTTCAAAATTGCCGACGCATTATCTAGAATTGATACCAGGATCAAAATTTTGCAATCAAAAGATCGTAAAAATTCATTTGATGCATATGATGAAGGTGCTCACGCTACTTACGATATTATCGAGGAATATCGATATATTCAATCGATCCTAACTGGAAAACTTGGATATTTTTATATGAAATTTTTTCGCAACCGTTTAAAATCAGAAAACAAACATTTTCAAAAAAATTATCGTAAATTCAAAAAAAAATACCCTCATCAAAATAAACCAATCAGAGATCTCGAGCTGCCTTGGGCATGCCGAGATGCTAACCAGCTAAGAATCATATGGGAAGATGCTAACTCTTCAGCGGAAGTTTCAAACGACTTTATCGACACTAATATCGGCTTGTTTCATACAAACGTAAAAAAAATCAGAACCTTTCTTAAATTTATTCCAGTTGACGTTTCTCGTGAGCTAAAATTACTACACTCTATAAAGAGCGCTCAACTAGCTAAAAATGTCCTTTCTGGAAAAGAATTGTATCAGGAAAAAGATATGAAAAAATATGGCTTTATTCGCAGCCATAACCTTGGAGAGCTCATGTTTGATTTAAGGAACTCTGAGCATCAAAGAGAAGAAATAGAACAGTTTTGGAATAAACATAACTGCCTGAGCTACCTTTAAAGCTTATTTTGGATCCTTAAAAAAGATCTCGGGTTAGATAAGAGCAAAATGGCAGCAAACAGCAGAGCTAGACAGGCTAAATAAGCAGAAGCATCACTACTTTTTGTAAACAGGTATCCAGAAAGTAATGGTGCCAGGACCTTAGCTATACATTGAACGCACTGAAACCATGCTGTTTTCATCTCCTTTGCATCCGTCCCCTTATTGAGTAAGAGGCTAACACTTGCTGGAACAATCATCGAATATGAAAAAGAAAGCAATACAATCAAAACCATAATAGCAAAAAATTTATCCACCATTAAAAATCCGATGATACTTGCACCCATTAATGCTACCAAAAAAACAAAATTACTCTTACCCCCCCGAAAAGAAAGCTCTTTTAAATAGCGAATTCCTTGCCAAAAACAGCAGCATAAGCCGAGGTAAGAAATTCCATGACAAGAATCTATTTCTCCAAAACACTTTGCTTCTATTAGGTACACTTGAAAAAATTTAATAAAAAAGTACCAAGCTAGAGAGATGCAAAATTGGAAGCAGAGGATCTTTTTGATATCTCTATCTCCCTTACAGATATTGGATAGATGTAAGCTTAATTTAGCTCCCAATACATCTTTATTTGGCAATTTTTCATCTTGTAAAAAGAAATGAACATAAAAGCAAATTAACAAAGAAGTGACCGCACAAATAGCAAAACTGGCAAGCCCTATTGTCTTGGCAGGAAGAGTCTTCATGAAAAGAGCTGATATCTGGGGACCAATAACAAAAGCCAGACCTATACTAGCCCCTAGCAGGCTGAAGTATTCTGTCCATTTTTTCTCTGGAGTATTCTCGGCGATTAAAGAGTTAATCATTGGAATATTTGCACATGTTAATCCAGCTACTAAGACTCCTATAAAGAGCAAAATAACCTGCCCATAAAAAACACCTAAAAAACCTATGGCATAAGCGATCGCATTCCCAAAAAAAGTAAACTTCAAAACCTGTTTTTTAGATATCTTTAGGCTAAGACGCCCCCAAAAAGGCACGCTAAATATTTGTACAAATGAGAATAAAGATAAATAGAGCCCGAATAAAAAGTGTTTTGATCCCGAAGAAACAAAAATACTATGGGGACCATCAAGAAACAGTAGAGTCAGGATAGGCCCAAGCATGGCATAAGATAGCATGTCAAAAAAGGAAAGCCCTAAAAGGTGCAAAACCTGATTTGTTCTATTACTTTCCGACTGACTTATTTGCACACCAACAACCTTATCCTTAGATTCCCATTTCACTACATTGCGCCTTTTTTTTAGGCAATTGAAAACTATATGCAATCGAGCCAATGATTTCAACACTCGGATGTTAAGCGCACGTTCTATTCATAAGATTAGATGCTTTTATTTTTCTTAAATTTAAGATAATAAACCTGAGATTTCTATAACCTAATAGAGGTTTCCAAATGAAATTCTTAGGATTAAGCTTACTAATCTTTCTAAACGCTTGGCAAACATGTGAATGTCATGCAATTCATTCTCTGGAAATTGACTATCCATCATACCCAAAGGCAGAAATATTTACGAAGTATCGATTTCGCCACATATACTCTTACAATTCTCATAATCAACACCAAATTATGGGATCTGGTGCATTAGAGTTGTCTAATTTTTTAACCAGCTAATATTATTATTTTATATGATTATTATGTAAATATTGATAAGCTGATCCCAAACGTAATTCTGGGAGGGCTTGATATGTTTATTTTCATGTTACCGGAAAGACAAGTGAAA
>JBGCDR010000423.1:0-13588 GCA_045105515.1 Oligoflexales bacterium
CTGCTAATGCATTATAAAAAAAACCGTTCGAAACTACAAAAATGTTGTTGGATAAGCATTTTTTTCAGAATTAATTTGTCTCTATTCTGAATCTATGAGTCAGGAGGCTTAAATGTGGTTTGTCCAAACTAGAATAAATAAGATATAAATACAAGATAAAATGCTGTACCCTTAGGGAGGGTAATTGATTAGCATTTAGCTAATCAATAGCGATTAAATGGACCAGTGACTGCAAGAGTTATACCATCGTGCTGAAGATTTAGAAATAAAGTATTTCCTGTAGGGTCAAATGTTAGACCAGCAATTTCACTTCTTGAGTGAATGTTTTTTGCAAAGGTAAACATGTCTCCTTGTTGATTGACCACCCTAATATAGTTTGACCCGCTTCCATCCTCAGCGACAAAAATATTTCCTTCAGGACTCACAGTGATATTATCAGGCATATCTAGTGTGTTGTCTCGATCTGCCTGAACTACCAGACTAAGTAGATCATCACTTCCTGAATTAATATTTAAGGCAAAAATTTGTCCTTTATTCCTTGGTCCACCAGATGTAGATGAAAAATAGACAACGTTGTCATGTAACCAGATGCCCTCTC
Source organism: Oligoflexales bacterium (assembly GCA_045105515.1). GTDB lineage: Bacteria > Bdellovibrionota_B > Oligoflexia > Oligoflexales > Bog-1112 > JABSRF01. The sequence goes on from JBGCDR010000423.1 coordinate 599, forward strand.
CACGTTTTATCCTTGCTGCCCCTCGATCCATGGCCTTGTACCTGAGGTTGTCGGAACTACCTTGTCTTGGAAGATCGACCCAACTTACTTCAAGTGTGTCATTGAGGTCCATATCATCAGATGTATCAAATCTTCTTCGATTTTTTATACTTAACGCCTGTAGCTTTCCAGTGAATGGTCTATCAAACTCATTAGGTACAAATCGATATAAGCACCCATCACGGCGATCTTCTGTTAGGTATGCTATATGTGTGTTTGGATCAACTACTGCTGCTTCATGATTAAAACGCCCATAGCATTTTATGCGTCTGGGTTTTTCAAGAGAATTGGCTGATGTTGAGCATAAAAATACGTATCCATGTCTCCTGGAAACAGTTTCCTCACAGGTTAGATAGCCCCAAGGACTTGTTCCTCCTGCACAATTGCGTTCGGTGCCCGACAGGACCATATTACTATGAAGTAATTCAAGGGTTTCTGGATTAAAAACAAGACGGCTCACTCCTCCAGCACTTGCTCTATCATATGCATAAGCAGGAGCTTTGTGAGATTCATATGCTGTCTGTTCCTTGTTATCAATTTGGTAAAAAGACCCAATCTCATGATTGCGCATCAAAACAATAGTATTGTCACTTCCAGGGAAACAAGCCATCCCATCAGGTTTACCTGGCATTCTGTAGCCATCTGACATTGTATCTCCAGATTGTTGAATCAACTTTACGGAAAATCCACTAGGTACTTGAAGCAAACCCTTTGAATCAGCAAACAATGGTTCTTCATGACTGAATGCGAAAGATTTTCTGTTTAGGACTGAATATAAAGCAGTTCCTAAGCCCATTTTTACACCGTTTTTAATTACATCACGTCTTTTCATGAATAGCCCTTCCAATAATTTATTAAATTTATCGGCTGATCTCTTGTAAATTATAGCAAGGATTCTTGTGATAAATTAAGTTTTAGTAAAGATTAAGTTAGAATTTAAGGCTCTTGCATTAGAGGAAAAAGATTGAAATAAACAAAATATTCTATATCCAATAAGCAAGTTTATTGACAATCAAACTGGTCCCAAGATATTCTTGGCCAAGCGGATTTACTCCAATCCTTGACACGGTCAATTAAATTGCAATCAGCCCCAAAATTGATGAGTCTTGGTATAAGCCAATAAATTTTATGTGCGTAGTGTCTTAGTTTTCCTGAATAAATTTTATCTATATTTGGCATATCTTGGTCGGATAAATTTACTGGATCTAAGTGCTTATGTTCTCCTTTATTACTACTGGTTCTTCGTTTCCATATATCGATGCTATTGCGAGATTTTTCCATTTCCTTTAAAAACTGTTCTAGCTGTGCATCGACTATCATATTACCAAGCCCTGCTTGGATTTTATTCAGCAACTTTGGCATTTCACCAACCTGCAATCCTTCAAAATTGTTACGATTATCAGATCCGAAAAATAACCAAGGTCCCATAGTACGCATATTGAAACCTTCCTTATCATTTGGAGTGAAGTAATCTACTCTTGTCCGAGTCTGATACATAACATTTGAAGAAAAATAAAAACGAACAGGTTCCTTAATATCGGATGTTTCGCTTGCGCGCAGAATAAGTGTTGGTTGGTAATTGTAATCCACAGGTACGACATCCCTAGAAGTAGCAATACCAGGATTTATGACTTGTTGGAGCTGGTACCATGCAGTTGATTCGTAGATGCCAGTTTCTTTTGCTTGACCTTCGAAGTGGTGACATCGAGAATTTCCAGATTTGAAGCATGCAGTAAAATGAGCTGGAACCTCAAAAACATTGTATTGCCTTCCAAGCCACTGCCTTTTTCTTGGTTGCTCTGCTTCATCAATCAGTTGAGCAGCAATTCCTTCCAACTTAAACTCTTGATGCAATTCAAAAAACTTAACTGCGAGTAGTCTAGCTAAGCTGGTTGCAGCCATTTCTTTCGAGATTCCATTCTTCAATCCTTTGGTAAAAGGGTCACCATCAGTTGTCCTCCAGTGTTCTGGTTTTTTACTTCCCTGGGTTAAAAACATGCGGAAATGGAGCCAGAATTGATGAAGTTGATGAAAAAGAGATTTTTCTGTATAGGAATCTGAACTACCTAAATATTGCCGTATCTTTTGATATGCCTTGCTCGGATCATATTTTTTGTCTGCATTTTGATAATAGTTTGACCTACTGAAAGCATCTTTTGGGTGAATCAATGGTAACCAGTGTTTCCAGTCGGGGAGTTGGATAGCTAGAGGCTGTAATGAGGTGTCCCACATTTTATCAGAGTCAAAGTACTCACTAACCTCAGATCTGGTGATGTTTTTTGTTTTTCCAAACATTCCTAATAACATATCTCGATCCTCATCAAGCACTGCTTCCAGACCAGCTCCTGCTGCCCATTCTTCTGGAGGAAGATCAGCAATTTTAGGGCCTGGCTGATAAGGAGGGTTCCAAGGCCTACCGTACCGTCCAACATTTTCGTTTTCTTTAGATAAGGACCGTATATATGATGCTATCAACTTACCTTGTTCCTCAGATAATCCATGAAATTTAGAGCGTTCAATAATTGAGTTATTGGAATAAGAGAAAATTTCAAGGTCTCGACCATCTTGGGCATGGCAGTCTGCACACTTTGCATTGATCGCTTGCCTAGGTGGGATAGGGTACGCATACCAATTTCCTTCTGTTTCGAGGTAATTGCTGATTAGATTCCCATTCTTCCACAATCGCTCTCCTTCTATTACCTGCGAAGGTTCGGAATAGGGGGCAGTCCAATCTTGTGGATTTTCCATTTTAAATCGCGAACTACCTAAGACCTTGGTACCAGCGCTATCTAGTAAATTTAGGCCAATTATGCGATAACCGATTGAGATACCATCTGAGAAATTGAATCGGAATTTAAGATGGTTAACTCCTGTTAACAATGATTCAGTCAGTGGAAGTTTAAACCTAATGGTATTGAAACCTCCGTGAACCATTCCACCTCTAGCGGCCTCTTGTTTTTCAAGTTGGACAATCTCATGGTTTAAGCTTATCCAAGCTCCATCATTGATTTGAACAGAGGCTTTGTCTTGATATCCGAGGTTATTGACTTGTAACCATAAAAAACTTGCTTGCTCTGCTTGTGTAGGTGATAAAACTATTTCTCTGTCAACCTTTGTTCCTTCATGACCAATCACTTCAATGGGCAATACTATCTTTTCTAGGGGCTTAGGAGGAGGTGGTGGAGGAACATCTTCTAGATCGTGGAAAAGGAGTTGCTCAGGGATTCCGGTGAAGATTCCGTCACCTTTCCGGTATTCAAGCAAAAGAGTTTGTCCTCTAGATTTTTCAAAATAATCAATTTGAATTGGATACAAACCCTTACTTAAAAATATCTCGTTCGATATTCTGGCTTTAGCGCCATGAATTCCATCATTGTTGATCAGCAGGTCATTATTGAAGAGGAGTCTGCTACCATCGTCAGAGGTAAGCTTGAAGGTGTATTCAGCATCATCATCAATGTAAAGGTACCCAGACAACACTAGACCAAAATTATCGAAAGACCTTTCTGAATATGATCCTAAGCCTATGGAGCTTAGTGTTTCACTTGATTTGTGATCAAGAAATTCAAAATCGGGAAGTAGGCTCCAGTTTTTACCTTGGTAGAATTTACTAAATATACCTTTGTTGATTCCATGACCAGGGGGAATTTCTATATAAAATTTCTCCGAGGGGATTTCATGTAAGTTTGATTCACCATATTGGTATCTTAAACCTAGTGATTGCCCACCTTTTTTTTCAAAATATTCGACTCTTATAGGATACAAGCCTCTTTGCAAAAAAATGGTATTTTGTTTTGCAATAGAGCCATGGAGTCCATTGTTATCAATAATCAAGCTGTCATCAATATAAAGCTTGCTACCATCATCAGAAGTGAGTTCAAAGGTGTATTGACCTTCAAATTCTATTTCTAAAAATCCATCAAAGGTGAGGCCAAAATAGTTCAAGGAACGTGAGGAATATTCCCCAAGATTGACTGAAGGTACTAGTTGCTCTTTTTCAGCACTTAATTCTAAAAAGTCAGGAATCTCATCCCAATCACCTAAGTAATATTTTTGTATGAGTCCATGTTCTGGATTTGAATTTTCTAGGCCTAAAGCTTTTTCGTTATGATAAAGATTCAACTCTATGAAGACATAAAAGACTGCTAACAGATAAAATTTCATGGGTGCCTCTAATCTTTAATAGTTTTTTCAGACGTATTCCATCCGTTTGCTCCGTTCGGAATACACTTTATAAAATTTAGAGAAAAGCTGCTTGTTGCAATATAAGTGGTATTTAGAAGATAATTATAAAAATATTAGAAGAGAAGGATGGAGAAAAAGTGCTTACAAAATTTTTATAATCTTACCCACCTTCATGAGCATCCTCTTTCAATGGAAGGTGCAAAAAAACCTTCGAAGGTAAAGTGAGTTAAAAGCCTTCTAGGGAAAGTTTGGGTAGATTTCACTTAGGCTTACTTGTCTTTCCGGAATCTGCAATCACTACCTTTGCCTTAGGTTTGCCACTTCCTGAACCATATCCTTCAATCTTTTTAATTATATCCATTCCTTTGATAACTTTGCCAAAAACTACATGTCTGCCATCTAGCCATTCGGTTTTTGCTGTAGTGATGAAAAACTGTGAGCCATTGGTGTTTGGGCCTGCGTTAGCCATGCTCAAAATTCCAGGTTCAGTGTGTTTTAAATCAAAGTTTTCATCCTTAAATTTGGTGCCATAAATACTCTCTCCTCCGGTACCATTGCCTTTGGTAAAGTCTCCACCCTGAATCATGAATTTTGGAATAATCCGATGAAACCTACTACCTTTGAAATGGAGTTTTTTCTTAGCGGTGCTTTTTTCACCAGTACACAATGCTAAGAAGTTTTCAGCTGTTTTGGGGGTGACATCATTGCGAAGCTCCATGATGATCTTCCCTTCCTTCTTGTCGTTTATTTCAATGTCGAAAAACGCATAGGTTTTCATTTTTGGAGCTTCAGCCGCTTTCTTGGCATCTGCAGCAAATGAGCTAGTAGCAGTAAAAACAAACATCATTGACAAGAACAAACGTCGCATTGTTGGCATAAACCCTCCTGAATCTGAAACCTACAAAAATAATACTGAGTTTAACCTCTTAGAGGTTCGAAAGTAAGCGATATCCTTGCATATTTTTTAGCTAATACAATAGTTTAAATAACAAAGATAGCGAAAGATTCTAGCATATATCATTCATGGAAAATTTGTAAAACAATTTTCATAGCCTATCTACCTGGAATAATAAAAAATACTGAAATTATTACATATCTTATTGATTTTTGCCGATACAGCTTCCGAGTTAGGCTCATGCAACACGGAGGAAAACGTGCATTTTGGTTGGAATTCTTATTTGATACCCTGTTTTTGGTTTCTGCTCTTGCTGATTTCATCTTCATGCAATGATAACAAGGACTTCGATGATTCTGAACCTGGCCATTCTGCGGCTGACCTGATTCAACAGCGTAAACAGAATATACCGACGACACCAACGAATCCAGATGGTGGAGTTATAGTGGGCAAGACTGCCAGCACAAGCCAAGTGGAAAACGAAGAACGCGTTTCTCAAAATGTAGGGAACGAAATTATTTTTGGTAAGCAAGTAGCTAATATTTCGATGGAAACAACCCTTTTTCAATCTCAAAAAATTCTTTCAAAGCCACTCTCCGCATTTAACGGTCAGGTGAGGTATGCTGAAGGATTAACTGTGGTTTGGCGAGAGACTCCACCTCGGGTGCCCTCATTTATTTCAATTTCTGAAGGTTATCAAGGAGCCATGAAAATGCCTCCACCTTTTAATGAGTTTAAGGTTGGAAAATCCCTGGCTTCCTTACTCGGCGACACTGATGCAGATGATCAAGAATTTCTACGAACTCTTGCGCGCTACTTTGACGGCCAAGATGATACTTATGATTGTATCATTCTCAATTCTTGTGACGTTGTAGTTAACCTGACCATAAAACAGTATGTCTTTAGGCAAGGTGGATTTATTGTGAGTAATGATCGTCACAAAATCATCACTTCAATTTTTTTCTGGCCTGAAATTCCACCTCCAACAGAACCAATCACATCAGGTGGAGTATTTGGAGAGACAATCGCAGGTTTCGGTATCAACTCGACTAAAGAAGAAGTTGAAAAAATCATTGGTAGCTCCAGAGGACTGCTGAATGACGGACGGTCAGTCTATGACAATGGAAACCTCACTATATTGTGGAACTTTTTTCCTCCTCTTACACCAATTTTTTTGAGTCTTGGGGATGGATTCCAAGGACCAATAAAACTTCCAGATCCATATGGAGAAATTAAGCTCGGGCAATCATTTACCAAGTACTTTCCTGAAAATGATCAGACAGGAGATGTCTTTTTACAAGATTTGGCCCAAAAAATGGATGGACTAACTGAGCTCGAAAATTACGACTGCAACAGGATACGTTCTTGTAGCTATCGTTCTTCTCCAAGTGGAATAGAATTTGTGCTGGACAAGGGTAAATTAATGTTTAGCAATAACGCAGAAAAAAAATTAATTGCGATCGATTATTATCCAGCCCCTGAACCTAGAACTATTCCTCGTACAGATGCCTTAGTTTTTGGCCAGACTATAGGTGGAGTAGGACTTACTTCTACCCAAGAAGCAGCTCATGCAATTCTTGGCGAACCGCGTGGAACTCTTCCAGGAAACGTTTATTTTTATGACAATGAAAACCTAGCGATTATTTGGAGTGATGATGAAATTCCATTGCCAGATGTAATTCAGCTTAACTTTGGACACGAGGGTTCGATTCCAATGCCTGAATCCTATGGACCCATAAAAATGGGGCAATCTTTTGCGGCATCTTTTCCAACTACCGATGAATTTGGTGAAGCCTTTATTAAGGAACTCGGATCTTTTTACCGAGGTGAAGTTAGCCCTGAGACTTATGATTGCTTAAGTGAGGAAACTTGTAGGCTAATAAGTGATGATCCAAGTTTTATTATTTTTCAGTTTGAATCAGGGAGCATTTTCTTCACTAACGACGAAGAAAAGGAGCTCTATATCATTGATATCAGAAGTGAAAATCTAAGCAAACCAATCAGATAAAAATCCTTAAGGAGCTTAGCAGCCCATGAAGCACCAGAATGTTTTGTTGTTGATCTTGTGCACTCTTATATCTCATTGTGCTCAAAACAGACCTGTTGAAAAAGTTAAAGATATAAATGAGCAACGTCATACTAAGAGCGACCTGTTGATTAGTGATCCATGGTTAATGCGCGTTACAGTTACAAAAACAAGTGCAATGCCAACCTTGGCCTTTGTAGGTCAGCAAAACAAGGAACGGGCTGGTTTTTTTAACTTTACCAAAGATCATCTTGAGTTCAAGACTTCGATAGGACCCGAGCAAAATACTGATCACGTAGCAACGGTTTTGAATCGGTGGCCCATCACACATTCCGACTATACACTTCAAGAAGTCGGAGGGAAAAAAACTAATATTGAAGTAGAAAATAATGAACTGAGCTGGGATGAAAAAAACTTTTTTAAGATCAATTGGTCAGCGTCTAGCATATCAGATTCGATAAGTTTTTTTGGAATAAATGAAAATTCATGTTGGACAAATAAAGGTTCATACCTAGTTGATAACTCAGTTGAAGTGAGTACAGAATATATTGGTTTCACTTTAGCTAGCGACTATGAACTAAACCTAAATTGTGTTGATGGGTCACGCTACTACGATGGCAATTTAACGCAAACCGTACACTTCACTTATAGTTATATACCATTGAAGAATACTACTTACTCTCCTTACTTATATACCGGTGAAGATGATCCTTTGATGAAAAAATACGGATTTTTTAAGTCTGTTACCTGGAATTATGATGAGTTTAACGTAAGAAATAATCAATTTCTTATGAACCGATGGGATCCAGAAAAAACTCACGACTATTATTTTAGTGAAGATTTTCCGGAAAAATACAAATGGATATTTAATGATCCTGAGAAGGGAATATTCCCTTTGACCAACAAGCTATTCGCTGACAATGGACTTAAAATTCGATTTAATATCAACGAAAATGATGGCAGCAAAAAGTTTGGGGATAGTCGCTATTCTTTTGTGCATATCATAGAGGATAAAGAAGCTTCGGGTCCATTAGGTTATGGACCAACTACGACAAATCCCCGTACAGGTGAAATTATTGGCGGTAACTTACTTGTATGGACTTCGGATCTTGAATGGTATATCAAGGCCTCTAGAACACAGCTTGAACAAGCAAAAAAACTACAAAGTGAATCTCCAATATTTCAAAAAATGAAACTCTATTTAGGCGATGATTTATCTACTTGGACATCTACTTCCGTAAATCTTAGTCGAGATGGTCAGGTTGGTAGTTATTTTGATCTCTTTTTACCAGATTATACTTATCATCCACCGGGAAGTGTTTTTGCCTCAAGTTATCGATCCGTAGATCAAAATCTAGCATCGCAAAAGCCTCTGGTACGTTCTTACGATGAATTATTATCATTTATACCTAAAACTCATTCGGATTTGCAGTCCAGTCTGCTCAAAAATCATGACCAATTATTTGAAGAACTGTATGCCTCAGCAAATCCTGCTAACTTTCTTCCCCATAATTCAACTATCTTTGAGATGGATGCGGCGTTTCAATCTGCAAGAAATATGATATTGGATGGCCTTAACGATGATGAAATCAAGAATAGAATTGTCTATAGGACAGCAATTCATGAGTTTGGGCATCAGCTGTCATTAAGGCATAATTTCTATGGCTCTGTTGATGTAAAGAATTTCAGAGATAATATTGAAGAAGAAGGAACAAGCTACCCACAAACAAGCTCTTCGGTCATGGACTATGGGCAATTTGCTGATGGTATTAAGTTTTACTATGGTTTTGAACCTTATGATGAAGCAGCTATAGTTTATGCTTATAGCAATGGTAGCAAAGATTTATCGATAGATCGTAATACAAACTACCTATATTGCACTGACGAACATGCGTTTTTAAATCCATTATGTAATCGTTTTGATCGTGGCTCGACTCCGTCAGAAATTGTGTTGAGCATTATTGAAGATTATGACAATAACTACCCTATTCGTAATCTTAGGTATGACCGTTCTTATTGGCGAACATATAGTTATAGTAGCCAGGTATTTTCATTGATGTATAACTTAAAGAGTTTTGTGAAATTTGAAGAGGAAGCATATAATAAAAGTGATTTAGATATAAAAATCGCAGAAATTCAGGAGGTTTCTGGGAATCAAGTTACTGCTATTTCTTCACTTATAAAGCAAGATATTAGACGGGGAATGCTTATTTCAGCTGCTTTCTATAGTTCGATTTTACAGCAAGGTGTCAATGAACGTTCTTATTTAGATCGGTATAATACCTTCAATGGCTCTTTAGAAGTTCGTGGAATACTAGAAGATAAATTTTTTGCAGCAAGATTTCTATTGGGCGATGATGGTTTTTCTCTAAATCCAAATAGAGGAGTCCTACCTACTTCCTTTTTGACTTATCAATCGGATCCGGTCATTGGCAGCACATTAGCAAGCATCATCGATGAACGGATGCGTGACCCAGGGCCAATTTATAATGGATTTGATTCAATTTTTAGAACTTTTTATGCATTGAACGCCGCTTATTGGCGGGATAATGGTGGTACAGGATCTTCCCTTAGTCGTCTGCGAGTTGACTGTTTTACCCCAGAATCCTTTGCAAGCAAATTCAATATAGACAACATTTACAGCTTTTCCCAAAATGGGGAAGCAGCGCATTCAATTGTTTTAGAAAATATTGACCTCTCACGTCTCGATGAAAATGCAGATGACTACTTTCGCTCCGGCAGTACCGAAGCTGCTATTATTAAATTAAATGGCAATTTTTATGCTGCATCTAAAGAGTTAAATCCCTTTTCTTATGATCTCATTCAGAAGCAAGATGCCAGTGAAATTTTACAGTTATACCTTATGTACCATCAACTGACTGAAGGCCATATTCCTGAATGCAGGTAAGGAAGGAAGTATGTATTTGCTTGAGGGACTAAGGTTGCTTCTAATCATATGTATTTTAGATCTGTCTCTAGTTTATGCTAGCGAAGCCATTACAGAGCCCTCAAATGAGGCAACCACTACAGACGAAATTCCTAAAAAAGAGTCTTTGGAATTCGAAAAAGTATCTGAACCTACTTTAATTGAACAGTCGCTCGATATACCAGAAAAAGAAGAAAGAAACAAAATTTCAGATGAAAATATAACGAAAAAAGAAGCTAATAAGACTCTACGGCAAAAGAAATTGAGCTTCACTGGGGGAGGGCAGTTCACCCATTTTTTTTCTAATTTAGTTGATCCTTCTTTTAGTTTCAATCTTAACCTGGGTTATGCCAAAAATAAAAAGGTGCAAATGGGTTTATCCCAGAGTATTAGTAAACTTTTGGTCAAAAACAAAGATCAGGACGAAGTAGTGCTCCAAGATACGATTTTGAATTACACTTATAAACCTGCACCAACTTTTTTTAATGGTGGCCATGCTAGTATTGGGGGTTCTTTAAAACTTCCTCTTTCTCAATATTCTCGAATGAATGGTATTTGGACAAGTGTCAGTTTAGGCACTAGCTTAACATGGTTTTATTTAGATAGAGAAATTAGTAATTCTCTTGGGGCTTCTGGATCATTTTATCTAAATCAATATAAAACAAAACATACTGAATTTGGAGGGAGTGCTTTACCTTATATGATCGGTAGCTTATCTTGGTCTATTTCTTACAGTGGACAAAAAGATTTTGTCTATGGTTTGAGCGCAAGCTATGGAGAAATTCGCTACCATAATATTAACAATGAAAATTTTTTAGCAGATAGTTCTTTTGATCATCCTTATAGTGTGGGTCTTTCTATGAGTTATCTTGTAATGGAGGGCATGAGAGCTGGGGCAAGCTATGGTCAATCCAACATATTTGAGCAATATGGTAAGCTTGACTATTATGTTTTTGATCAAGAAGCCAGCAATATGAGTCTTTTTATGAGCTATACAAAGTCTCTATGATAGCTACTTTTATAAGCCACCTGCTTTCATTATAAACCTTGGCATCAAAGGGTTTAGATATTTGCGGTTTGGCTTTGCCACAAAGTAGTATTTTTTTTGAAAACTGACTAAATCTTCTTCAACTTGTTGTCTTTTTCCTTTAAAAGTACAGGCTACTGCTTTGATTCCTGCAAGAAAAGCCATACGCAGGATGTTTTTACCCTTTTTAGCTAAGACTTTCTCGTTTATATTGTCAAATACAGGATCAAAGCTACATGAAATCAAACTTGGAAGTTCACTAGAACCATTTTTTAACGAGCTGTTTAAATTGGTTTGCACCTTTTGAAGTGAACTGCGGTTAGCATCAACAAATGGAAATGAAATGACAGCAAATACTTCTTTAGGTTCAAGTATTGGTGGGGTTATTACTTCGGCATATATCTTCGTATCTTCTTCAGGTGCGTAGAATCCAATTGGAGTTTGCTGATAGTAAAATGCTTTTTTAGCCTGATAGCCATATAGATCAGCAAAAGCAACTTCTACATTTCCTTCCCCAGGTCTTGCGGCGACTTCAACAAAATAAAGTTGTCCATCCTTCTTCGCATGTATTCCTTCGAGGTGATAAGAGCCTGAATGCATTCCCAGTGCTTTTAGTATTTTGTTAGTGAAGTCCAAACTAGTCTCGTAGCTAATCTGATCTTCATCAATTGTAGTTGTAATTCTAGGCTTAGCACTTTGGTAGTGTTCCAAAGGTGAGGTGCGATGATAAGCGCGAACGTGGTTTGTGATTTTGTCATTGCTAACGGTACCATTAAAGCGAAATGAAGTGCCGACAATGAATTTTTCTATGAGATAATTATCGGGATCTTTTATTTTCTTAACTGCATCTTTTAATTCATCATGATTTTTAACAACTGTAATACCAACTGCGCCAGCAGAACGCTTTTTCTTGATGATTGCGGCATTTTCTGGGAAGTTAATCTCCTCTAGAAATTTATTTAGTTCTTCTTTGGTGGAACTGAAATCGATAAATTCTGAGGTCTTAACTTGCGGGTCATTTTTTATTAAAATATTTTTCATCACATACTTATCATAAAAAGCTTCTTTATGTTCGATACTCCATTTTTCTGATCCAACCTTTAGATCTAGGAATTCACGAATATGCTGAGCAGTTAATGTAGCTCGGTCTGCATTAACTGAGAATACCAAATCTATCTTCCCACGCTTATCTTGGATTTTTTTGACCATATCAATGATATACCGATTATTTCCGATTTTATCACCGATGAAATGAGCTTTTAATTTGATCAATTTACCATCTGGTTTGACAACTCTTTCAAAATTATTGATGCAGACTGTAGGTGAAAATAAGTATTCCAACGCAGGATGTCCAGAAGTAATCAGATCAACATTGACCTCTCTTCCTTTTAACAGATCAAAGTCGTTTGGTAAGAAGCATCCATCGATAGATATAATGTTAATTGGATTCGCAAGTGCAGATAATGCAAACGTAGACATTACTACAATAAAAAATTTTTTAAACACCTCTACCTCCTGAAAAAGTTCTAAACTTTTTTATACGGGGATTTTAATTAAATGATTATGCCAGTTTAAACAAGTTAGGCAATAATATGGTGTAAAATTTTTTAATGTTTAATAATCATTTGTAAAATCCAAACAAAATAAGAACAAGTTTATCACTTTGCTCACCCCGACTATAATGGAGAGATCTAATCATAATTGCCAGATATCCAGGGCTGATTCAAATAAGATTTTTTCCAATTTTTCATTAAATAGAGTTGTCTAATTTTTTAACCGGCTAATATTATTATTTTATATGATTATTATGTAAATATTGATAAGCTGATCCCAAACGTAATTCTGGGAGGGCTTGATATGTTTATTTTCATGTTACCGGAAAGACAAGTGAA
>JBGCDR010000424.1:0-8118 GCA_045105515.1 Oligoflexales bacterium
TTGCGCGCATGGGCACCCCCAAGATCTTTTGATTTTCCGACAATTATATCCTTTTTAGAGAAACTGGGGAAATTCGCTAAAGATTATAGTGCTCTAAGCCTTACACACAAAAGCGGCGGTGTGTTTCCAATCAGGCACTAGGTAACCTGTTATTTGGATCAAACTCGATCCCTCGATAAACTTCATCAGAAAAGACGATAATATCGTTCTGTTTAGCTACATCCATGATTGACTGAAATATTTCAATAGGTGGTATGAAACCAGTAGGGTTATGTGGAAAATTTATAAATATAACTTTGGTGTTTGGTTTTATTAGTTTGACAAGTTTTTCTATATTAAATGTCCATTTGCCATCTATTAAATCAATACTCAATTCTGAGGTATCACAAATGCTTTTAGCAACGCTTCCCAAACTTTGATAGCAAGGGGTCAGGGTAATAGCATGGTCTTTCCTATCAAGAAGCACATTGGCAGCCGAATAAATAGCTTCCTCTGCTCCAGCGAAGCACAGCACATTGTCTGAATTCAGGTTTTCATAAGGAGATGAAATTTCTTGTCTAAGCTCTAAACTTCCTTCTGGAAGAGTATATGCAAGAGATAAATCAAGAAAATTTTCTTTTTCGCGAGAAGGAAGTAAATCCAAAACCTCCTTTATGGTTCGGCTTTCCAAGTCTGAAGCGCAAAACATGAAATTAGACGAAAACTCTCGAGTAGCTAAATATTCCTCAAGTCTGAATGGGGCAAGATTATTAGTCATTTATATGATCCTTTTTAATATAACTATACACACTAGCTCTTGATATTTTTAATGATTCTGCAATGTATGTAGCAGCATGTTTGCCTTGAAATGCACCATTTTTCTTCAATTCAAGTACAAGTTCTTTCTTTTCTTCTCTAAGCAGTTGTCTAATAGAAGAGGACTTGCGAATAAGATAATTTTCAATAAATTTATTGATCTTATCTTGCCAATTTTCGGTAAAATGTTCATTCAGTGGCTTATCATCACTTGTGACAACATAGTTTGCTAAAATTTGAATTGCTTTTTCCAGCTCACCAACTATGAAATTAATACAAAGCATGTAACCAGGGTGACCATCTTCTCCTTCAAGCACAATGCTTATAGATCTTTGTTTTTCACCCCCCTCTCCGGTTTTTAGGTATGGCCCTACAACTCCAGCTGGAAGGGAGCGGTCAGACAATGAAAGGTGTGAAGGGTCACTCGCTTTTCGACTGCTAGCCGGTCCAGCGATGAAGCTAATTTCGTTTTTTCCCAGATCGTGCAAAACGATTTCTACTCTAGGTGAAAATAAACGTTCAATGCCTCGGGCAATTTGTTGGTAATTTTCTTTCATGCTCATATGACTCCCCTTTGTAGACAATATAATCTATAAATAGACAAAATAGTCCAGAGTATTCTTATAAATAGAATAAAAATAAATGCTTATAGTTATCCATTCGAAAAATGAATTTAAGATTGGAAAAAATTGGGTTTAGTGGAAAGGTGTGATACTTGAATCTTAAGATTCACTGGATCTAGGTTACTGTTCAGAGCGACTTTTCAAGGAATAATAATGGTTTTAATTCGTAAATTCGACTTGCGTCTAATTCAAATCAATTTGGGACTATACTTTTGTATCTATTTTTTTTTCATTGCCTTGAATAATGTGATGGATTATGACACGAATTTTCAATTTGTTTATCATGTCCTAGAAATGGATACTATATTTAAGCTAGAGAATACTGAGATTAGGTCAATAAAATCTATGCTTTTAAAACATTTTTCCTATTGTTTTATTATCACTACAGAATGGATTATATTTATTCTTGCCATTATCGGAGTGCTAGGCATGTGTTTGAATTTTAACAAGCAAGAAGAGTATACTAAATGTCAACGTTATTTGATCTATTCCTTTCATCTGTCGATTTTACTTTGGTTTCTGGGTTTTTTAGTCATAGGTGGTGAGTGGTTCCTCATGTGGCAGTCAAGCCAATGGAATGGAGTTTATGCTGCATTTAGAATGACTATTTTGGCTGTACTTACCTTAATTGTTCAAACATTGACCTCTGGAGATGAGAATTCTTAGTAAGCTAAGTGATATCCTGAGTCAGGATAGCACTTATTTTAAACAAGAAATAGCCTTACCCTCAATGCTTTTGTGGCAAAAACATCTATAGTGAGAAGTAAAGTAAAAAAGTGAGTTGAGCTATATGATACCTGCCAGATTTTTCCAGGATTGTTATAAACAGCTCATAGAAAATCCTATGGGTTACTAGTTTCTTATATCTAATTATTTCAACAGTGGATTATATTAGATGATGAGTATTAGTCTGGGCGAAGAGCTTTAAGTTTATGCACGAAAATAAAGAAAACTATCCAAACATACATAATAGTCTTTTGAAGCGAAAGATAGTGCATATTGATATGGATTGCTTCTATGCTGCTGTAGAAGCGAGGGATAATCCAAGCTTGAGAGGACTTCCGCTCATAGTGGGTGGGGAGCCAAATTCGAGAGGAGTTGTTGCCACATGCTCTTATGAAGCTAGGAAATTTGGGGTAAGGTCAGCAATGGCAAGCTCTCAAGCTAAAAGGCTTTGTCCAAACGCGATTTTTGTAAAACCAAATTTTAAAAAATATAAGCTCATTTCGTCGCAAGTTCGAACTATTTTAAAGCGGTACACTGCAAGTATAGAGCCAGTATCTTTGGATGAAGCTTACCTAGATGTGACTGAGCACAAACTCTATGCAAGCAAAATTGCAGTTCAGATCTGTGCTACCATTAAGCACGAGTTGCAACTGTCGGCATCGGCCGGAGTAGGGCCCAACAAGTTAATTGCTAAAATAGCTTCTGATATAAACAAACCCAATGGAATTAAAGTAGTAGTCCCTGAAGCCGCTGCGGCATTTATGGCTGATTTACCTCTACGAAAAATAGGCGGCATAGGTCCGGTTATGGAAAAAAAATTATCTTCGTTTGGCTTGCAATATTGTAAAGATGTCCAAATATTGAAAAAAGCCTACCTCATAGAGTGTTTGGGTGAAAGGTTCTCAACTTGGCTATTAGAACGCTGTAATGGAATTGATGAGCGAGCTGTTGAAGCTACAAGAATTCGTAAGTCATTCAGTTGTGAGGACACATTTGCAAAAGATATAGTCAGTTTAGATCAGGTAAATTTTGAACTGTCGCGGATTGCTGCTAAAGTTTCAAGCAGTCTGCAAAAATCTGGAATGGCTGGAAAGACCATTAGTTTGAAGATAAAGTATTATGACTTTAAGCAAGTTACCCGCAGCAGAACCATTGAATATCATTCGAATTGCCCAGAGTTGATCGCAAATATTTCCATCGACTTAGCAGCCAAAACAGAAGCAGGAACAAAGCCCATTAGGCTACTTGGAGTGGGTGTCAGTGGGATAAATAAGGAAAAAGAACAAAAGGATCTATTCTCGTGAGTACGTTCCAGGTTTAGCAAACATTTAAACAAGGCTATTTAAATGAACGGACTAACAGGACTAAGTCTTTTTCTTCATGGTTTATGCTGCTCTCGGGCATAAGTTTGAATGGTGAAAGCACCATCTTTGCGGGCTTTTTGTACCCATCCTCACAATTATTATAATGACTCATGGTCCTTGGGATGATGGTGAGGTACGAAGTAACTTCCTGTATTTAAAAGAAATTAATAAAAGTGTTGATGTCATTTTCCTTGGTTTAGGTTTAAAAGTAGTGGTCATGGGGTGGCGCCTTGAAATGTTATCCAATGATAAGATACTTGTTATCGCTATGGAGGTAGGATATTCCTCATAAGCCTCATTTAACCGAGCGTTCAAGGAACTGTCAGGTATGACTCCCAGTGAATATCGCATGAATACTGTCGAAAATATGAAAAAATAAGCTCAAATCCACTGATCGATATTTAAAAAAGTGGTCATTTCATGAAATGATATAACAATTTATTCGTTTCTATTGGATAAACTTTGTCATTTCCGCCATGCTTGGTCCCCAAAACTTTTTCGTCTGAAAGGAAAGACACGAAGAATCTAAATGCAATCGCTACAATTATAAGCTTATTTTTAGTATCTTGTGGCGGAAACTTTGAACACTCGCGAGAACTAGGGGAAAGAACTTATGATTCAGAGCCTTCTCCTGGAAAGGGGAATTCCTCTTCAGAGAACGCTAAAGAAAACAGTGACAAAAGCTTAGAGCAAAATGAAAATCGCTATTCAACTCTCTATGAGACCTTGCCTTCTCAAACCCAACCGTCCGAAGCCTTCCATGATGGGTTATATATCAATTTTCATAATATGTTAGCTACACATCAAGCTAATGCCTCTCTTGCTGTTTGCTCAAATTTGCAAGCTAAGGAAAGGGACAACAATGTGAATGAAAGTTTGTGCTATGTTTCTGATAAAACCGTGGCATACAATGAACAGGTTAATTTTTATTTGAATGAAGAGAAACTTGAAAAGATCTTTGAATTCAGCAATAAAAGAGAACTAGTACTCAAGTTTAATGATGAATATTCCAATAGCGATTTTCACTGGTTTTGCTGGGAATACCCGAGGACAGTCATTGAATCTACTGGTTTAAAACGTCTTAAGATAGAGCTTACTCAAGCAAACCTGCTTTCTTACTCTTGTAGACTGGAACTAAACTAGATTAAATATTGTACAAAAATTTCCAAGCGTTTCTTGCAAAAAACTTATCATTTTCAAAACAATACCGAAAGCATGTGATGCAGTCAAAGTTTTTTGGGAGACCTGTATGTTACTTCGCTATTTATTTGTTTTTACTTTTATTTTCTTGATGATTCAATGCATACATACCTCATGGCAGGCTACTCATCATGTAAATCACCCTTTGGTAGGGAAAATACTTGATAAAAACTCAGGGGAACTCATCGAATTTTCTGAATTCAATAATAATATAATGAACAGTAGGCCAGACCTGATTTTATTGGGAGAAGTGCATGATCATCCTGATCATCATATTCTGCATCTCAAAATTTTAAAATCCTTAGACCAAAGAAATCTGCTTGGATCGCTATTTCTAGAACACTTTGATCTAGGACAAAATAAAACTCTGAATAATATATTTAATGGCCCTGATCCCTTCATTGATCTTGAAAAAAAATTGAATTGGAGCCAAGGATGGGACGATTTTCGGTTCTATGAACCGATGCTAAAAACTGCTTGGAAAGCAAAGCAAAAAATTAAAGGAGTTAATATCTCTCGAAAGCATCTGAAAATGCTTGTAAATGGTAAAAAAGTGGAGGTTTTATCTGAGGAAGAAATTCAGAGAATCAATAAAATTCCTTCAATTTCAAAGATCCTAGAAGATTCTTTAGCCGAAGAAATAGTAAGATCTCACTGTGATATGTTTCCTAAAAAACATGCTGCCCCAATCGTCAATGCCCAAATCTTAAGAGACAAAATTATGAGCCATTTATTATTTGGTTCTTTGGCGCCGAAGAAAATCTCGGTATTTATAGGTGGCAATGGGCATATGCGTAAAGACCGCGGAGTCCCTTATTATCTTGCACCACTTGATCCATCATTGAGACTTCTTTCCGTTGGCTTCATTCAGGTTAATCAAGAAAAGACAGATTTAGATTCCTACGCTGATCTACCTTACGATCTGATTTTTTTTACTCCAGTTTTTGATGTGTCTGATCTCTGTAAAAAATTTCGCAAATCACTTGAAGAGATGAAAAAATAGTCGTTCATCTCCAATGCCTTTCCCATAAATTCTTGTACAAGGATCTCTCCTAAATGGGTCAAACGTAAGAGATGCGTTGAGGCCCCTTCGGGATACTGTCACTGGTTTTAGGGGGCTGGTTTCCAGATTGATCGGCCTGATATATTCTCATAGGATAATATAAAAGATGCCTATTAATCGTATTTTCTTCGCTATTTGATAGCGGAATTATTTTTTTGATCTTATACTTTATTTGAGCCAAGCGATCTAAGATATAGAAACCTTTGCATTCGCTTGGATCATATTCTAGACCTTCTTTTAATGTGTCTATAACCCAATTTATTTTTTCAAGGTCATATTGGATTCTCATAATTAGTCCTCTTACTTAATCAACCTCAATCTAAGGCCAGTCACTAAAAAATACGACAACTGATACCTACAAGAAAAATGGAAATTTTTTAATACTTATTAAAATCTATTATATTGCGTATATATATTACGGTTAGTTTCGCAATGCTTCGGGTTGTTGATAAAACGTAAATATCATGCGAAGCAAAAAAACCGTTGTTATTGTTAACAAGAATTTAAGATTGAGATATATATTCTTGTAGCATTTCTTTTTGGGATTTCATGTCATATTCCTCTATAAATTTACGTATGTCCTGAATTTGTCTAAGTGTCATCTATTATGATTAAGACATCAGCCTCCCATAGAGGAGATTTTTACGAATGTTTTCTTCTTTGTTATAAGTTAAGATGCCTAGATTCAAATAAGGTAATTTCACACCTTAGTCTTTATCATGATCCTAAGAATACGTACTTTTGCTCGAATTTAAATAGTACTCAACAAACTTGTAAGCACAAATGGTTGGCAGTATATTAACCGCCGCGGCATGTGGTTTTATTAACTCCTAAAGAAAATAGGGTCCCAGATTGATAGAAAAGAAAATCAATTTCGAAAAAAAAATGAGAAGCTCCGGCAGATATTTGATATCAAATATCGTCGGGATTGTTTTTACGATAAAAAACATAATTATATTGAAAGTTTAACAAGAGAAGAAATACATCAACTTGTATCCGAACTAGAGCTTTACCAAATTGAATTAAGGATGCAAAAGGATGAACTGGAAAAGTTTCATCTATTTGAGTACTCCCCTATAGGTTATTTGATTATCGATAAAAAAGGTTACATTCTGCAATCAAACATTGCGTGTCAGAAAATTTTGAGTTCAGAAGGATTTGAAATGAAAAGGAAAAATTTGTGCTCTTTCACTTTAAACAATATTGATTCAGATGTAATTCATATGGATTTAGAGGCTTGTGTAGAATCGAGTAAGCCGCAGGAATTTCACTTTTTCAAAGAAAAGGATCACGAAATTTGTACAAATGTTATTCAAGCTGCGATCAATGAAGAAGTGGTTCACAATCAATTTCTAGCGACACTTTTCGATATGACAAATTTTACTACCTCCAATAGAAGTAAAAGGTCTTAATATCTAGGTGGACTGCATAGATTGCAGACAATATATAAAGGTAATCATAAAGCAAACCTATTAAGGAATATGGACTTCGATAAGTTCGCAGTAAAGGTAGCTTGAAATAGCAGGTGCGTTGGAGCCTACTGCTAAGGTAGCGAATTAAAAAATACATAGAATGTCTGCCCAAACTGGGCAGACGAACACAAAATGGATACAGGACGTTGTGAAAGCTTGTATTACCAAATAAGTAGAAAACGTTAAAACCTATATTTCCTCCTTGTTTAACGTACTAGTTTGACCGATTGAAAAAATTTATTAGGAAATATTTTTTCAAAGTACCACTAGTTTAAGTTTAGTTCGTGAAACAGGATCGAGTTTTATGCTAAAAATCGTATCGACCCCTCTTGACTTGCAGTCATTCGGATTTAGCTTTGCTGTGGATAGGCAAGGATTGGTTCCAAAATCATATCCAATGACTATAGGCAAAGGAGGAAGTTATGGTTTCATTAGGTATGCGTCGCAGTGACCGAAGTCGTCCGCGTTCACTATTTGGTGCATTAGAAAACTGGGGAAGGGAGTTCGAGGATGTGTTTGCTGAGGTAGAGAAGTCCTTTGGACTGCGACCGTTGTCGACAAGCCAAGACTTGGTACCTTCATGTGATATTCGAGAGACAGAAAAGGCTTTCTTGATGTCTTTAGATCTTCCAGGCCTCAAAAAGGACGATATTGATGTTGAAGTAGGGCGCAACAGCATCACGATTTCAGGTGAGCGTAAGCAAGCCTTTGAAGAAGAGAAGGGGACGATTCATAAGAGTTGTCTAATTTTTTAACCAGCTAATATTATTATTTTATATGATTATTATGTAAATATTGATAAGCTGATCCCAAACGTAATTCTGGGAGGGCTTGATATGTTTATTTTCATGTTACCGGAAAGACAAGTGAAATCA
>JBGCDR010000425.1:0-12515 GCA_045105515.1 Oligoflexales bacterium
AAACTACTATGTGGCAGCAGCTAATGAATTTGGCGATGACATCTACAATAAGCGCTTTTATTTGGTCCATAACTGTAACGAAGCTCTTAGCGTTGTTTTTGATTTCACACCTGTCGTAGGTGGCGCAAAAGGGCTCGGAGAAGCCTACTATGGCAAGGATTTAGTAACGGAAGAAGATTTAGCTTGGTGGCAAAGGTGTATTGCTGCGGGTGCAATCATTCCAGGAGCTGGACCTGCATTAAAAAGAATCTCTAAAGCAGCCAAAATTGTCAGTAAAAAAGAAAGAGTTTTTCTCAAGAACTAAGTTTATTAACTATAGTCCTAAACTGGTATCGAGAAAACAAAGATTCAACATTTCCTCCACCAATCCTCAAAAGGCATAGAAAAAGATGTATCTATAAGGAGATTCCGGAAAGAGTTCCGGACTATTACATCAGTCCAAAGGATGTTGTGCCATGGCTAAACTTCTTGCGTGAAAAGGTTGCGGATAAAGTCTACTATAGATTGGCTTTATTTATGATTTTAACTGGTTGTCGAGTTGGAGAAGCTGCTGGTTTGTGTTGGGACGCAGTTCAATTAAATGCTGAGAAGCCATTCATTAAAATAATACGCACTCGAAATTGGATTGCAAAATCAGGACAAGAAAAAATTAGGTCGAGGGTTAAAACGAAAAATGCTCGAAGGACAATTAACCTGCCAAAAATACTCGTTGGTGAGTTGAAAAAAATCAAAATAATAGAAATCGAAGGTGAAAAGCCAGTTTTCTATAAAAGTGGAGGAACTCTATTTACGGTCAGAACAATTCACAATCATTTCAATAAAGCATTTAAACATCTGAACTTACCCTGGAAAGGAACCCATATTGCAAGGCACACTTCAGGAACTTTAGCTTTAATTGCAAGTAAGGATTTAGCAGTAGTTCAAGCAATGCTTGGTCATAGTAACGTAACCCAGACTCAGGAATATGCAAAAGTTATCGCCCTTCAAGACAACTTTGCTCCTCATAAAACAGCTGAGCTTTTAGGCCTTTGATAATTCATGCCTAATTTCATGCCCTAGGCACAACTACCGCCCCTTATTTTTTTTTATTGTAATGGTTTAGATCAATATTATAAATTCCATCGACCATAATGAAAGCGGTAAATTCACTTTCAGGGGATTAAGGCCCCAAATTGGCGATATCACCCTCGCCTAAGCCAGTTGAGCTAATTGAGTTCGCTGATAACTTAAAGTGAAATCCACCGAAACACTCATGGAAAAGTATCTTACTCCCCTCCCTTCAAGGACTTACTGGCACCTTCTCTTGAAAGGGTTAGCCTCATGAAGGTGGGGCCACCTAGGCATCCGTAGAGAAATTATCTCAAAGTTGCTAATTTAAAGCTAAGTGTCTTAAGCTTGAAAGCCATATGAAGCAAAGGTAAGCATCTGGAGTGAGTATTTATTTCGAACACAATGAACAGTTTATTCTGATCCAAGGACAAACATACCCACATCGTACCGCCATTAGATCTCTCGGCGCGACTTTCTGCGGCCAAAGAAAATTATGGCAGATCAAATTTAGCAATGAAAACCTTTCTAGGGTAAAAGAGTTGTGCTCGAGTTTGGGTAATGGCGTTTCTAATGGAGATGCAAAAAAACTCAAGAATAGCGCTACATACCAAGCTGTTTCCACAGACCATGCAAGCGCTGGCGAGCATGAAAGCTACACCATAGCTGAGGTTATGAGCCATGCTGCCAATTTGATAAATCAAGGTTTTCCAAATAGCATTTGGATCATAGGAGAAATTCAAAACCTCCAGCAAAGAAGAGAAGTCCTCTATTTCGACTTTGCTGAAGCTGATTCCGGGGGTTCAGGAAAAGGCACTGTGACCATCAAAGCAACCATTTGGAAATCTAGTTTTGAGCGCATCTGTGGTCATCATGGTAAGCAAAAAATTCAGGAAGTCCTGCAAGACGGTATGAAAATACGCTGCCTTTGCCAGGTAAGCATTTACAAGGGCCGAGGACAACTTAGCCTTAACATCCTCAATATTGACCCAAAGTATACAAAGGGAGCTTTGGCCTTAGCTAGGGAAGCCTTACTTTCAGAGCTAAGACTCAAAGGCTTGGATAAAACAAACAAAAAACTCAAACTCCCGGCCATGCCACTGAAAATTGGTCTTTTAAGTGCCCCAGGATCGAGAGCCCTGAGTGACTTCACTCACCAATTGCATGAAGGAAAATTTCCAGGTGAGTTGGTATTCCTCCCCTGCAGTATGCAAGGAGAAAAGGTATGTAAGGATGTGGTAAATGGCATTGCTGCGCTGACTGCCCAGCACTGTGACTTGATTGTTGTAACCCGTGGTGGAGGTAGCGCAGCAGACCTCAGATGGTTTGACATGCCAGAGCTCGCTTATGCGATCGCACACTCTCCGGTTCCAATTGTTGCTGCAATAGGCCACCACGATGACTTTTGTGTCGCCGAAGAGATTTGCTTTAATCGTCAAAAAACTCCTACGGCCGCAGCTGACTTTATTGTTCAACAGTTTACTCGTCTTAATTTTCAACTGGAACAATGGATGTCTTTCCTTCACTCTCAAACTCAAAAAAGTTTAAGATCTATTCTAGAGATTCGCCACAGATTAAAGGAAAAGCTAGCGTTCTCGTGGCAGAACCAAATTAACAAGCACCGGCATGGCATTATGGACTTGAATCATGGTTTTGGCAGGAAGGTGAACCTGACCCTGAATGAATGGGGACATGGACTTTCAAAACGAGGTGACGCTATAAGTAAGCTTGCGAATAATTGTTTAGAGCAAAAATCTAGAGTCATTGAACAGAATCTGATTCCTAAAATGAACATGAACTCCCAAGCAATACTGCACCACCAATTCCTACAAGTAGAAAAGCTTAGCAGCGGGATTCACGCTAAAGACCCTGCACCCTGGATGCAACGTGGTTTCACTATCTTGGAGTCAAGTCGGCAGAAAATTAATAGTATCAATCAGATCGATATCGACGAAAATGTTCAGGCCCGCTTGCTAGATGGCTTAGTCGAACTGAGGGTTATTGCAAAAACAAATAGAGAAAAAAAGGCTAAGATATGAGTGAAGAGCAAATAAGAGAATCCCAAACTTATCAAGGCATGATCAATCGTGTAGAGGAAATTATTCAAAATATTTCTTCAGCTGATTGTGACCTTGATACCATGGTTGAAAAAGTTGAAGAAGGTTACTTGCTCATCAAGAACCTAAAAGATCGTTTAAACACTACCAAGGATAAGATTGAAAAGCTTCAATTGGACTTTGAACAAGAAGATTCCGAAACCGAAGATTAATCACTAGTCAGCCTCAACTGGCCTTCTTTTCTCTCTTGGCATCAATTTCCTTTTTTACATCAAATTTATCAATTTGAATAAAATGGGATTGTCTATGTTTACTTGAAAGAATAACAATTTCCTCAAGTCCGCGCGGAACTGTTATCTCTTTTTCTTTAACCCACACTTTACAGGTTGGGAAAAGGGTACCTTTGATGCGAATAAAGCTTTTGTCATTGTAATCCATAGATTTCTTAACAAGACTAACCCGCTCTTTTAATCTTTCAGTAATACTTTTTAACCGCGAAACCCTAACCTGCAAATTAGCTTTAAGCTCATCAAGTTTTTTGGACATTTGATTCTTATTACGTCGGACTAATTCTCTTAAATCTAATTTAGTTTTTTCAAGCTGCTCTAAAAGCAAATCAAGTCGCTTTTTATTAAGAGCTAGTCGTTCTTCTATGATCCAATTGCTTCCAAGTGTTACGACCGTATCTTTTCCTTGGGCGAAACCAAGGTCACCTGTATCAATATTTTGTCCCACACAAAGATCACTGCCGGCAATGATTCCATCCCTATTGCTGATAACTATATTATCCAAAGTTTTTACCGTACTGGATAAGATCGCTTTAGTTATTTGTATTCTACCTTTGGCATGTATGTTTGAATTTTCAACAAAGTCAGCAGTAATTTCTCCATTGCAGACTATTTTTCCAGTTTTGCCAGTGATGATTCCACCTTTCACCGAAAGTTTTCTACCGACAAAAACACTGCCACCCCGAATATGCCCGTCGACTGTAAGGTCTTTAGCAGTGAAAACTTCTGCTCCTGATTCAATACTCCCTTGAACAACAATGGGACCATCAAAATGCAAGTTACCTGATGCTAAGTTCACATCTCCTTCATGGATAAGAGTTTTCACAACAGCTACCTGCATACCGGCAATCTTCATCACGCCTTCACAATTTGCATAAAAAGACGTTTCCACTGACCGAACGTTTTCGTCCATTTCGATTTCTGCAGGAGGAGGAGCTGGAGGAGGTACAGGTTTACCAAACACATCCTCACCGTCCATTGCCTCTTTACCATAAATTAATTCAGCAATGTGCTCATCTTTCTTTACCATGGAAACTTTACTGCGCATTCCACGGTGATCTACATCTTTATCTTCGCTTTTTACCTTAGCTTCTACACTCTTGCTTTTTTGTTCATCCAGCTCAGATTTAGAAACTATTTTTGGCTCCGAAGCGGGGGTACCCGGCATTCCTTCAGCTATAATAATTCCATTGATGTCACGCTTCCTTTTAACATTGTCCAAGGCCCTAATCATATTGCCTTTGTGAATATTTCTAAGACCAAGTCTTTTAAGCTCTTTTTCAAACCAACTCTCACTTATTTTAAGTTCTGGCTTCTCAAAGTATAAGGATCGAAACTCTATGATAGTCGCCTGCATATTACTGGTGCTTAACTTGATTCTTAAAAGCCCCTTACCTGGATAATTTGGAACTTGTTTAGATTTTGCAGCAGGGGCCGCTCCATTTTGTGGTTTGTCCCCTTGGGTATTTGCAAGCTTACCCTTTGCCTGTCCCTTACTGCTACTAAGTTCAGAGTTATCAGCCTTAATACCAATACCACCGGCACTGGGTGAAGCTGCAAGTATAGAAATAGGCATTTTCAAGCCAAACCTTTCGATTCCATGAAGTGCCAAGGAGATATCAGCTTTTATTTGGTTTTTCCAAGCAGTTGCAGGGGCTTTCAGAACTCTGGTTTTGGCTTCCAAAGTTGAAAACAATTGCGTTATCATAGAACTATCATGGAAAGGAACTATATCGAAGATAACTAGCTTAAGTTGGGTTTGAGAATCTTGGGGCATAAACGTGTAAGGAGCACCACCAAAAATCTTTTGTTTCTCCATAGTCGTAGCTTCAGCTAGAGAATAGTCCGATAAGGCTTCACCTAAAGCTAAACGATTGAAAATTCCTGTCACTTGAGCTTCACATGGATTTGCCCTGACCTTTTCTTGATTGATTAACATCTTGATCAGCAAATAGAAGGCCTTGGGGTGAACTGCTTGCAAACTTTTAGGATCCACTTCAGCATTGATTTTCCCGATAAAACCTCGTCCTGCTTGCGCAGTGAAGCTAACTCCATTAATCTCAGGAATTCCAGCAGCCAGGGTTAAATGAACCACAAAATCATCAGGAACATTCTTAAAATTAGGCCCTTTAACCGCATTTACAAGATCGGTAAACCTACTTGCATAACTAGTAAATTTTTTGAAAGCTCCTTTCCCAATTTCAATTCGCATCTTTTTTTGTGTTCTTTCAAGAATATCTGGTGGCATAGAAGAGAGCTGGCGCAAAGATCCACAGCTAACCGAGGCTCTAACCTGAAGCGAGCCTTGATTGTAAGTCAACTTAAGCCCTGAATTTGCAGTCATTTTATCTCTTCAAAAATTTAAACCAATAGTGGTCCCTTTTGCCTTCCCTATCTTTCGGTCGTTATAAAAATTACATAAGTAACTGTAATTTTTTTTTAGTATTACACTGCTTGAGCTTTTTTTGCTCAAGCAATTTTTAGGACCCAAGAAACATATCAAAGATATTGGAGTCTTTATTAGTTTTTTGATTTATTCAAACATTTCTTGCAGAAGAACATGAACAAAACAAGATAATTTCACGAAAGTTATAAATTTTTTTATAGTTTTGGAGTACCTAAACCGAATAGTGCAAATATGAAACTGCCGGGGGAGGGCATTTTTTGATTTACCTAATTATCTTTCTAGCACCGGTTTTAATCTTTTCTTGCATCAAAATAATTGGACTTCACCAGTCCCAAATGCAGCATTTGCACGAATTGTACCTTGGTTACCAAACAGCTCTTGAGGAATATAAGCAAAATCAGCATGATAGCGAAAAAAGAGAGCGTTGCCTGAGCTTAGGTCGCGAATACTATGGCAAAGCTTTACCTGGTCCTTATGGTGATAGACTTCAGAATCTATATACCCAGCTAGATCTTAGTAAAGAGTTTATATTGTTTCAGAATCAGTTGGTATTGAAAGACCTCACTCTTGAAGACCCGTCACTAGAACAACAATCAAAGGAAAACTTTCCCACAATTCCCCTTGTATCTTGAGCCTTAATATTTCAGTTTTTCCATTGACCTCTTACCCTCATTGCTGATATCAAGCAGCAGACACGGTCACAAATTGCAAGCAATCTTCCATATTAAGGCTTCATTTATGTATCTGATATTCTTACTGTATGCTCTATTCGGGAGCATTTTTACAGCTGGAAAAATAGGCCTCGAGCACACAGAGCCATTTTTTCTGATTGGCTCACGAATGTTGATGGCTAGTCTGATTATATTCGGATACCTGTTTGTATTTGATCGTAAAAGTTTGAAAGTTCCAAGAAACAGTTACTTGAAACTATTCTTATTGGGAGTTTTCAATATTTATTTAACTAATGGCTTTGAGTTTTGGGGGATGCAGCACATCTCATCCGCAAAAACGAGCTTTATTTATAGCCTTTCTCCTTTCTTCGCTGCAATACTGTCCTTTATTATTTTTGGCGAAAAGCTTAGTAAAAAGAAGCTCCTGGGTTTAACCATAGGTTTTTTAGGTTTTATACCAATCCTTTGGGATTCCGGAGCAGGTGAGACAAGCCCAGACTCCATTGCATTTATTTCAGCAGCTGAAATATCTGTCATGTTTGCAGCCCTTGCGACTGTCTACGGATGGATACTAATGCGCCAGCTAGTTTTAGATAATATCACTCCATTAGTTTGCAACTTATATAGCATGTTTATTGGAGGAGCTTTTTCGTTGTTGCATTCTCTATTTTGTGAAAACTGGAATCCCATACCTGTCAAAGGCTCTATGTCAGGCTACCTCGAATCCACATTATGGATGATGATTGTATCTAGTTTAATTTGTTATAATCTTTATGGCTATTTGCTCAAGCGCTATACTGTAACCTTTATGTCTTTTTCAGGGTTTACAACTCCATTTTTTGTTGGATTATTTAGCTGGTTTGCGATTGGCGAGACTCTTAGCACTGGATTTTATCTCTCTGCGTTTATCGTCCTTCTAGGCCTTATTCTCTTCTATCAAGAGGAGCTTAATAGAGAAGGAATACACTCCTCAGAGGCTTCCTTAAGGGCTCAGTAAAAACTGCTGTTGAATTACTATTTGCTCACTTTGCGATTTTTGAAAGCGCCAGTTTAGAATTTTGCTGCTGAGGCACTTTTCTAATGGTGGGTTTAACCATGTTTCTGTGCTTGAGTTTAATAACAACACATCCCTAGTTTGACCTGATCCAAGAATCGTCATTTGCACCAAAATAGTATCAGTTTTTCTTGGTAGTTCTAAATTGGGGGAAATCTTTTGATAGCAAGCTTGAATATCAGTTCCATGTGAATCTATCACTCCGAGAATTAGTTCAGTCGATAGAGAATCATGAACATACTCATCTTCTCCGTATCCTGACCACAAATGATTGGAAGCTTCCTGCTCGTGCCGAAGCTTAGGTGATGGCACATGATAATTATTAGGTTCAGAATGATACATAGGCTTATCAAAAATTGATGGATCCTCTGCAATTGACTGACTTTCGGAATTCTTGTAGAGTTCATCTTTCCTTGTCTTACTTGTGGCACAAGAACTACACAAAATAAAAAATACAATAATTTTAATAACTTTTTCGTTCATGGTTACTAATTCTTTCTTCTAGGCTAATTTTTGTACTATGAATAAATAATCGACAAAACGACCAAGAATCTATAAACAAATTTGTAGACTTGTTTTTTGTAGCTTAATTCTAGATACTTAATCTTAGATGAAGAATCTTATTTTTTTATTACTCATCAAGAAGTGATGACGTAATTCAATGCATGATCATGTTGGCGACTATACAGAAAGGGGATTCTATAGTATATAATAACTCAAGGAGATAACACTACTATGATAAATGAAAAAATCGTATCAATACTCGGAAAAAGTGTGCACGATACAGTAGAAAAATTTTATGAAGATCCAGAAAACCAAAGCCTGGCCTATTCAGTTGTAGGAGCACACATTTTAAGTGATTACACTGGTGACGTTTACACTGCAATGGGTGGGTGCTTACAATTTCAAACACATCCAGGGGATGAAGAAGGACCATATGTGTTTGCAATTGAGAGTGATGATCCTGACTCACCAGATGAGTATCACTTTTGGATTGCACAATTGAGTGAACAAGGTGATAAAGCCTTTCCAACTTCAGTCCTAGATCTATCAACTCGCCACTTTCATCAAATGGCAAAGAATTTAGGGATTCCATGGGAACGTCCTCCTTTTCCAGAATTTATTTGGGAAACCAGTAGTGGTGATGTCTTCGATCAAATTTTTGAAAAGTATGGCATCGATCTAGAATTCAACCCAGACTTGATCGATAAGCTTGATGAAATACTCGCAGCCCAAGAAGTTAATTTGCGACAGGTTGCAGAACAAGGAAAAAAACAATTCTTGGCAGGTATTGAAACCTTAAGTCGTGGAACATAGCAATAAGGTGTTCAAATATTTTACCTACCCCTCAAGTTTATCTACAATGAGGTCAACGTATTCTTGTGGTTTACTGAAATAGGAACGTGTAGAATACGAATCATCAAACCACTCTATCATTGGTTCATTTTTTGGAGCACTAGCTAATCGCCCTATTTCTGGATAAGTTTTCACTAGGTCGAGTAAACGCTCTCCAGCACCAGAACTACGATCCGTCACGGGATGCTTTTCCCGCAGATATCTCAATAAAAAATAGCTTAATAGAGGGTCGAACTTCACTACGGCATTATACATATCAGCCGTTCCTTTATTGCCATCTTCTACGGCTGAAATAAATCCCAATACATCTGCTTTGTTTAAATCATCCATTCTGGTCTCCTTTTGTGTTGCTTATCCACTTATTCCTACGAAGCCAAGACTACCATAATGATAACTGATAAAGCAGCAAAAAGCATTCAATAACGGCTAAAAAACAAGATTCCGCGTTAGTCTAGCTATTGAGCTACTATCTATATTAATACAAGCTACTAATTCTTTCTCTCATATGCTAGCAAATAAGCATCACTTGCCAATAGAGTTCTGAGTTCGGACATTGGGACCTTTGAGATGTGTTCATCATCATATTTGAGCAAATAAGTTCCAGTTTTCTTGTATTTAATTTCATAGCTAACATAGTGGCCAAACTTAGCGGAATGTCCCAAATGTGCGACTAAAGCTTTTAATCTGTAAGTCTCATCATCTATCTGCTCGGAGAGTCCATTAGCCTTTGAGGAATAAAAAGGTAGAGTTAGGTACCGATCTAATTCAATCGGGGAGCGATTTTTATTTAAATGTGCAAATCTTTTCAACTGCACCAACAAAGTCTTTGGAGATTTAACTAGACCTACCTGTTTAAATTTATCTACCTCCAAGTTATTTTGCATAGATGATTGAAAAAATTCTCGCTTAAAATAGTGCTTGACAAGATCTTTGATACAACGCCCTTCGAGTGGGAGTTGCAAAATATTGTAAGGTCTATCATAAATCACTGGTTTACTTTCATCTGCATAGGTGATCTGCTCACGTTGAATCATTTCAAATTCACTACCTTCTGCACCTAAGGCTTGCAACAAAAGCTCCAGGAATTCTGCAGCATCTTGTTGCATATAAACAGAGCCTACATACTTACCTTTTAGTGCCTGCTGAACTTCTTTAAGATAATTTCTTAAATTATTTTGATGTTCCCTTTCATCACCTTTTGACTTGATACTCTTTAACAAATTTTTCAAACTTTTCTTTAGCTTTAAGTTCGGTAGTGACAAACCTTCAGAAGATGATCGTTCACTTTCATCTGCAATTTTTTGTAGATTAGTATTTGCAATTAAATATGTAATCGCATTTAAATAACAGGTATTCCCATAATTACGTAATCCTTTAATTCCTTTAAAAGCTGTATTTATCTTATACCCTTCTTTATATCCTTCCCCTTGATCTAGTAATTTTTTAGGAGAATAATCAGACTGAATCAAGGGAATACCAAGTATATTTAGAATATCAAGTGGATCATCTTTTTTATCTTCTTGTACCAAAGCCCAAGCCGAAGGATGCATAAGGGCTAAGAAAATCGATATCCACACAATTGGTTGAAATTTAAATTCTTTTTTTTTCATAGTATATCCCTTTATACATCACTTGGATATGGTATAAAAATGTTTGAACTTTTGATCAAGCTTCAGCATCTGCGTGTTGTTATAGATTATCTACATGTCAAGGTAAAGGAATGAAGGAAGAAAACTCTGTTTAGAAAATGCCCTAATGCATAGGTTTTATACACATAAAGCTCTCGTATCCACCTATAACTTATAAAGAAAACACATCTGGCCTAAATATTGCTTAAACTTAGTATAGCTCACATGGGCTAATCTTACCTTTTTTATGCGGGTACGCTAAGAATGAAAAAACATATCCTTATCTTATTAAGCCTACTCATATTCAGCCTTGGGTGTACCAAGTCTAATCAAAATAGGAATTTGGATACAAGGAACCAAAATAAGACTTGGCCTAATCCTCCGAAAAAATCAATTGACCTCAATTTCGTTAAAAAAAATCCCATAATTCTAGAACGAGCAGATACTTTTTGTACCCCCGACAAAGCATTAGAAGATATTGGAAAAACAAAAGTGTGGCTTTTTAAAAAAAATAAATTGGTCTTAACTGAAGTAAACTTAACGGGTGTATCAGGCAAAGACTTATCAAGTATCGTAAGTTCTGGAGCATACTATAACTTTAAATATGTTGTCGACTACAAGGAATGCAGTAGTAGAGGCAATTCAAACTATCATTGTAAATTAAGTACTACCTTTGTAGAACAAGAAGGAAAAGCTGTTTCTATTTGCAGAGCAGGAGGTGGCTATCCCGCTAAATCAATAGAGAATGCTGCACTTGCAGGGATGTCTGGTTTAATGCAAGCATACAAGACGATAAAAGCTTCAAGCCAAGAAATTAATCTACCTAAAGTTGAGCTGCTGATTCACCCATTTTTTGAATCTCGGATTAATACTGAACAAGAGTCTCTAGTCACATTCATGACTGACAACGCATTTTGGACCAATGCATCAAGAACAGGGAAGGGATTTTCCATAGCCTTGCTTCCTCACAGCGAACAATTTAAGAAAGTCTTCGACAAGGCTCCTCTTTGGGCTCAAAGTGGAGTTGTGAGCCATGAATACGGGCATCATGTCTTCCACTATTTAGCACCAAATTTATTTGCTTCGGCACAATCCATGAGTTTAAGCCAACAAATAGGGCAAAATTTTGAAAATGTGTTAGAAACATTATCTGCAAAAGCTTTTGGAAAAGAAAACCGTACCATAACTACTAAGCAAGTAGTTTCCTCTCTGAATGAAGGGTATGCTGACCTTATAGCTCATTATTCTCACGACTCAGGTAATAACCCTTGGGGATCCGTAGTGATTGGATTATTTCAGAAAGCACGCAACACTAAATCCTGCAATTGTGATGACGGAGAAGTGAAATCAATAAATAATTCAGTAATTAAACATTTTTTCTCACCTCATACAAGTAGACCTCACACGTATTTTGCAGTCGATCATCAAGATGTGCACTCTGTAGGCGCAATAATCGCACATGGCATCGATGATCTTCTCAGCAATCAGCAAAAAGAGAGTGGTTCAGAACTGAGCAGCATCGAAAAAATGAATTGGCTCATTAACTGGGCAAACAGGCTTAATAAAGATTTTGAGCAAAGGCATGCCTATACCCCTCCCGATCTTCTCCAAGAATTTATGTATCATGGGATTAGCTATTTAGATGAACTACATGCTCCTTTTACTCTGGAACAATGTAAAACTATTAATCGTGTGTTTCCAGTTTATATAGATCATTGGAAAAGTAGCAAAGAGAATTTCTCCTGCGAAAAATCATCGCAATAATACTTATCATCACGTTGTTGAAACAAGACAAAAAAATTTAACCCGACACAAAGCAACAACAGGAGACTCCACAAACTTGATGTATGCGATCTACGACACTTTGTATCAATAGAGTTGTCTAACAATTGATAAAACCCTTTGGTAGCTTAATTTATGTTATTTTATAGTTCCAAAGACCTGCTGCTGCGTAACCTATTTCATCACGAAGCTTATCAATTCTGACTCTTAACTTTGAAGAAGCTGC
>JBGCDR010000426.1:0-6151 GCA_045105515.1 Oligoflexales bacterium
GTATACTCTATCACCGAGTAGGTGAATATGTATCTGAAGAGCCTCGTGAGGGAAAACTTCATGCGGGGTTCCGTGAGGGTTCTCAGATAATTGAATTTGAAACTAAAGGAAGGAGATTATTATGAGTTCTACTCGACAAAAATTGATGAGTTGGGAAAAATCCTCACAGAATATGGAAAAGATCCAGATGAAACAAAGGCAAAAAACGCTAATCAAGAGAGGTTTGATGACTTAGCACAAGGCTTCGATCAAGAAATGACTGCTGGGATTAAACAAAGTGTCCGTATGGAAGATTATCAAGAACTGAAGGAAGCAGTTGCAGAGTCCCTTGCCCGAGAAAAGATCCTGACAGAAAAAGTTAATGAACTAGAAAATAATTCGAATACACAGAGCCAAGATGAATTTGGAGAACGGGTTGAAACTCTCGAAGAGCAAGTAGCAGAAGATGAAGAACAGGCTAAAAAAGATAAGCGATTTAATACGATGTTTGGGACTTTCTATTTGCTTGCAGGAACAGCATCACTTTACGTTGATGCTCGGGTCGTTGGGGAGTTTATTGAGTATAATCGCGATCTAAATATTGCAATTCGGTTCTAGAAGATGGTATTGTCGAAGCAAAAGAACTCGATTTCCTAAGGAAGAGGCATCCAAGAGTTTATCAAAAGGTCATAGAGAATCGGCCTGAAGTTGCTGCCCCCGATTCAGATTCTAGTCCTGGTAAAAATCTTGCGGAAAAGAAAATTCAAGGAGATTTTAAAATCACTCCTCTTGATGCGCATATTTTAAAAACTGATATTGTAAAAAGGAGAAATGTTACCTTCAAAAAAGGTATCCTTGCTGCTGCCTTATCTTCTACTGTACTCATTGCTGCACTCTCTTATTATGGGGTAGGTTTAACAGATGATTCTTATAAAGATATGAGTAAACGTGAAAAAACTATGAAGAGATTTATTTTGAAGGCGCTCGAAATAGATGAATATATTTCTGACTTGTCTAATCCAATCTAAAATCCAAATAAAGTACATTGCTCTTTAGACCATGAATCAGGAATCAGGCACTTTTCGCTAGGGTTTTCGTTTCTATTGTTAAAAAAACATTTAATTTTCATTATTAGGTATTTAAGCTGTACCTTAGCAGTTAATTGCTTGGTATGATAAGCAAACAAAGCGGAAAGTTACTGTTTTTTGGTTTAAGATAGTTGTTTATCATTCCAGATTTATTGTGGTAATAAAGCACATATTATCTCATGCACCAAATACTATGGATTTTTTGTCAGGGAGCATATTTCGTACTTTTCTTTCCAAGATAATAGGTGCTTGCAAATTACTTCGATGGAAGATCTTATTATCTACCGACCCCTTGATGGTCAATGAACGAAAGGGTTCAAATTGAAAATTGTGCTGCTATTTTTTTTGCTAAGCCTGGCTTTCACTTATACTTATGGTAGTGAAGCTAACAAAGCTGACTTAAGTAAAGAAGAAATAGAAAAAAAAGCTTTATACCCCTTCCCCTTAGACCAAATCTCTATACAAGACACAGTGGAGCCTCAAAGTAAAAAGGAAGACAGTGAAAAATCTCCAAAACAGGAAGAAATAGTTCGTACATCTTTGCCTAAGTATACCATCATGCAAATAAAAGAAATGAAGGCTAAAGGAATCGATCCGGATGTTTTTGAAGAAGAAGCTAAGCCAAAACTTGCAGATAAAAATGAAGGAAATAAGGCACCAGAAAAAAGTGACAAACCTATTTATTACTCACCTGTAAGCGCTTGTGCTCATCTCAGGTTTGGACAGGTCTGTGAATACCGTCTGCCAGCTTATGGTCGATGGATAGGAAACTGTGCAAAAAAGGGTAATGGCAAGGGCCTATATTGTAAGTGATATTCCTCTGAACTGCTGTTGTCATGCCCTGATCGCAGTCAGAGTAAGGACATCTTTGACGAGAAATGTTTGATATCAAAGTTTTCAGTTTAACTGCCAAAGCTGGTAAATATTGTCTCCCAAAACTCCGAAGCTTCCTGTTCCCACAGTGGTTCCGATAACTAAGCTTCCGATATAATCTAAGCTAGAATCACCTAGGCAGGCACCAATTCCAAGGACATAAGATCCTGCAGTTCCTCCACCATTTTCAAGGCCCATCCTTAGCACACAATTTAGGAGTGCATTGTCATCACCATAAACCTTCTTATAACCTTGAGTAGCAATGCGGTAGCCTCCAGTTAACATCCGCACAGAAAGTCCAGCTGCGACTAACCAGGAACCTACTTTGAGGTGATCGCTGAAAGTTAAGCATGCAAAGCCGGATATAGAAGCTGCCTCAGCACACTGAGCTAGGGTAAACATGATTTTACTTAGGTTTGTATCTTCCTCTTCCCAGACTTCACTTATTTGATTGGATAAATCTAGTAAATGATCTAGGGCAAAATTACAGGCAAACAGAGCTGATCCTGCTCGTGAAATTGGAACTGAATTGATAGGATAATAAGTACAATAAAATGCAGAAGCTCCGATGCTAAGTAAATCACTAACAATCATGCAAGATCTTCGTAGGACTTTCTCATTTATTTCACTATTTGCTAGTTCCTTTGCCTGATGACCTTCTATAATTTGCCTATTATATTCATCAGCATCTTGAACTCCTATCTCGGGGTCATTTAAATCAAGCTCTTCAAATGATGACTCATCTTCAGTTTCATACTCAAGTTCATTTCCATAAACAGGTAGGCACGAAATTATGAATACTGCTATCAATAATTCTTTAAACATATGCATATTCTCTGGGACTGATTGAACAAATTTGTCGTAAAATTAATCGACTATAAGGGGTCTCAGTAAAACACCTGACGCTTGATGTCAATCTTTATCCAAGTAATAATCTAATATACATATTTTTTTATGATTTTTATTTGTGATCTAAACGGTTTTGTTTGTTCTCCCGAAGTGTTTTATTGGTCATCCCGAAGCTTGTCGAGGGATCTCTTAGGAATGAATAAGATGTCTCCACTCACTTTGTTCGGTCGAGATGACATTCTACACACTTTGTTCGGTCGAGATGATATTCTACATACATCGTTCGGTCGAGATGAACTTCTAAGCACATTTGTCATGCCCCCGAACGGAGTGAGGGTAAGGGCATCTTTTACGAAGATTGCTTAGCATTAAAAACATCTCTTAACTCATTGAGACGGGCAGTTTTGTAAAGAGGATCCCTTTTTTCTTCAAGCTTACTCTGCAGGTCAGATGGAACTGTCCCCAGTAGCTCCATTTCATATTCTAACCAGACTCCAAACTCTTTCCATACAAGTTCACGCATTTCCATGCTTAATTCCAAGATATCTTGACTCGTAGCAGCTTGGGTGTTGAAAATAAAGTTTGCATGGTCTGCACTCACACGGCAGTGATCTTTAATCAGGTTTTTGGCTCCTGCATGTTCGAGGAGCATGCCACTAGAGATGGATACTTCCGGAGAATAATCATTTTTGAATACGCAGCCACAACTGGGAAAAGTGAATTGATTTTTTGATTCTCGGTCGCGTCTGCAATAATCCATCTTTTGTTTAATATCTTCTTTATCACCTGCTTTTAAACTGAGGTCCACCTCGGCAATGATCTCATCGTTCTTCATAAAAATGGTATCTTTATAAGCCCGAAAAACACTACGATCGTGAGTTTTAATTTGGTATTCTTTGAGACCTCCGGAAGGGGTGAAGCTTTTAATTCCAGTGACAATGTGACTGATCTCACCACCGTAGCAGCGAGCATTCATCCTCACTGTCGCCCCGATCTGACCGGGAAGGTAGTTCATCCAGGCTGCGCCAGCTAGTCCATTTTTGAGAGCCAATTCAGCTATGGTGGTATTGTTGACTCCAGCACTACACCGAATCCCTCCCTCTAGGGTCGTAATTTTTACCATTTTGTGAAACGAAATCACTGCACCAGCAAAGGGGGTGTCCATCACTAAAGAGTTGGTACCGGCACCTAAAAGAAAATAGGGCTTTTTTGCTGCTGTGATTTTCTCAAGTGCCTCTTGTAGTTCGAGATTATCTGTTGGAGCAAAAAACTGCTCGCAGGGGCCACCGGTCTTGTAATAAGAGAATTTTTTGAGGCAAAGAGTATTATCCATAGCTTGCAGGTCGCTTTCGTTATTTATTCTTGGTAGGGAAAAATCGCAAATAGCTCCTCTTGAAAAATATCATGCACGGCAAGTCTTTCAAAGACCAAGCTGATTCTTTTAAGCTCACCTGGTGGAGAATCGAGGAATTTTTTTAGCCCAAGGAATAAATCTTTTACCTGATTAGCAGAATAAGCAGATTCATCAGTACATGTAAAAGCAATAGCAAGATGGCGTTTTTTGACTGGATTGTTATTTAGATGAAAAGTCCATAGTTTATGAAGTTCATCCCAATTTGGGTACCTTAGTATGTAGGATTGCGGAGCTGGATAGGTACTCACACCTTCTGCTGTTTTGCAAAAAGATGCCTCTTCACCTGGATCATATTGGCAGATGACGAGAACATCACTGGCAAAGTCATAGAGACTTCCTTGCCATAGATCGATGGCTATTTCTTGATACCTACGTGTCCTCAGCATGGGTCTTATCCTCTCTGTATATTATCTCTTGCCTTGTCCTCAAATCCTTAATAAGATTTTTTTATAAAAATCTAGCAGGTAAGAATTAAGCCAAAGCTAGGCTAAATATTTGGCGGAAGACCCGAGAACCGAAACTTCTCAGGCCCCCCTAAAAACCACCTAAACTGATTAGGAGATTTTATGAAAGCTACTATAAGGCTCTGTGCGCGATTATTCAAGAAAGCAAAAACTCAGGTATCTCGGGTCGGGCAGAAATCCCTAAAAACATTCCAAAAGGTTTGTAAAATCACAAGAAAACGTGTCGTTCAGACGAAGTCCAAGCTCTGGTCTTTCTTTGCCAATTTCAGAAAGCCTAAGCAAGAGAAGAAGCAAAAGGCTTTAGGTGCAAGGGACATTCCTGTCAAGTTTCCTAAGCCAAGTAAGCCAAATTTCCTTGGGCAAATAGATTTTCCAAAGACTCTTAAACAAACTATTAATGCAGAAAAAGTTGAAAAGAAGTTTACACCTCTAGAGTTCCAAGATTTTTACACTGAGTGGAAGGAGTGTTTTGGTCCTACACTAAATTCAATAGATAAGAAGTACTTGGAGGCAGCAAGCCCTGAGCAGGCGGAAAAAATAATGTATAACGCTAGGCTCATGCTCAAGTCTCCCTATCTAAAAGCAGTTTATAATGGCCTTAAAGATTTAGAGGATATCGATGATTTATTGATTAACGATGTGCAAGCTAAAGCAAACGTTCGCTGCACATTTGCTCGCTACTACGAAATGGGTCCTGAATACTTTTGCAAAATGCTAGATATCATGCACGACAAGGGAGTTTATCCCACCCGCTCAGGTGAAAGAAGGCTCGCTTTAGATCAACGACTGATACCCCAGTGGTTGGGGTTAGTTGGTTAGATGATTTTTGCTTCCCATTCCCCCGAACGAAGTGAGGGGAATCTCCTAAACAATAATTTGGGGGAGATCCCTCCAATCGCTTCGCTCAGTCGAGATGACTTGATATATTGCTTCCTTCAGTTGGGATGACTTGATACCTCGTTTAGTTGGGATGACTTGATATATTGCTTCCTTCAGTTGGGATGACTTGATACTTCGTTCAGTTGGGATGACTTGATACCTCGTTTAGTTGGGATGACTTGATACCTCGTTTAGTTGGGATGACTTGATACTTCGTTTAGTTGGGATGACTTGATACTTCGTTTAGTCGAGATGACTTGAAATCTAAATGTGAGGTTATTTCAACTGTGTATTTCGTAGCTATCGTCATTTCGACTGAGTTATACGAATGGAGAAATCTCCTAAACATAATATGCTGAAAATTTTAATAATTTCCGTCTGTCGATATCTTAAAATAAGAAAAATTGTCGACAGGAAAATTAAATTTTTGCTCATAGGAATATTTTAGACCTTATTTAAAATGCCTAAATACTGGCATCTAGGACCTAATCTGTAGAAAGATCCTCTAAAATTGATTTATGACAGAGTTTCCGATGATTTTAATTATGTAAAAAAAATCACGGCGGTGTCGGTGTCTATATTTACCGCCAACACAATGCCGATCT
>JBGCDR010000427.1:0-8637 GCA_045105515.1 Oligoflexales bacterium
TTCCGGTCCAATGGGACCTGCGATAAAGTTGAATCCAAGCTTTTCATAAAATGTGCGTGATTTTTCTAGATCCTTAACTCGAATACCAACATGATTTATACCTGTGATCTCTTTCATAAACCCCTCTCTTATTTATAAACTTGCTACTACCATGCCAAGCTCACTTCCAGCAAGTTGAAAGCTCAACGGCAATATACCGTCCCTTCGATAGTCTTCTAAAATTTTATCCCATGCAAGTATGATTTTAAACACCTCAGCATTCCAGAAGGAAATTAACTTGAATTAAGAAAGTCAGTTAAACATAAACTTGGGTGAAATATTATGAAAAGACTATTTCTAATCTAATCAAGCCTGGTTCTAAGATCTACCAACTTTATTGCAAAAGAAAGAGAGTTTGACATATTCGAAAAGAGGCTCCAGTTAACATCGATAAAACTTAGCTTGCAAATAGGAATAAAGATAGTCAAGGCTCACCATAGTACCCTTTATGGGACCATATCGTAAGCATTACCCTCTCGCCATATCTCAATTTCAAAGTT
Source organism: Oligoflexales bacterium (assembly GCA_045105515.1). Taxonomy (GTDB): domain Bacteria; phylum Bdellovibrionota_B; class Oligoflexia; order Oligoflexales; family Bog-1112; genus JABSRF01. Next base: position 540 of record JBGCDR010000427.1, read on the forward strand.
TCCTCCTCCAATCAATTCAGCTTTTCTTTTTGTATCCTCTATGTAATAGAGGCCTGAATCAGTCCAGCCTTTTCCAGCAACATAGATAACTTCACTATCGACAAAGCAGCCATCACAGTTTTCTACCATTTTCACGCTGGCCCCTGGTTTCAAGATTTTTTCAAATTCACTTTCAACCCGCTCATAGTTGTCTACCGGGAAGGTACCTTCAAAATAAATTACTTCATAATGATGTTCTGGAAAAATAGTTCCTGCTAACGATGACTCACCACCAAATTCACCTACTATCGTAGGGTTCATTAAGACATTTAGATCAATAGTATCAAATCCTTTATGGTGATGGCACAAAGCATACTTAATAGTTGGCTCTTCATAATTGGAATCAAGGTCTTCTTCAACATCGTCTAGAGAAAGCTCAATCTCATCATCTTGATCAAAGATCCTTTCATAAACGGGTGAATCTCTTAAATTTCCACAACCAATTATCAACTTGTTACTTGATAAACCTCTATTCCGAATAACATTATGTGATTCAAAATACTTAAAAACTTCTTCCCGAGGCAATTCAATTGAAATAGAATCAAAAACTTCCTCTTTCAACTCTCCTTTATAGTCTTTAACATAAAAGCCTGATTCAACTGAATATTTATTGGAATTAGAAATTAGAATCTCAGTTTTCTTAAAATACTCGAATACGCTGATGCCATTTTTCACTAGCTCTTTTTCTTTAAAATCAACTGTTTTGGATTTAATACCCGACATAGCAGACAGACTCCAAAGACATGCGAAAATCAGGAAAAAAACTTTCATTTTTATATCCTTAATTAACTTTTTACCATTTTTAGTAGATATTTTTTTACCGATTTTTAAGAAATCGCTGCATGATAACAATTCGCAAACAATCAAGTGTAGGAATAGAAAAGACTAGACTTTTTGAATATAGCTATTTGCCACCAGTGAAAAAATACAATATATTTAGAAGAATATATCAAATAATTATGATATTAAGTTGAATTAACACACAGGACGATGTTGTTTTATTCGCAGTTAGGCATACTATATAATTGATTTAGTATCGTTTTTTACCTGATGGATATGAGTTCTTTCAAGGTATTGAATCAATTCTGTTGTGAGTATATTCAAAAGCCCCTCAAAGAGAAACGATCTATTGGAAGTTGTTTCTATCTCCAATATTCATGAAAATACGTATTCACCATTTATTTTTGGACTCTTATCCAAACAACCAGTTTTTTACTGGTTTGGGAAACATTCCAGCTTCATGTCCTAATTTGAGGAGAGATTGCAATGATTTGCAACCGTTTTCTGATAGATTCATGGATTCATCATTTACATAGAGGTCTACATTTTTTTCCACAAAGAGAATATCTTTTTTAAAGCTATGATCGAAAGCAAAATTTAAGGCCATTTCTTTGTTTGAGTGAGCCATCTTCAAAGATTTTTGCAGATCAGAAGTCATCTCAGTTAATTTTTTAACGCCTAGAGACCTCCTAGCTACAAGCCCTCCCAAAGGAAGTGGTGAGTCTGTTTTGGCAGTCCAAAGCTCATAAATATCACTAACCTCTGTCAGCCCAAGCTCCTCAATCTGGAATCTAGATTCGTGGATTGTTAACGCACAATCGATTGTCCCATCAACAACTTTGTTGCAAAGTTCATGATAAGGGAAAATCATTTCTTCCGATGCATGCGGAGTAAGAATTTTTAGCAGCATATATGCAGTGGTATTGACACCAGGCACGCCAATTTTTTTGTTTTTAAGTTCACTAAGTGAAAATTTTTCTTTTGCTATGATTTTCGGACCATTATTAAAACCTAAGCATGATCCAACCGGCAAAAGCACGTAGTTATCTAAGATCTTGCCTAGGGTATTAAAGGAAATCTTAATCAGGTCCACCTGACAAGCTAGAGCCAACTGATTTAACTCCTCAATATCCCGATATGAAATTAAATAGTTGTGCTTAGCATTGACTAGTCCCTTTTCGATAGCTGCAAATGAAAAAGTATCGTTAGCAAAGGGAGTAATTCCGGTAGAAATCATAGCTTACCTCAATGAGGGTTTTTGTCGTACTGCCCAATAGTCAAAAATGGTGAGCACTTGTAAATCCCTACTGTTTCTTCTTTCAACACGCAAGAAAAAAATCATATTGTAGCTTGTTCAAATTTGCAGCACAGAATTAAACTTCATCTTAAGACCATATCTTTGATTTGTCTAACCACCTTACGTAAGTATTGTATGTGAATTTTCTAGGTTTGCAGGATCGAGTTCCAAAAGCTAAAAATCCCCTCATGTTGCTCATTTTTAGCAGAACTATTTCATGTTATTTGTGAGACTCTGAACTCAAATTATTTAAGGTGCAATTTATGAAAATTCTTAATTTTTTGATCTGCAGCGTATTGTTTACAGTAGGATTTATTACTCATGGCAAAACTCAGAATGCTCTTATAGTTGTCGATGCTCAGAAAGGATTTGCGGAAGAACAAAAACTAGTCATCGAAGGAATTGAAGGAGAACAAGTTCATGGTTTAGTTGTCGACGAAGCAGAAAAAATCATTGAACCAATCAACTCTCTTATTACCGGCTTAGCACAAGAACAAGAAGGTTTAACCTTGGTTTATTCTGGGGATTTTCACCCGACTGATCACCTCGGATTTTTTCAGATGCACGAAGAAGGTACCTGCGACATAGGAAAACCTATGAAAGTGCCAGATCACTCTAAAGAGAGTCAACAATGGCCTTTCCATTGCGTACAAGGAACTTCAGGGTGTGACTTTATAACTGGTCTTAAAGTTCCAGCTTCAGTCACTGATAATCTAGCAATAGGTTTTGTCCAGAAGGGTACAAGACCAGGAATAGAAAGTTATAGCTGTTTAGTGGATGAAGATGGTTTAGAAAACACAATAGCTAGTAGTTTTCAAGATGCTACTCAAGAGAAAACCTATACATCTGTAAACCTAGATGGCAGTCCAGTAGAAGCTAGGACAAGTACAATGGATTATTTAGCTGCAAATGTGGATTTTGAGCGCACTTCTAGAGTAATTGTGACTGGATTAGCTTTAGATGTTTGTGTCAAGAAAACAGCAGAAAGCCTTCACAATAAACTAAAAGCTAGGGGTTTAAGTGACAACGTAGAAATTATAGTACCTCTGGATGGCACAAAACACGCCATAGATAAGCAAGAAACCATTTCTGAATTAAAGAAATTAGGTATAAAGTTTGTTGATCGAGCAGAAGATCTTTTACCTTAGTAAAGTAATTAGATAGAACATGCAAAAATAAGCAATTAAATTCGCAGAACCAATAATTCCTAGGAGAAAACAATGATCCCTTCAAGGTTTCTTGAGTTTATTGGCACAGCATCTATTATTTCAATCTTACTATATTCAAGTAACAACGCCCTTGCTGAGCTACACCCTCCGAAAAATAAAGGGCGAGCTTACTATCATAAATTGCCTGATGAATATATAAAGAATGGGAAGTTTGATACTGAATCTCTCGAGAAGAGGTATAGAATAAACTTCGCAGAAGGAGGCAACGCGAAGGTCAAGGTTCGTTTAGCACCGAGAGCTAGAAACGATCATGACAATAGTCTAATATCTTCTCTCCCCCCTCTCTTTCTTCACCAAGTAAATCGAGAACTTCTGAATATAACGCATAACCAAGTAGGGCAAAGCGTAAAGAATGCTGATTTCGAAAACAAGGAAATTTTCCTCTACATGCCTAAATTTCTTGTAAATTTAAAAGAAAATGATTCCGAAACGATATTCTCGAGAGAAGAAATAGACATTCTCATTCAACTCAGAAATATGATCATGCCTGCTTTTAGTTGCTATCAGGCAAAAAATAATTCACAAGAACGGAGTTTTTCAAGTGCGCAAACTTTTTGTAGCTCTCGATCTCCAGTAAACCTTCCCGACGGAGGTAAGCAATGGGGTATCCCCCAAATTCCATATGGAAACATTATTGGAGAAAATACCAAAGGTGGTGTTACTGAAGAAGGTCACATGGAATTTACTTTTGCAAAAACGAATGCCTTAGTGAACAATTTCGATGACGAACAAAAGGAGTTCTTTCATAGAACAAAGGAGATGCTGAACCAAAAAATGGCTGTTACTAGCCAAGACGAGAACAACTTAGTCGAAAAACTTGCTCATTTTCTTAGCCATTTTTATGACGGATCATTCGTATATGTATACAATCGTAGTAAAACCAGATTTAACGAGACCTCGGTTTATCGAGGAGTAGTAGGATCATGCGTTTTATCCCCATTCCCCAGTAAAAGAGTTGAAAGCCATCTGCCTCTGGTTACAGACTTTCCTGTTGAATTACCTGAGGGATCTTTGCCAGTTCTTGATACGGCACCAGTGACTATTCCAGCAGTTGCCCAGCTTTCTGCCAAAAAAATTCTCAGCGAAACCGGTATTTTTGGTATGAGTGGCGAACAAAGCTATGACATGCCTTCATCAAGGCATCAACACTACGGTCTTTTAGGACAGGGGTATGCAATAGTAATAGAACAAGAGGATTTTAATCCTCAAAGTTATAACAATACGGTCGAAATCGTAATGTTGACCCCCAGTTGTGATTGCTATGGAGCATTTATTTATTTTCCCAAGTCAACAGGGGGAACTATCATTGCGCATCCATTTGTAGAAAAAATGAGTGAAGAAGGAGACTGGGAACAGGAGTAGAATTTATTTTTTTGGGATTTCAGAAAAATTTAAATCCATACTAATGAGACCTTTAAAGCCTTTTTTGCAAGGATTTTGGGTGTGAGGTAAAAATATAAACCCTTTGGAGTGATCGATGAGTGTGTTGGTAAATTGTTTGGTTTCATGCTGTATACTTACTATCGTTTGGTCTATTCTCGGATCTATTAATGCTGAAAGTAGCAATACCTTTCATGTCCCTCCTGACTATCCCCCATATTCGGTAATGGAAGGTAAACAAGTAGTGCAGGTAAATCGAGAAAGTCCTCGGCTAAACCAGCATGAAGCACGCACCATAGGTTTCTATCTTCATGGCATCTCCAAACATCGATGGGGTGATGAACAGATCCAGAATTGTACCCGAAATTTTTCTGTTTTGGACGAGCTACTTTTACTCGTATCCAAAGATTGGTCAAATCTTGATAAATATCCAAGCTATAAATACCTTAGGAGTCTATCAAAGGGTGATGAGAATACTGTTTTAGAGGCCTACAAAAAATTAAGCAAAACATTTGGCGCATATTCAAGTCCATGGTTAAAAATTCTTAGAAAAGCCACCTTTGGCGGCTACTTTGAGGATAGCGAGCCAATGATGAGCGGGGCAGCCGAGCTCTTAAAATTTCTGGTTGCTACGAAACCACTTGTTCCAATTACGATCCAAAAGTCTCTCTACAATATCCCTGAGGAGGCAACCCATTTTGGTTTCATTCAGACTCATGAGCTACTCAGTAGGCTTAGTCAGAACAGTTTGAAAGAACTACAAAATGATTTTAAAACATTGGAAATATTTTTAAAGAACGTTGATAAAGAAGATATCAAGTCTGATCAAGTAAAAATCTTAAAGCTATTGATTGATGACTATCAGCTTTTCAACATAGCTGTAAGAGGTCGATTTTGCTACTTTAAAGGGCAAGAGCTTGTGGGGGTTATGGCAATGAGTCCCTTTAAGGAGTTAGATAAAGTCTCCTACAAACCAATTTTCTTGGGCCCTGGTAGAGTCTTACCCTATACTCTAGCCTCGCAAATGCGGTTTCATACGACTGTAAACCCGGATTATACCAATCTTTCTATACATCATGTAAACCAGGCTTTAGTGCCCCCGGGATATATAGTTGAGGAATTCATCGATCATGAAACAGCATATAGGTACGATGTTCTCCATGGAGGGATAGCTTTCTTCAATTTCCATGCCCCAAATTCTAGAAAAAATAGATCCATGATCACTCATCCCTTTGTGGCAGAACCCGATGGGGGGCAACTCGTGTCAATCGAATCTCTTGAATTAGGAGATAATTTTGAATGTCCCATCTGTTATGATAAATTTAATTTCGATGCTAATTGTATTGTTTGTGACAACGGTCATCTCTTATGTGCCGGCTGCATAAATACTTGTGCTGATTCCAATAACTCGAGCTATTGTCCAATTTGCAAGGAACCATGGACCTTAAACTCAGACTATTAAAATTTACTTTTTAGAAGTAGCTATGAAAAATAGATCTATGATATTTCATCTAGATAAACGATATATCTTCCTTCATTTTATTTAAGCGCACGATATAACTTGATCCGTTGAACAGACCAATTTTTAACGAATCTATTAAACCAAAACCTCAGTTTTAGATTTGATTCTTTTTAGTTTTTATCCAAGTGCTAATGATGATTTTTTCGGTTCGCATACTTCTGTCTCTAATTCTATTCCTAGAATATCATCTACTACTATTACTTTTTTGCAGTCTTGTTTTTCAGTTTCTTGAGTAAGGACCACTCCTGATTGAGCTAGACCTTGATTAACACCAGAAAATATAAAAATAATTAAGAAAAAGAGGTTCTTCACAGGCTTTTACCTTTCTAAAAATACGAGCAACTAGATGTATCAATAAGAAATATTGATTGAATTTCTAAAACGTTGCTGTTGCTCTATTAAATTGTTTGTAAGTGAAAAATAATTTCATGATATGTATCGACAAGCGGGTCAAGAATATTTAGAAATAAAAAAAATATCTATATAATATAAATATATCAACTGCTTAAAAAGTGTAAATTATTCTAATTTAATCTACGGGACTTTTTTATGTGCGCAAATTTTAGGATCAAGTGTTATTACCAAAAAAACAATCATCACTATAAATTAAGGTGTGAAAAATTGAATATTATATAAAAAAATAATGATTTAAATTTTTTAAAATCCAGTCAGTTATCAAATTCTGCTGGCATATCTTTTTTGCCAAAGCCAAAATAAGACTCCAGCTATAATTCCGCCCAAATGAGAGAGATAGTTAATTTCAGACAATCCATTACCTGCGATTTGAAAACTTGATCCAAGAGAGTTTTGCATTACCAATATTATCAACGCACTCCATGCTGGGAACCATATCCAACGAGCTACACGGAAGATATAAATCCCGACTTTTTCAGAAGGGAAGTTAAGACCATAGAAGGTGAGTATACCCATAATTGCTCCACTAGCACCGACAGAAGGGATATCTGATTTAGTTAATGAAAATAAAAATCCACCCAACAATTCACTTGTAAGTACTAATAAAAGAAACCCACTGACGCCTAATTTTTCCTCGACTTGCGGACCGTATGATCTTAAATAATGAGAATTGCCAATAAGATGCCATAAGCTACCATGAGCAAAAAAGCTTAGAAAAAAATTGGTTCCTAAATTATCAAAGAATCCCCAGCGATAAAATCCAATATAAGTTTTCCATTGCTCAGGAGAAAGATAAAAAAGACTTAGAGCTGTGACTGCAAACATGCCATAAAGTAAATATTTGGTGACTTTTGTCGCCTTAAGATTTGGGAAACCTTTTTGCGGAACTGCCATACCTAGAGCAGCAAACAGGTGCTGAATAAAAGATGGTCTTGCACCCGCTGGAGTATGAATGATTCTCGAAGTTTCAGCCAAAGCACTGGCATATTCTAATCGCTCTTGCCTAGTAAGTTTTTCGAGCTTATTTTGTGATGCTTTTTTATGAAATATAGAAGGTAGCTTATATTTTTCACTAGCCGAGAAAAATGTCATACAGCAGACAGGGCACAAAGAGAAAGGAGCTACATCAGACTCAGTAATCTGACTCATTTTCTTTTTGCAGCACGGGCATAAATTTTGACTCTTCTTGGCAGTTCTGAAGTTTGTCCAAGCAATTCGGGCCGTATTTTCATCTATGTATTTTTTTAAAAATGAAAATGTGAGCGAAATGCCTTCACATGATTTACATAGTAAAAAAGCAGGGTTGATTCAAGTAAGCTTTTAACCAAATTTTGAAGTACGTTAAAATGGGTTCAGCATATTTTTTTAACAAAATTTTTGTTGTCAAAAATATTTGAGATGTATTTTTTTGACTATTCAAGCATAATCTAACAATGG
>JBGCDR010000428.1:0-5516 GCA_045105515.1 Oligoflexales bacterium
CGCATGGGCACCCCCAAGATCTTTTGATTTTCCGACAATTATAGCCTTTTTAGAGAAACTGGGGAAATTCGCTAAAGATTATAGTGCTCTAAGCCTTACATACAAAGGCGGCGGTGTGTTTCCAATCAGGCACTAGGTAGCTGAAATTTTAAACTATATGCTAGATATTCACAAGTTTTGTTATTTAAGAAACTAGTGTTGCAGTTGCTGATTAGCTTAATATCTTATAAGAAATTCAATAAAATTTGGTTAATTTGGGATTTTTGTACGAGGATTGATTCCTTATATTCTTGATCTGAAACTTCATGCTTTAGATGTAGATAAATAATAAAAATATCAGCTGCTTAAATTGCCATTCCTATTGCCCTTCTGTGCTGTAACTGGGAGGAACTATACACTTTTATGTAATATAACCGATACGACTCTTCAGAAAACCATTCTGAGGTTAAACATGAATCAGCGAACCCTATTTACAGGTCGATATTTTCACTACTCCAAATTATATAGGTTTTGGCTTTTATGTTTAGGAGTTCTAGTTCTTTGGCAGTGCAAAGAGAGTCGCAATTCAGAACCCCCGAATCAGCCTCAATCTGAGCAAATTACTTCTTCAGCAAGACAAGAAACAAATCAAAATTCAAGTCAGATAAGATTCTATGCCTGTCTTGATAAAAAGGATCAAAGTTCCTCGAATTTTACTGAGCCAGCATTATGCCTGCAGTTGGGTGAAGATATTTTTGTTGCTAATCAATCTCAGGAGCTAAATCTTACGGGTGGATTTGGTAAGGTTATGAATAAACTATGGAAAAAAGGTGGAGATACCTCTTCTGATCTTAGAGGTCCACTTAAGCCTAAAAGTCCTAGGCGAAATACTGAAGTAACTGAAATTGACTCTACCGAATTTGGAGGAAGTAAGAGTTTTGATGATGGTATTCCATTTACCTTAGAACGATTTGATGAAAGTTTAAGTCCTACTCAAAGAAATCTTTTTGGGAATCATCTGAGAGATTTTGAAGAACTAGAGGACCTAGCAAAAAAAAGGCCTGAACAGTTCGAAGATCTATTGGCTTATAGGCGTCAGTTTATGAGCAATGGGGATACCCCATTTTCACAGCGGGCAAAAATGCTTGATGAGCAGATTAAAATGGCACGAAAATTGAAAAATATTGAAGGAGCTAAACAATTTGAACTTGAGTTACAAAATTTAGGAAAAATTCGTAAAGAAGTTGAAACATCACTTGAAAATCAAGTTCAATTTCTAAGGTTGTTTAAAGATCATCTCTCTCGTCTTCAAGGTCTAAGTTCACAAACACGGGGCCAGTTAAATGGATTTGTTGATGAAGCTATCGATGCCCGAGATGTGAATACTTTAATAAGACGTTTTGAAGCTAGTGATATTGCAATTCCGGAAGAAATCCGAGAACAAGTTGTCACGCTGTTGAATCGGCCTCTTATTTCAATTGCAAGGCCTGTGGAAGATGTGGGGTATCGTAATATTGCACTTGGTTTCGATGGTAAACCAGTTAATATGAAGGGGAAGTCGAGCACAGTCACTGGATTTATTCCGCTTCAGCAACAATTCTCAAAACTACCAGCAAGATACCTGGAAAAAATAAAAAATGGTGCAAGTACTGCGGAAATCCAAGGCTATATTACCGAGCTGAGAAAATATCAAAAAAAATCGGAATTAGGAGATCGTACCATTGAGAAGGACTTTCTACCAACCAGCGTTAGCAAACCATTTTTTAGACAAATAGAACATTCAGATGGAAGTTATGAATTCCTGATAGGAGTCACTCCTAAGCTTGATCTTGAAAGTCTTAACCCGACAAATTTTGCCAGAGAAATGGAAAAGTTTGTTGATAATGGCATTTCTATGCGTGGGCCTGGGGAAGTGTTTGAAAATTTTGATGCAAAACTTATGCAGTTAGAAGGTGAAAGCTATCTTGCTGAACTCATGGCATCTGGTAAGTTAAAGAGTGATCTTGAAATTGTTCGGCATCATGCTAACCCACGAACTCAGGCAGGGCTCACTGAGCTAATGGATGAGTTCTCTCAGGCTCAATTTGTAAATTTTTCTAATAATTTCTCGGGTCTGACTCGTTCTATTGAAGGTAGTGAGACCCTAAACTCGTTACTTGCTAGAGTTCGAAGAGACCAGGGAGAGAGTTATCAAGACTGGACAAGTAGTCAATGGTTTGAAGCACTCGGGCTTCCTCAGAATAGAAGAATCACCAATGAAGACTTTATTTCAGTTGTGGGCCGTGAGAATGCTGAAATATTGCGTGGCCTTTTCCAAGAACTCGAAGTAAGGCGTGGAAACCCCTCAATGGAGCAAGCATTTACTCTTTTTTTGCAGCAACGCAAAAGAGGGGTGGATGCACCTAATAATAGTGTGACCACTTTGCCAAGAGATTTACAATTTGCACGAGATGTAGAGCTTGCTCGAATGCGGTCTGATGAGATATCGGCTGATGTGGATGTCTGGGCAAAGGGGCAGGCGGAGTTGGTGACATTAGATAATTTCAACTACAATGTCAGATACGGTAATGATGCCGATGCATTGCTCACTGCCCAAATTCGCCAGGATCAAGCCGATGTTTTTATTCACTATCCTAGGCCCCCAGATTTGATTAACAGTGCTGATATCCCATCGAGGTTGAGCAAACATTTTTATGAGAATTTCAATACTGGTTTTCCTCAAAGACTTTTGGACGATTATCCCCTCAGTATTCAAACCCATGTTCGTGGAAAAGCGACTACTAAATCGATTGAAAAAGGTTCAAGCGATAATCCCCATGGGCCATTCATAGAAGAGCTTGAGAAACTTGCAGGACAGGGTATCTACATGCCCCTTAATCCGATTGACGTAATCAAAAATTTGGGGGATTACTGTAAAGCTCTCGATAATGCGCCAAATCTTTCTCGGTTTATCCTAAAATACTTTGATGATTTTGCTAGCCCTCGGTCAGTTGGTGGTAAGAAAGCCTCTGATGCGGACATCTTAAAAAATATGGGGTTAAAAGACACTGATCTCGAAAATCTCAGAAATGTATATAACAAAACGAAAGGAGCTGTAGGCACCCAACAGGAGAATCTTCATCGAGGACTACTAAAAACACAGCAAGATTATGACGCAATGCTTAACAGGCTCGATAAATTTCTTTCCCAAACTTCTAAGCTTTTACCAGATTGTATAACAACTGCATTTGTTTTTGGTAGGAACAATCAGAGGAACCATCGTCTTTATCAAATTTCTAGCTAGAACTTTCCAAAAACATACCAATGCTTACAATTAGCTAGCTGGTTTCATTCTTGTTTTTACTCAGATATTAGGAATTATTTAAACTTACCACTACAATTCTAGGATTGGTTCAAGGAACAGATAACTATAAAAAAAGTAGTCGGTCCTTTAGTTTTGATTCTTTTAGAAGAATATATTTAGATTTAGGTAAGTATTACTCATCCCCAATGTTTGCCGCTCGTATCAAAAAAGAAAAAAAAGAGAGGCCAAATATTTTGTTGGGGTTCAACTCCTTTATGCAATACTCATTTCAAAGCATTGACCATCAAAATATTGAACGCTACAAAAAGCACAGATGGATTCCAGTTAAATATCGCTTTGTAATTGGTACCTTTCAAAACCACGGGTGAGTTTCGTAACGGAATGGATGCTGCTTGTTTTTTTTTCCACCAATCGTCTAAAAAATTTTTGCCGTCTAGTCTTTTAAATCCCAACATCGCATATTCTTTTGGAGATCTGAATGCACTACCATGGACTTTTTTATTCTTGGTATTCAAAGCTAAGATACCGATACTCTGACCTTTTTTCCAACCAGCATTTTTTAAGTAGTTTGCGATGGAGGCAAAGATATCAGCCTTGTTGTTCCATATATCCTTTTTGCCGTCCCCATCAAAATCTTGAGCTAGGTGATGGTTAGAGGGCATAAATTGGCATTGACCGGTTGCTCCTGCCCAGGAGCCTTTTAAATAGGACCTGGTGGTATGACCCCTATAAAGCATCAAGATTGCCGATTTTAACTGCTTCTCGAAAAATGCCCTTCTTCTACCATCATAAGCGAGGGTTGCTAAAGATCTGATGACATCATATTTTCCTGTGATCCTTCCAAAAGATGTTTCTACTCCCCATAACGATACTATTACTTCTTTTTCTACAGCATATTGCTGTTCTACTTTCTGCAGGATGGTGATATTTTTTCGAAGTTTTTTTCTTGCAAGTTCGAGGCGTGAGGGGTTTTGACCTTTCCACTTTTTTATAAATTTTAGATAGTCTACTTTTTTGTTTACAAGAATTTGATTCCTATCCTTTTTTACTACAGCTGGATCAAACTTAACGCCCTTCAAAATCTTGTAAGTGTATACTTCAGGTATGCCAAGTTTTACCGTGTCCTTAGAAAATATTTTTTTCCAATCTGAAAAATTTTTGGCTAGCAAGTTATGGGCATGTAAGCAGCAAAATGAAATCAGGAGTATTCTTATCATAGAGACAATCCATAGGTATTTGTTTAAGTGCTCATTAAATGCAGTACTATGATTTCTTGTCGGATAGATCGAGATAATTTTTAGGATTTTTGCCTAAGAATTACTGACCTGAATAATGCAAAAGTTCATCTGATAGCAGTAACTGAACCCATACGTAGTCCACAATGGTGTGAATGATGATTGGTGCAAGTAAGTTTCTACTGCGCATAAAAGCAAGGCCATATACTACTCCTGCTAGAGAGGACATTATGAGATATCGCCAATCCCACAAGGGGGGATTATTTAGATGGCTTAAACCAAATAGGACAGAGCTTAGGATAAGAGGAACATGCTTTGCCTTAATTTTATCTTCGAGGAAAGATAGAAATATCCCGCGAAAAAGAAGCTCTTCGGGAACAGCTATAAAGAAAAATATCCCCAATGGCTGAGAAAACCAAGATCCTAGATTGGTTTGCGGGTTCCATGCAAGAAATGCAGTTAAAAAACCTAATGGTACCCCGATCAAGGTATAAGCATTTGTGTATAAGCTTATGGTTTTAAAATCGGTTCTTTGCCATCTCAAGGGGAGGCCTACTTTAGGGATACCTCGCAAATAAATATATAATGGTGCAACTATTGTCAGTGCAAATAGAGTATTAATCGCATACTCGGCATCACCTGGAGGCCATAGCCAAGTATGATTTAAGAGTCTTAAGTCGAAGGGAATCCAAATCCAAAGCACCAAAGCAAGATCATACCAAGTCCATTTACCATAATGATTTTTTGCAGAAATGGTACAAACAAGTTAGGCCTTCGGCGAACATGTAACTTAAGCTCTCAGCTAAACTGTAAGTCCTATATCTGACAAAAATAATGTTTTGAAATCAAAAGATTAAAAGATTATACAGCCGCTGTTTTTTCTTCTCCATTATCATTTTGATATACTATTTTCACATTGACATACGGAACTGATAACGCCTTGGGACCACAAAGGATATGGAATATATTTCCGGAAAAATTAAGCTCAGAGATATATT
>JBGCDR010000429.1:0-37084 GCA_045105515.1 Oligoflexales bacterium
CGCGCATGGGCACCCCCAAGATCTTTTGATTTTCCGACAATTATAGCCTTTTTAGAGAAACTGGGGAAATTCGCTAAAGATTATAGTGCTCTAAGCCTTACATACAAAGGCGGCGGTGTGTTTCCAATCAGGCACTATATAAGGGCATTCATTAACATCCTCTTTCTTCGAATTGATCTCCTCATAAACTTCCTTTGCGAGTATGATGGGTGCTCATTGTGACCATGGCGCCTAGAAGTGCTTCGGTAGCTTGAATTGATAAAATTAATCTTTTTAATTAGAGCTAATTATAAAGCAAGGATAATTTATGGATATTGGCTTAGCGGATCGCTTAAAAAAGACATCTGGTCCTTCAGTATGGTTGGAGTTTTCGCCACTAGCCGATCTGGTGAGAGGAGTAAATCTGGGGCAAGGTTTTCCTGATTGGGATCCTCCAGAGTTTGTAGTTGAGGCTTGTATACAGGCAAGTAGAACTAAAGGAGTCCACCGCTATGCACGGTCATCTGGACATAAGTCACTGGTAGAAGAAATTGCAGGATTTTATGAAGAACGTTTAAAAAAGCAAATAAATCCACAAACTGATGTTTTAATAACTGTAGGTGCCAGTGAAGCACTGCACCTTGCCCTTATGACTTATGTTAATCCAGGAGATGAGGTTCTGCTTATAGAGCCTGCATTTGATCTGTACTATGGTGCGATACATATGGCAGAGGGAATAGCTAAAGGGATTCCTCTCAAACCAAAAAAAGATGGTTTTTATTTGGATCCTGCTGATCTTGATGCCCAACTTAATTCAAAAACTAAGATTCTCATCCTAAATTCCCCTCATAATCCAAGTGGAAAAGTTTTTACTCGGGAGGAATATTTAGAGATTGCCCAAGTTCTAAGTAAATACCCTAATTGTATTGTCGTTAGCGATGAGGTTTATGAACACCTGGTTTATGATGATAATCAGCATATCCCATTTGCAAGCATTCCAGGAATGAACGAAAGGACACTCTCAATTTATTCGGCTGGTAAGAGCTTTTCGATTACCGGTTGGAAGATAGGTTGGATCATTGGAGACTCGAGACTTCTAAGGCCCTTGCAGGGGTGCCAACAGTGGATTGTTTTTTCAGTCGCAACACATCTACAAGAAGCAGTAGCTCTTTCTTTGCGAACTGCCATGGAAAGTTACAAAGGAGAAGTCGATTATTATTCATGGTTAAGAAAAGAGTATATGCGCAAGCGTTCGATATTGTATGAAGGTTTAACAAAGGCTGGTTTCTTTCCAATATTGCCACAAGGAAGTTTCTTTATTTTGACTGAATATAAACATTTAAAGCCTGAATGGAATTCTTTACCCATAGCCGAAAAAACTGCGATTGATCAAGGGAAAATAAATATTAATCCTTTAACGAAGACAGATAAAGACTATAATTTTTCAAGGAATTTAGCCTTTGAAAATAGAGTGGTATGCATTCCAGTTAGCGCATTTATGGGTAGTGCTAGGAAAGACATAATTGATGTAGATCAATATGTACGTTTTGCTTTTTGTAAGAGCGATGCTTTACTTAAAAAAGCCAGTGAACAAATGATTAATATTTAGCGCCTATGGACTTTCTTGGAAAAGCTATAGGAATTGCGAATTGATGCAATGATATTTTTTTTTGCTTCCTTGGTGCTGGTATCAAACTCATTTAAATTTTTAACAATCCATGACCAAAGCTCATCATCATTTAGCCGAGCTAGCATTGAATAATTAAGGCCATTTTTAATGAGTATTGGCTCAATCTCATCATGTACCTTGCCAGTTTTGTGTGCAAGACTTTGAATATAAAAACTCATACTCCATAGTTCTTGGTTTGTAAGTTGATGCTCAAATATAGGCATTCCTGCTTTTTTGCTACCAACAAGGAGTTTATTTAAAGTTCTTAAAGGAGAATTTTTATGAGAAAAAAGCTGTGAAGTGAAATCCTCAGGTTTAGTAGGTAGGCGCTCTGAAAGAATTCCATGACCGTTGCCTGTACTACCGTGGCAAGCACTGCAGTATTCTTTATACTGAGCACTCGCTAGTTTGAAATTCGGAGATAATGGGGGAGCAGTATCAATCATAAAAGCTTCGATTGTTTCTTGTTTAACTTGATATATGGCTTCTTCTAAGTCTTTTGTAGATTTAAATTTAGATCTAAGTTTAAACAAGGATTTATCTAGCTGCTTACGGGTTTGAGCATCAAGAGTTGTTGAAATCTGTTCAAAGGATTCTTTGATTTTAATCAAATCTTTCTTTATGTTAGCCACTGCATTGGGTCTATTTGACTGCTGTTCTAACATGAAAATTTGATCCATAAAAGTTCTTAACCTAAAGCTTTGCTCAGTCTTAATTGCTTTCTTGTTGGCAGCTTTTACATGATGTGTAGCTAAAATGAGCAAGAAGCAAACAAAGAAGGTTAAATGGCGATGGAGATAAAAGCTTGGCATGTTTATTAGTTTAATTCTTGATTGCGAGCACAGTTTAAAAAATTGTGATCAGTTAATATTTCGTCTACTCCAGCCTTTATAGCTGCATTTGCATCTTCTTTTGTTTGGGGCAAGAAGGCAATTACTTTTGCACCTTTTTTGTGAAATGCATCAACTAAGCGCTGTTTGTAAAGTTGAAGTTTGCCGAGCCGAGGAGGAATGGCATAAACTTTGGCGGGATTAATGCGCCCTAAGGAGGGCAGACCGAATAATACTGCAAGCCCAGCTGACCAGCATTCACTGCTGCGAGCATATAGCTTAGCGTTTGGAAATTCATTTAGAAACCTTTGCTCATGCTCTCGATTCCAGAATAAAAATCTAGAATTTTCTGAGATCCAAGCATGAGCTTTTTTACTTCTAGCCCACTTGCTCAAGCAATTGATTGTGGTGAGCCCTTGTTCGGGTTTAATATCCAAAACCCATTGGTAGGCTGCGAATTTCTCAACAAATTCGTCGAAAAACATGATTGGTTCCTTGATGCCCAAGGCAAGGGTAGAGATTTGTGTGCGGGTCAGTTGCCAAATAGGAGTGTCTGGACCCAGAAAGCGCTTAAATGTAGGGTCATGACTCAGAACAATATGCCGGTCTTTAGTGACACGCAGGTCTGTTTCAAGGCATTTAAATCCGTTCTTTATCGCTGCTTGAAAAGCAGCAGAGGTATTTTCAGCTGCTGCAGAACATAGGCCACGATGGGATATCCAGTTGATAGAATTAGATTGGTCAAACATTGATTCCTTCCAACTCAGCTTTGATCTTTGTAGGCTTACTTTTATGCATCCGAGCCTTTTCCAGACCCATCATATCAGTTCCTTTTAAGGATCTCTTGCCCAAAACGTGATAATAATTAGATCTCTTGCGAAGGTAAGTTTAGGGTACCTTCGTAGGGAGAAGTGGAACTCAGAAAAAATTGCTTGTGAAGGAGTTATAAGATGGGTGAAGGCCTTGATAAGTGGCAAGAGCTTGCAGCGAAGGAATTACGGAGTAAACCTCTTGAGGATCATGCATGGCCTTCACCTGAAGGTATCACCATAAAACCTCTTTACACTCAACAAGACCTCACGGATAGAGCTTATCAGGAATCCATGCCAGGAATTGCCCCGTTTGCAAGAGGGCCTCGTGCCACAATGTATACTGGAAGAGCATGGACTATCAGGCAGTATGCTGGTTATTCCACTGCAGAAGAGTCCAATAAGTTTTATCGCAAAAACCTAGCAGCTGGCCAGAAGGGACTGAGTGTTGCTTTTGATTTAGCAACCCACCGAGGGTATGACTCAGATCACCAGAGAGTCTTCGGTGATGTGGGAAAAGCAGGAGTCGCTATTGATAGCGTAGAAGATATGAAGGTTCTATTTGACGGCATTCCTCTTGATAAGATGAGTGTATCCATGACCATGAATGGTGCCGTCTTGCCAGTTTTAGCAGGGTATATCGTAGCTGCTAAGGAGCAAGGTGTTCCCGTAGAAAAACTGTCCGGAACCATTCAAAATGATATTTTGAAGGAGTATATGGTTCGAAATACTTATATCTATCCTCCTGAACCATCCATGAAGATCGTTGCGGATATTATTTCCTATACTGCCTTAAATATGCCTAAGTACAATAGCATTAGCATCAGTGGATATCATATACAAGAAGCTGGGGCTGACTCTGCACTAGAGCTAGCATACACAATAGCCGATGGAATTGAATATGTACGAACGGCTTTAGCCCAGGGCTTAAACGTAGATCAGTTTGCTCCTCGTTTATCATTTTTCTTTGCAATTGGCATGAACTTTTATATGGAGATTGCCAAGCTGCGAGCAGCGAGGATTCTATGGCATAAGTCAATGGAGCAGTTTAAACCAAAAAACCCGAAGTCTTCAATGCTCAGGACACATTGTCAAACTTCTGGTTACTCTTTAACTGCCCAAGACCCTTATAACAATGTGATCAGAACTACTATTGAAGCAATGGCAGCAGCTTTTGGAGGAACGCAGTCTTTGCATACGAATGCGCTCGATGAAGCTATTGCTTTACCTACAGACTTCTCCGCTCGTATTGCCCGTAATACTCAAATTATCCTTCAGGAAGAAACAGATATTACTCGAACTGTAGATCCATTTGGAGGAAGTTATTTTATGGAATCCCTAACCCAAGATTTAGTACAAAGAGCTGGGGAAATTATTGATGAAGTAGAATCTCATGGAGGGATGACTAAAGCGATTATGACTGGACTTCCTAAGCTACGAATTGAAGAGTCTTCAGCTCGTAAACAAGCACGCATCGACAAAGGAGAAGATGTAGTCGTTGGTGTCAATAAGTATCAACTTCAGGGGCGTGCCCTCGAAGAAGAAGTTGAAGTAAGAGATATTGACAACACCGCTGTTAGAGAATCACAAATAGCCAAGCTAAATCAACTACGAAGTCAACGAGACAATAATCGTGTTAAAGAGTCTTTAGATAGGCTCAAAAAAGCTGCTAAGAGTGGTAAAGAAAATCTGTTGGAGTGTAGCATTGATGCAATGGAAAATCGAGCTACAGTAGGGGAAGTTTCATTAGTGCTTGAGAAAGTGTTTGGAAGGTTCAAAGCAACAATCAATAGTGTACATGCTGTTTATGGGAGCACCTTAGGTAAGAATGATGCCTTTAATCATGCGGTTGAAGAAACTAAAAAATTTTCACAAACTCACGGAAGAAGACCCAGAATCCTAGTTGCCAAATTAGGACAGGATGGCCATGACCGCGGTGCAAAAGTGGTTGCTACTGGATTAGCAGACATTGGTTTTGATGTAGATATTGGTCCGCTATTTCAAACTCCTGCTGAAGCGGCAAAGCAAGCAATCGAAAACGATGTGCATGTGGTGGGAGTATCCTCCCAGGCGGCCGGCCATAAATCTCTAGTTCCCGAACTCATTAAATGCCTCAAAGAGCAGCAAGCTATTGATATTAAAGTTATTGTGGGAGGAGTGATTCCCGAACAAGACTATGGGTTTTTAGAAGAAATGGGAGTATGTGCCATTTTTGGTCCTGGAACCAGTATCCCAGAATGTGCTCTCAAAATTATTGAACAATTGGGGGTAAAATAAAAAGCTATGGACTTGAAGAAACTGCAAGAAGGGATTAAAGAAGGTCAGGTTCGTGCTTTAGCAAAAGGAATTACTCTCGTTGAGAGCACCTTATCGGCTCATAAAAACCAGGCTGAAGAACTTTTGACTCAGCTTATGCCGTTTACAGGTGGTGCTTTAAAAATAGGGATCAGCGGCATACCAGGAGTTGGTAAAAGTACTTTTATTGAAGCCTTTGGAACCTTCCTGTTAAAGGAAAATCCTAATCGTAGGCTAGCTGTACTAGCTGTGGACCCTTCCTCACCCATTCATGGTGGCGCAATTCTCGGTGATAAAACCAGAATGGAAGAACTTTCAGTACATCCTCGTGCTTTTATTAGGCCATCTCCAGGTGGAGGAGCTGTGGGTGGAATATCTCGTAGGGCTCGGGAAAGTATCCTATTAATGGAGGCTTGTGGTTACGATACTATTTTTGTTGAGACAATTGGTGTTGGCCAGTCAGAAACTTTAGTTGCATCCATGGTGGATGTTTTTTTGATGTTACAGATGCCCAATATGGGTGATGAACTTCAAGGAATGAAAAAAGGTATATTGGAACTAGCTGATATCATTGCTATCAATAAGGCTGATGGAAGCCTCAAAGAAGCTGCTCAAAGATCAAAAATAGAACATGAACAGGCATTGAGGTTTACAAGTGTTGATTGTAGCCCTACTCCTGTTGTACTTTTAAGCGCAAAAAACAAAGAGGGTCTCAGTCATATTTGGACAGGACTGAAAAACTTCGTAGAACATCAAAAAAACAATGGAAGTTTTGAGCAGAAGCGGCAAAACCAGGTAGTGCAATGGTTTGAAAGAGAGTTGGGAGAGCAGATTCAGGCAATTGCAGCAGATCACAAAGCCTATGAGGGTCTATTTAAGGAATTTGAAAGTAAGGTTCGGCAGCGAGAGCTTGCTCCCTCAGTGGCAGCGAGAACTTTTATTAAGAAAATTTTGAAAGTCAGTTGATAGATTCGTAAGACTATTGAAGAGCATCTTGTCTAAGTTGTATTTGATGCACTATATAATTCGTTCAAAGGAGTCTTTATGGTTAAGTCGGCAATAGAAATTGCAATGGAAAAGAGTGCTAACATCACAGTTGATCCGGAAGTGTTCAAAAGGATTGAGCTCAAAAAGATTGCTAGTAAAGCATTGAATGAGCTCTATGAAGATTCAGAAGCATCTCTTTTGAACAAACTAAATCTCTGTGGTAAGAATGACCTAAGCTTATTTATCAGAATTTGTGAAGAAATATTATTGGGGAATGTTGAGATTCCGATTAGTCAAGAGGGTCACAATTTTGTTAAACGCTCGCTCGAAATTTTAACTGAACTTAAGGCAAATAGTGCAGAAACTTTTATAAGCCACATTTATCAAGTTCTCGAGCATTATAAAAGGCAGAAAGATGAAGTGCTAGAAAGGCTTAAACAGGAATCCGAATCAGGGCGGATGCACATGCAAAGACGAATGGCAAAACAATTAGGAGCTGAGCTTAATGTACCTTTAGAGTCTGACCCAAATTATAAGAAAAATAAAGATCAAATGATGGGTCAGCTTAATCGCCAATATACCCACGAAATAGAGCGTCTGAAATCAGAGCTTAAAAGTGCTAAAAACTCCTATTGAGAACTAGTAAGATGGGCCTATTTTCTTGGGAGGAGGCGTGGTGCGGTTATTAGGCTGGGTATGTAGGTGAGCGAAAATTGGAGAGAAATGGGATTAGGCTCTTGTCACAAGCATACCGAGGATAAAATGATAAATTGATGAATTCTTCAAGAAATCCACAAGAAATTTCCAATTTTCTAACCTGACTACATTGTAAAAAAATGGGGTGATTACTGTTCAGGTTTTTCTTCACTTGAGGGAGGATTTAAGCTTTGTTTCGGTAGAAGGTAGAGCAGGAGGAATGATCCAAAAATTGCAGAAAGCGACGAAGCTATGATGATGGCTAGTTTAGCCTCGTTGAAATGGATTTCCTCAGTAAATGCCAAGGAGCCGATAAATAGTGACATTGTAAAGCCGATCCCAGCTAAGAAACCAAGTCCAATGATATGGGACCAGGTCGTACCCCTGGGTTTATCTACCAAATTAAGCTTGCTTGCAATCCAAGCAATACCAGCAATTCCTATTGGCTTTCCTAATGTTAAGCCCAAAATGACCCCTAAAGAAATAGAGCCAAAGCTGACATTTCCTAGTTGAACCCCGGCATTTGAGAAAGCAAAAACTGGGAGGATAAGGTAATTCACCCACTTTAAAAGGGACTTTTCTAAAAAAACTGCAGGACTATCAAGGGGTGAGGCACGGTCGCTAAAAATGTCATCGAGTAGCTTGGCAGTGCTTTTTCTTTTAGGAGCCAAAGGGATGGTGCTGGCAAGCATAACTCCAGCAATAGTAGCATGCACTCCTGATTTAAGCATGCAATACCAGAGAGGAATGCCTACCGCAACATAGAGCGAAAGCTTGTTTATTCCTATGCGATTGAATAGTAGGCATATTGTAAAAAAACCAAATGCTCCTAAAAGGTATCCAAAACCAATCTGGGAAGTATAAAAGAAAGCTATGACCAGAATTGCACCCAGGTCATCAACGATAGCTATTGCAGCAAGCAATACTTTTAAAGATTTCGGCACTCTAGGCCCCAGCATGGATAATAAGCCGAGTGCAAATGCAATATCTGTTGCCATAGGAATACCCCAGCCATTACGTGCTCCAGGAGCTTGATTGAAGCTGAAATAAATGAGCGCAGGTACAATCATTCCTCCAATCGCTGAAAAAATAGGCAAGCTTGCTTTTTTGAGATTGGATAATTCTCCGACTACAATTTCACGTTTTAATTCGAGGCCGATAAATAGAAAGAAAATTGCCATTAGGCCATCATTGACAATATGAAGTACGGATTTGCTCAGGAATGGATAGTCACCGACTATGAAACTAATTTTTGCTGCGAGAAAATCTTGGTAGTACTCAGACCACAAAGAGTTCGAGATCATGAAGCCTAATAATGCAGCCAATAGTAGCATTAGAGTTGGAATAATGGATGGCGATTGATCGTGTGCGTGAGTCATAAGCTACCTCCCTTTGTCTGTTAAGGTATCGCCAAGAACTAAGTTTTGTTAAATCAACAAATAGGTAAAAATAGACCAAGAGTATCCATTTTTGTTTGTAAAGATACCTATAAAAATATAAAAAAATAATAAAATCAGTTTATTAAGATTGAAAAAAAAAGCTATATTGTAGTGTCTTAAGATGCGGTATTTTGATGAAAGTTCTCTAGAATGATATTGCCTAAAATATTAAAACCGCCCATTCCTTTTTTTAAACTATGATTGAGAAGTCGCTCCAGAATCGGATCCCTAAGATTAAATAGGCCACGGCAAACGCCGACGCTATTTTTTGCAACATAGTCCTTGGCCAAATTTAGTTTGATGTCTTCAATGTTTAGCTCTATCTGTGTGGGCGTTTTAAACTCAGCATTTACTTGCAATTTGATAAATAAATCTCGATGCCCTCGTAAGTCTATCTTGATGTTTTGGCATGTTGTTTTAATGCCAGGAACCATAGTATTTACAATTTCTGCTTGCCCAATTGTCACCATAATTTCATTTAGGAAGATCTCAGACTTAATGAAGTTTTGCAGCCCATCAGGATTATTTTGTTCAATTTGGCTGCTTATCTTTACCTGTTCTAGGCTGATTTTAAAGGGACCAAACCTGGCTTCTAGTTTTTCTTTTTGGGTAAGTATCGGCTTGCGATTTTCTGTATTGGAAAAAGCAACGCTAGCCAATAGGCTTATAAGAAAAATAAATAAAAGTTTATTCATAACTATGCCTTTATTATTGTATTTCAGTAGACTAAACGTGTGTAAGTATGAAAGCAATCGATTTTTGGATCTGTTTTTAGCTTTATTTTGCATTCCTTTTAATCACAATCTAATACATTTTAATAGCATGGCCTCAAAATAGGAAGATAGCTATATTACTTATAAAAAATTTCTCTTTAAGGAATGCTGTAAAAAGCTGATCTGAATTTTTTTTTCGCTCATATAGCTAATCCGAAGTTTTGCCAATTAAATAGTGAGGTCAAGGCCCTTAAGATCTTAGAATGTATCTTTCTTGAATCTTTCAATAAATTTAAGCGGCCAATGCCCATTATAGATTCGGCTTGCTAAATTCAACTAGATCAGTTGAAGTGGCCACTTGTTAAGTGTCTTAGCTAAAGGATGCCTCAAATGATTCGAGAGTTGCGTTTCATAATAAGCTCGATAATTTTTTCAGTATTATTATCTAAGATAGCCTTTGCCGAAGTTTATATTACCGATTTGCTATTTAGAGAAAGATTTAGACTTAATACCTATGATACTATTCAGCGCTCACTTTCTAAAGCAATGTATGATGGGACTCAACTGAAGGGTAGTTTCGGTAAAATTTATAAAATTTATGATCCTTATACTGAGGAAAATGTTCTGATCAAAATCTCCCCCTTGGATGATGCTAAAAATTGGTTGAATTTCTATATGGAATCATTAGGACTCAATGAATTAGAACACCCAAACTTGCTCAAAGGTTATGGATCTTACCTAGTAAACCTTGATCCGATAAGTCGAGAGGTTGGAATTGCTCATGTTATGGAGTGCCTTGATGCAGATTTGTATCAATCTATCGTCAAGCATGGTCCATTAAAAACATCCGAAATTAAGAAATTCTTAGGTCCCATTGTTTCTGCTTTAACTTATCTGGCTACAAACCAGCTTGTTCATTTCGATATTAAGCCTGAAAATATCCTTGTCAGGTATAAAAAAGGTTCTGATCAAAGGATTGAAAAATTATTTATAGGCGATTTTGGTGGACTTCGAATGTTAACAAACAAGCAATCAACAGTTACACAAAGAGAACATGGTTTAATAATGACTCCAAAATATGCTCCGAAGGAGGCATTTTTCAAAAATCATCCTCAAACAAGTGAAAAAAGTACTTTGATACCAAAGGAATTGAATGAAAAAGCAGACGTTTGGTCATTGGGCGCTCTTTTATATGTTTTGAGTCAACATGAACACCTTATTGAGTCAGGTTCATCTCAGCCTCAGATTCAGTTAAGAGATATGAAAAAAAAGTTAGTTAAAAAATTTTCTAGGGAGGATGGAGGTTACCTGTGGAGAAAAGAGCAAATAGATCGTTTGGATTATGGTTTATTCTGCCTAATTGATAAAATGTTGAGGTTCAATCCAGAAGATCGTATTAGCATGCAGGAAGTTGATGCATCAAATTTTTTTGAAACCGATAAAACTGAAACTGAACAAATGCCAGTTAGTCTTGAAAATTATTTTAAGGCCTGGCCGGACTTAAATCCCAAAAGCTTTGAACGCCTTCTTCTGAAGTTAGGACAGAAATGGGATCATAGGATAAAATCTAGGGGAGGTAGGTTAGTAGAATTGTGAAAAAAAGGTACTTATGGAGGGTTTTAAATGTTGCGGATACTTTTTTTGTGTGTGGCAAACTCAGCTAGAAGCCAGATGGCAGAAGGGATTGCTAAGCAGCTCTTCAATGATGATAAAAGCACTAAAATTTATAGTGCCGGTACTCAACCAAGTACCATTCATCCGTGTGCTATCGAAGTCCTTAGTGAAATTGGCATTAATGCACAAGAGCAGCACTCAAAGTCAGTCAACGAATTTATGGAAGTAGAAGTCGACTGGGTTATAACCCTTTGTCAGGAAGAATCTTGTCCAGTTCTTCAAGGGCCGGCAAAGAAGCTCCACTGGCCTATGCCTGACCCTGTGGAACCTGATAGCAGCATTGAACAGATACAGCTTAATTTTAGACAGGTCAGAGACATGATTAAAATTAAACTAGAGCAATTTAAATCAGAATTATCTGTTGATTGATAGCTGATTCACTCATCTGGATGAAATTTATTCACAATAAAAATTAGTTAAACTCTTATCATATTCTATTTTTTGTCAAATATTAGGATTTTTAAAATACCATTTATTCACTAGCTTTGTGCCTAATGGTATTGATATAAACTATTGGTCAAGCTACATTGGAACTTATTTTTTTATAGTCTAAATTTTTCTGGCTTGAAGGAATACATATTCGCATACAAAATATAAACCATAAATCCCTTTTAAGGAGAGTAGCATGCGAAATATTTTGTTTCATGGCCTTTTATTGTTTCTTTTTTCACTATATGGGAATGCCGATCTCACGTTTGCTCAGTTGCGAGATTTCCCTTGGTGTGTAGCTCATCGTGGCTATTCATATCTCGAAAACTCGATTGCAGCAGTTGAGGCTGCAATTCAGGCAGGAGCTGACGCTATTGAACTCGATGTTAGGCATAGCAATGATGGTCATGCCTTGGTGCATCATGATTCCCGCTTAAAACGCACTTCGAAAAATAGGAAAGGAAAATCATGTAGGCTTCATACGCCTATCAGTTCACAAGAATTTGCCACGATAAGAGATAACTGTGTCCTCAAGAATGATGAAGAATTGCCTAGCCTGGAAGCGATGCTAGGATACTTTGTTGGTTTAGATCAAGTGCTAATAATTGAATTCAAGGATTCTCCGTCTAAGGAAACTTTGGATACTATGAGGAAATTTCAAGATAAATCCATAAATCTTGTGGCAGTGAGCTTTGAGCAAAAAATTTTGGATACCCTTGCTAGATTAGACTTAGTATTTCAGGAACCGATTAAATTAATATGGTTGACACCAATTCCTGTCTATTTACCACAACGCTTCGATGGAATTGGGCCCTATATTATCTCTGACGGAATGATTGCTCACCTTCGGCAAAATCAGAAATTTATTGATATTTGGACTGTAGATAGACCTAGAAAGATGAAATCCCTATTTTCAAAGGGAGTTCATATGATTACAACCAATCGAATTGAAACCTGTCTGAATGTCAAAAGTCGAATCAAACCTAGCTCAAGAAAATCTTAGAAAGCTTTTCTTGAGATTCAAGCCTAAATGTATATGTATAAAATTATTATTAATAATAATAGTATATTAGGCAGAAATACTAAATTAAAGTCCCTTATATACCGATAACTACTTGGGTATAATCAGACAATCTAGGGTTGAGGTATGCTTAGGCACTCATTATTGAGGAAAATTATTTTCATGCAACTGGCTGCTTTTGTCACTGCACCAGTGATGAGCATCGTAGCCTTTGAATCTTCTTCAACCGCATACGCACAAAGTCCTAAGTCAAAAGCTGCAGAGATGAAAAAGAAAAAAAAGCGACGAAAGCTTGTCCGTAAAAAAGGGAATAAATTCTTAAAAAAGATGAGGTCGAAGTCTGCGAGTCTCAGAGCATCACTAAAAAAATTTGCAGGTGGTTGGTGGATTGAAACCCTTGCTAGCCTCGTTCTCTTATTTTTAGCTTCATGGTTTTTACGACTACGTAGGACCGAAAGGTTTGACACACTACCAGCAAAGCGTGGGTTTAGGGTTCCTAGTTATTTTCCTCGTTCCACGAAGAAGGTGGACGGTGGGAAGGAAGAAAGCCTTCATGTTTGGACAGATCACTAAGGCAAGTAAAATAGAGTTATTATGTTTAATGACGCTTTCATTATTCATTTCACTTGATAGGATGGTAGCTTTTCTCGCTCGGTCATGTGCTTCATCCAAGCCCATAATTTGCTGACCTCATCTCTAGTAATATCTTTTTGATGAGGCATACGAATTCCAAGTTTAAAAATGTTCTCTTTTTTGTTTTTTATATGATTTTTAAGTGTATCAATCGTCCTTTTCTTATGAATAGGAATTGGTCCAGCAAAATCCCATCCATATCTGGATCCAATGTTTTTAATTCCGTGGCAATATTGACATCGACTAATAAAGACTTTGAATCCTCCCATCAATTTTGAATCTCCAGGAGTAAACTGTTTAAAGTATGCTTTAGCATTCACAAGTTCTAAACCTGTAAGGGTATCCATATGCTTCCATGGACTAAAGCCAGATTTACCGCCCATAGGATGCATTGGATACCACTCAGTCTTCACCACAAGCTTATTTTTCGAAAAAATGATAGGAAGCGGATCATTATAGCGAGGGTCAAAGCGCTCGACTTTGGGGAATTTATGTTGCCAATTTTTATTAGCGAAGTAAGAGAAGGCTATCAATGGCTTGACTGCTTTAGTAATCTGATGTGCTTGATAAAAATATGGAATTATCATCCCATTTTCGAAGTGAAGCAGGATTAAATCGTGATAGGTCTTCAAAGGTAATCTTGATATCAAAATATTGAGGTAAACTCCTTTGAATTTGAGCTTTTTATTGTATTGAATGTCATGAATTGTTGCGATGCTAAGATCATCCTCTTTTATCGACAGTTTTTTCTTGCTGACACCTATAGGGTTCACCACGTCTGTATAATTTGCTTGGGGTCGATCCCAATATTCTATGAAGTATTTTTCCTTAGCAAATGAAGGTAGAGAAAAACAGCTATAGAAAAATATAACACATGCTGCAGATTGCTGAATTGTGGATTTAAAAGTCATTGAGATGTCCTGCTTGGTAGAAGTTTGATCTTTAGTTCTTATTTTAGACGATAAGAAGCGATGAATCCAAGGCTATGCTATTCGCATTTATAGTTCTATATTTTGAATAGAGGATCTGATCGATTTACTCCATTTACCTGATAGTCTGGTAAATGCAGCGGGTTGTCCGAGAGGTGCTGGTATTTTGTGCCACTTGGGGCCCTCAAAAATTTCATCGCTCCAGATGCTTTGCCAGTAGCCATTTGGGAAATATCCGTCCAGCTCAGAAATCCCTTCCTGAGTAGCAGGGCAAATCAAGAGGTCTTCACCAAGCAGAAATTCTTGCGTAAGCTTGAAAGTTGTAGGGTCTTGGGGATAATGGAGAAATAGATGCCTAACAACCGGGTATCCAAGTTCTGCAGCTTCAGTCTCCAAATACTTAAAGTAAGGTTCGAGGGCATAGTGAAGTCGAGAAATAGCGGCGAACTTTCTTTGAGTGTCCAGATCTGAATAAAATTGATGATTGTCATCAGGTCTATTACCTTCGTGGGTTCTAAAAAAAGGAGTAAAAGCTGCCATTTCAGCCCATCTCAGAAATACTCCTTTTTGGCGTTTGACGCTGGAAGTTGTGGTATAGCCACCTATATCGCTGTGATTTAGGCTGATCCCACTGATTCCACTCGCAAGAATTCCAGTGATAGCTGAGCTCAGACCATCGTGTTTATCAAATGTGACAAGCTGGTCTCCGGTCCAAAACATGGGAGAATATTTGGCTGAGCCAGTGAACCCAGCCCTGGTAAAGAATACGATTTTTTCTTCTTTCCCAGCTTCTTTGATGGCTTCAGCGTTAATTCTAGCCCAATCTACAGAATATTGATTGTGGTAAATTGCTGGGTCTATGCCAGAATGGAGGACTGCATCATAAGGGAGGTACTCGCCAAAATCTGCCATCCAACCGGCTAGTCCCATATCGATCATGTTTTTTATGATAATATTTTTAATCCAATGTTCGGTCTGGGGGTTGGTGAGATCTAGTAAGTACATTGGGGTACCAACAGAGTGAAGTTTGTAATCTTCACCTTTTTGGTTTTTTACAAGCAGATTCATTTGTTTGGCTTCTTCATATTGAGCACCATCATCTGCGAGAAAAGTATTAATATAGCCGAGAACTTCTACCTTTTTCTGTTTCATTCCCTTGACAAAATTTCGAAAATTGGGATAGAGGCTTTCATCTGCTTCCCATCTCCACCATAATCTAGAACCAAATGATGTTTGACGTTTCCCCACCCAATCCTGTATCCAAATAGCTCCTACTGGATTACCAGCTCCGATAGCTTCATCTGTTATGGACTCTACCTTTTTTCTTCCTCCCTGTAAGCCAAGAATGCTTCGATGTGCCCAAGATGGCAATGGTTTTTGTCTACCAAGGCGATAGCTATGCTTCTCGATAATTTCTAAAGGGGAATCCCCTCGAGTAAAAACAGCAGTGGATTCTTGGTCCCAAATATCAATTATGCATGCACCCTCCTGCCTTAAATCAAAACAAGAATAAGAGGTGTTTTCTAAATACATGCCACGCTGTTTATTGCTGATATAAACGGGAATGGGAGCATAAGTATTGTAGTAAGAACCGCGTGTAGGAATATCTCCTGTATCCACAGAAGATCCTCTTCCTACTCCAGACTCTTCAACTTTAATAGGAATAATTTTTCCTTTTAAATTTGCATAGCTAAGCTGCGCACCGAAACCAAATAATTGCTCATCTTTACCGATTGAGTAGCGCAAAGAAATTCTTTGAAATTGAGCAGATTTTAAACTTATTTTGATATTCACTTGATCTGCATCAGCCCTAACAATAAGTGCATAGGAAACCGAAGATTTATTGGCGCAGCTTAAATGACCTTTGATGGTTAATGTGGCTCCATCAATAATAAGTGAATCTATACTTTGATCAGGATTCCACTGCTCGACTTGTTCACGCATTTGTAACATTGCCTCATCATATTCAACCTGATGAATAGCTAAGCGGGTTGATAGGAAAGCTTGATTCAATAAAAATATCACATACTCTTGTTCGGTGTTTTGGGGTTTGTATAATGTAAATTTTTTGCTGTCAATGGAAAAGGAAACATCTTTATTTAGTGAGCCAGATTCAGCTGGAATATTTGAAACTAATTTTCCAAATCTTACATTCGTAGTTTGAATAATGCTCATGTCTTTATTCTCTGTGTTGGTGGTAGGTTTGTTTTTTAAACCATTAATGGAGTGAGAGTAAAAAATCAAACGTAAAAATTGAAAGCTAATAGCTTTTGATTCCTACTTCAATAAAAATTTATTTTGAAACTAGATGTCGTAGGGACTTTGCAGTGAACGATTGCTGAAAGAGCTTTCCCAGTCAAAGTTATCATTGTTAGGATCGATTCTGAAGAAGTAGCTATTTAAAATCGGAGTCATAGAATTTTGAAAAATTACGACCGTATATTTTCCTTTTCGTTTATATACGGTGCCAGTATCAATCCATTTAAAACGCCGGTTGTAGACTAGAACGGAAGATCCTTTTCTTGCCTTGCTACCCTTAGTTTCTAGGACACATACTTTTCCCTGCTTTAGTTTTGGGGGTGTAACACAATGCACTAACCTTCCCCAGTGTTTTTCCTTAGCAGAGACACCAGTGAAACTCACAACTAATGCCATTGCAATTAGCAAATTTTTAATTAACAAAATCATAACTATTTCTGTTTTAATTTTTTTGTACATATAACTTATCGGATGTGAGCTACATAGAGCTTAGCAAAGGCTAAAAAACCCTAAATATTAGGTGGCTGCAGTGACTAAAAAAGCTAAGGATGAGTTTAATAGTAGGGTATCAGTAAATTATAGATGTGTTTGGTTTCTACAAAGTTTGCATAGTCGAGAGCAGTAGCATGATTTTTGCGATCAGTCAGACCAAAGTTTATATGATCAGAAAAATCCCTTAGTAGGTGTCTCACGACCTTAGTTTTTCGAAGAGAAATAGCAAGCATCAGTGGTGATTTTCCCGTTTCATCTAATTGGTTAATAAGATGTCTGCTAATATTTAGGATTTCACTGATATTACTTAGGTTTTCAGCTTTGATTTCTTTGCTTAGTTGTAGCATAGAAAACCTTGAGTCGGCAGAACTCGCCATACTCCATGATTTTGCTGATTGTATTGAGCTTCCAAGGCATACCGAGGGGCTTCCAATACTCAGGTACCAAAATATTGTAGCTGTTAATAAATGTGTGCTTGGTTTCATAGCTCTAAATTCCTCTAAGTTATTTGAGGATAATACAACAACATGTATAAAAAATCAACAATATATTTTATTATATTAAATAATACAGTATGATATCTATTATGCAATTTTTGTTCAAATTGAAGGTGAAAAAAGATATACCTATTTAAAACAGGTGTTATTTCAAAAAAGGAAAGCAAATATAGGAGTTTATGGGAT
This sequence comes from Oligoflexales bacterium, assembly GCA_045105515.1. Classification (GTDB taxonomy): domain Bacteria; phylum Bdellovibrionota_B; class Oligoflexia; order Oligoflexales; family Bog-1112; genus JABSRF01. Next base: position 17,538 of record JBGCDR010000429.1, read on the forward strand.
ATGTTCGGGTATACGACAAAATTTAAGCTATTTGGGAGTTTTTTGGTTTGTTGCAGTCTGATAGGGCTGGGTTCAGCTGCTTTAGCTGGAGTAGCTCAAACGAGTTTTGTTTGCAAAGGTAGCTTTCATGGTGCCTATTTTGAAGTCCGCGTAAATGATGAACTTGATGATCGAATCACTCTTTGGTCTGGAGTGCCTCTGAGAAGGTACTCTTACCAAGTCTTGTCAGAATATTGGGATGCTAATGGTACAGGGCTTCTCAGTGCAATTGATTGCTTTATTACCTATGAAAACGACCATGGTTGCATTCGAAACGTTGAAATCACAGGAAGCTTTTTGGATCAACTAGAAACTGTGAGTTTTGATAATTGTGGTGGCTACCATCAGGGGTGTGCTTAACTACTTACATTGATCGACGGTACTTCCCACCTACTTGGTAAAGAGCTTCGGTTATTTCACCTAGGCTGCAAGACTTTACGGTCTGCATTAGCTCCGCAAATAAGTTGCGGTTTTCGAGAGCAGCTAACGTGAGCTTTTCTAGTGCTTGTTTGCGATGATTCTTGTTCTTTTCATGAAATTCTTTCAATCGTCTAAGTTGGTCATCTTTTTCTTCATAGCTTGCTCTGATAAGATCAGTTTCTGGACGTTCGTGGCCATGCTCTTTTACCTTTTGGCTTAGGAAGGTATTTACCCCCATTATGGGCAATTCACCAGTATGCTTTAGGTGTTCATAATGCATGCTTTCTTCTTGGATTTTGCTGCGTTGATATTGGGTTTCCATGGCTCCAAGTACCCCACCCCTTGCTGAAATTCGTTCAAACTCTTGTAGGACCGACTCTTCTACCAAATTCGTTAATTCCTCAATAAAGAATGAGCCTTGGTTGATGTTCTCACATTTATTGGGACCAAATTCATGGCTGATGATGAGTTGAATTGCCATTGCTCGGCGAACGCTTTCTTCTGTTGGGGTTGTGACTGCTTCGTCGTATGCGTTGGTATGGAGCGAGTTGCAGTTATCATAAAGTGCTAACAGTGCTTGAAGAGTGGTTCTTATATCATTGAAATCCATTTCTTGAGCATGAAGTGAACGTCCTGATGTTTGGATGTGATATTTAAGCTTTTGGGAACGCTCATTTGCCCCATAGCGGTCTCGTAAGGTGATGGACCAGATTCTTCTAGCTACACGCCCTAGTACCGCATATTCTGGATCAATACCGTTGGAGAAGAAAAAGGAAAGATTAGGTGCGAAAAGGTCAATAGGAAATCCTCTTTTCAGATAGTACTCAACATAAGTGAAGCCGTTTGCTAAGGTGAATGCAAGCTGAGAAATCGGATTGGCACCAGCTTCAGCAATGTGGTAGCCAGAAATGGAAACTCCATAATAGTTGCGTACTTTGTTTTCGATAAAAAACTCTTGAATATCTCCCATTAGTTTCAGGGCAAATTCAGTAGAAAAGATACAGGTATTTTGTGCTTGATCTTCTTTCAAGATATCAGCTTGAACGGTACCCCTCACACTTTGGAGGGTATTTTCAGAAATTTCACAATGTTCTTCAGGATTCGGACTTCGATTATGCTTTCTGCAAAAAACATCTACCTGTTGGTCAATCGCAGTATTCAGAAACATAGCTAATATTATTGGTGCTGGACCATTTATAGTCATGCTCACACTAGTGTTTGTTGAGCATAGATCAAACCCTTGATATAGTTGCTTCATATCATCTAAGTGAGCTATAGATACTCCAGACTCTCCCACTTTACCATAAATATCTGGTCTTTTGTCTGGGTCTGCGCCGTATAGCGTGACGCTGTCAAAGGCAGTGCTCAGTCTTTTTGCTACGTCATCTTTGCTGAGATAATGAAAGCGTTTATTAGTGCGTGCTGGACCACCTTCACCAGCGAATTGACGTTTTGGATCCTCACCTTTTCGTCTAAAAGGAAAAATACCTGCTGTAAATGGAAATGTCCCGGGAGGACTTTCTTGGAGTAAAAATCGTGCTAACTCGCTTTGTGAAGAAAACTTAGGAAGTGCAATGAGTGGTATTTTTTGATGGGAAAGGCTGGTGAAAAGGCTTTCAACAGAAATTTCTCGATTTCTTACTTTGTAGGTATATTTGCCAGACTGGTATTGCTTGGCTAGTTCTGGCCATTGGGTAAGTTTAGTCTGTAGTTGAGGGGGGATTTCGTTCCAAAGCTCTTCAGTCTTCGTTCTGAGGTGTGCTTCTATTTCTCCAGATTTAGCTTCTACAGCTATAAGATCCGTAGTTTTTTTTAGTGCCTCCCAATTTTCGACACTAGTTATTGCGTCTGAAGATTTGCGGTGATAGCTTCTCACAGTTTTTGCGATTTCTGCTAAATAATGTTCATTGTCAGAAGGTATCAAGGATTCCCTTTGGGATGACATTCGTTTATATGGACGTGCTGATGAAAGCTCTTCTTTGAGAGAAACATCTTTTTCCCTTAGCTTTTCAACGAGTGCCTGGTACAAACCGCTTGTTCCATCATCGTTATAGCGACTTGCAATAGTGCCAAAAACTGGATAGTCCTTATTTTGCGGAGGAACCCCTTTGTATCGACTTCGCCTAATAGTATTCTCTATATCTCGAATTGCATCAGGTCCTTGACGACGTTCATACTTATTAACTGCTATCAGGTCAGCAAAATCGAGCATGTCAATTTTTTCAAGCTGAGTAGAGGCACCATATTCAGGGGTCATCACATATAAACTTAAGTCAGAGACACCTAGGATACCGGTATCCCCTTGGCCTATCCCACTTGTTTCTACTATGATGAAATCAAATTCCGCAGCTTGAAACAGGCTTATGACCTGTTGAGTCATCTCTGACAACTCTCTACCTGAGCCTCTAGATGCCATGCTGCGTAGAAAAATTCTTTCGGTGGCGCATGAGTTTATTCGTATCCGATCACCTAGTAGTGCGCCACCTGTTTTTTTCTTCGTAGGATCAATGCAAATGATACCGATCTTTATCTTTGGAAAGTCGTAGAGAAATCTAAGTAATAGTTCGTCAAGTAGTGAACTTTTTCCTGCTCCTCCAGTTCCTGTTACTCCAAGGATAGGAACCCTGGTTTTGGCTTTTTGCCCGTTCAGAAGCTCATCTATGCTGCAGACCTTGTTTTCTAAGAGTGTTATCTGTCTTGCCAGGTGAGCACTGGAAGAGGCATTTTTATTTGCATGGGTTTTGATATGGTAGTCCGCAGTGTGAATCATGTGCCCTATCATGCCATCAAGGCCGAGGCGTTGACCATCTTCGGGACTATAGATCTTTGCGGTCCCATCTTTCTCAAGATTGCTAATTTCTTCAAGAGTAATGACCCCGCCGCCACCACCATATATTTTTACTTGCTTTCCTCCACTCTCATTTACAAGCTGACGGACAAAGCGAAAGTATTCCATGTGACCACCCTGGTAGCTAGAAATAGCAATGCCCTGGGCGTCTTCTTGAATAGCAGCTTCAGCAACTTCTCTTGCAGTTCTGTTGTGCCCTAGATGTATCACTTCTACCCCACGGGCCTGTAGTAGCCGTCGCATGATGTTAATGCTAGCGTCATGGCCATCGAATAGAGAGGTGGCAGTGATAAATCGCAGTTTGCTTTTTGCCTGATAAGTTTTAAAAAATTCCGGATCTTGCATGAAAACCTCCTTCTCAGACCGAGGGGTTGTACATACTGAAGACCTTGGAAGCAACGTTAGCGTTTACTCTTTAGCTTTTTTAACATAACTAACGCTTCTTTGGGCTTTCTTCCAACCCTCAATATGCCAAGAATTGCAAATGTAAGCCCAACCAATGTACCATTTACTAGCAAAGATATGGCAGCTCTAATTTTATGCGGCCATTCAACAGGAAGCTCTATCAACGTAAGAGAAAAGGCTCCGAGCCTTTGGGCGCCTAATGAAAGAAAAAAAGCCACTAGTACAAGGCTTATGCCAATCGCTACTGAGCGAGCTGGGACTTTAAGATTTTCGCTCCTAAGACCTAGCATTAGTCCTATAGCATTGATACTGAGCAAAGCTGCAGCTGTAATTGCTAAGCCCTTATGCCCAAACCGGTCGACTAAGATATAATTGAGGCTGAAATTGATAAATATTCCAACTAGACTAACTTTCATAGCATAGTTGGTCCTTTCTAATGCATAGTAAAATGAGGTGAGTACCTTGATAAGCCCATAACCAATAAGTCCAAAGCTGTAGTAGTAGAGAGCTTCAGCAGTCTTTATGGCATCATTGTGAGAGAATTGTCCATGTTCAAAGAGTAAGCTAATGACTTGCTCAGCATTTTCCATGAGGAACACCAAACATAATGCCATTAACCAAAGCATGAACTCACTCATTTTGAATAGTTCAGTCGAGGCTTCTTCCCGGCAAAGGTCATTGTCGGCGCTAATTAGTTTAGTAAACTTTGGCAGAGCAACCGAACCTACTGCGACCGCAAAAATCCCAATGGGAAGTTGTAGTAAGCGAAAACTAAATGTAAGCCAAGTTACAGCGCCAGTTTCCAAACTTGTGGCAAAGTTGGTGTTGATAAAAACATTGATCTGGCCAGCACTTGACGCAATTACCATAGGCCCCATTAGGGTGAGGATTTTCTTAAGCTCAGGTGACCATGAGAAATTTAATGATTTTATATTGATTGGCCAAATGGCTAATCCTAAGCTATTCTTTTTTATGCCTAAAAATTGAACGAAACATTGTATAAATCCTCCCAGCAGCACCCCTATCGCTAGTCCGGTGATACCAGGGTTGGCAATATAGTACTCGATCCAAGGATAGTTTTTTGTTTCAAGGAATGAAGCAAAAACTAAAGCCCCGAGGAGGTAACCAACGTTAAGAGCAATAGGTGACAAAGAACTGATAAAAAATCGTCCTTGTTGGTGCAAGACTCCACCAGCTATTGCGCCCATGATCATGGTTCCGATGAAGGGAAATAACAAACGGGTTAGGCCTACCGTTTGGTGAAGAAAACTTGCATTATCAGCTCCCTCTTCGCCAATCATGGTCATACTGTTCACAAGGTAGGGCGCCAAAATAATCCCTATGATGCAAATTGCAAGTGATACAGTGAAAAAGAGAAGTATCGTATCCTTGAAGAGTTTTCTTGCTTTCTTTTTATCCTTTTCCCAAACCTCACTGAATACTTTTGTGAACGATGAGCCTAAGGCTCCTTCAGCTAACATTTCCCGCAACATGTTGGGAATTCGATTGGCGACAAAAAAAGCGTCGAGTGCCACCCCAGCGCCAAAAAGGCCAGCTGTGACAGATTCCCTTAGAAGGCCAAATAAGCGACTAAAGAAGGTGCCGACTGCAAACCATAAACTTGCTTTAAAAAGGGACAAAATTTCTCCTCATAGAGTTGCATCCGCTCACCATACCAAACTCTTATTTATAATGTTAAAATATATAAAAAATCAAAATTTAGTCTTTCTTGCAACTTTGATTCGCTTAAAGAACTCCATTTGATGATAGGGCATAGGATATGAAATTAAGCTTTCCACCAAAAATTTTTGTGGGATTTATGATCCTGATGTTGGCAGATTATTCGTTTGGAGTAGGCAAAGAAGAAACTCAAAATAAAACTTTTACTAAAAATAATTACCTGGATTATTTGAGCTTAGAACTTGAGCAAGAAGATTCTTATGATTGGTTTAGTCAAACAGATTCCAATAAGGATCAATATCTAGCTAAAAAAAGAAAAAAAAGAAGAAGAAAAAAGCGAAGAAGAAAGTCGTCGTCTTCATCATCAAGTTCTTCGAGTTCTTCTGAAGTTAGTCCTATTTTGTACATGTTGCCTTTCGGTATAGGGCAATTTGCCAATGGTAGCGCGATCTTAGGAACCCTTTTTGGTGTCGCACAAATTGGTAGTCTGGGATTTATGTTTACCAATTGGACGGGGGCAAATGCAAAAATAGAGGAAACAAATGGGTATATTGACCAACGTAATGCTGAATTTGATGCAATCTCTACAACGGATACTGAGGCCAAAATAGCGCATCAAAATGAAACTGATGCCAATGTGCAGATTTTTGATGGTGAAGTAGAAGCAATGATCAGTAGCGCGAACATAGGTTTGATAGTCTTCTTTGTAAGCTGGGCTGGTAGCATTGTAGAAGCGTTTGTTAGTGGCCCTAGTGATGATGCCGCTGGTGGTAGCAGTGGTGGGCGTAAGAAAAGGCGGCGCAAGAAAAGGCGACGCAGCTCTATTAAAGGAATGGAACAAGATATTTTTATAGAAGAGCAGGCATTTGAGCCAATAAGGCCTATCTCTCCACATTGGAATGTAAAACTAGATCCAACTTTCACTCAAACTCGTCAGAATGTGCTGCATCCCGAGCTTGCATTGAAATGGCAGCTAAAGTTTTAGAAATGTGTGATAGGTATTGTGATCGCTTGTCCTTTAAATCTATGCCTACCATAGGAAATACTTAATTTGTAGTTTATTTTTCGCGAGTCCTGATATTTCCTTCCCTGGACTTTAAATATTTTGTTTGCAAGCTTAGTAAGAATTTTTTTTGCCTGCTTTCTGTTTTTAGCTATATTGGACTTTCCATACTCTCCTCCTAGCCATAGGACATGGGTTAATGAACCTTTTGATGCTATAAGCCATGCGTTTCTTAGATCTTGGGATATTGCTAGGTACTGTTTCTTTTGCTCAGTTTTTTGTTCTGGATTTTTGCCCATAATTTTCGTTAGAGAGTATTCCATAATATAGGCTAATTCTTCACGAATAATTGATGGGAAAGGGATTTTTTCTTTCACATATATATTTTTTTTCGACACTGACGCAATAGATTTTATTGCAAATGGGCTGACTTTTTTTCCACCATTGAACACGCTCGCATATGAGCTAGATACTTGCAAAGGGCTCGCTCTCAGTCTATCTAGAGATCTTAGAAACTTATGCTCCTTAACTGGAAGCCCTAGTTTAAAAAGAAATTCATTCATGGAGCTTATGCCGGTTAGTTGGATTAATGCTTCTAAATTTGCAGACTTCTGAGAAGACAGTATTGAAAGAATCGTATCTTCATTTGAAGATAGTGGAGTATCTAATTGATATCCAAGTTCAAGGGGATAAATAAGAGCTAGAGGAATGACTAATTGACTTAAGGGTCTTTTAGTGAAAAGAGCTCGATTAAATTGTGTTTTAGAATATTTCCCTCCTCCTGAGATCCCAATGATCTCTCCTGTATTATGATTTATACTAACGAGAGCTAATTCGAGTCCTTTTTTAAATGGTTTTGAATAGGATCTGAGCTTGAGTTGTAAAGATCTGAGTTGTCTCAAGAGATTCTTATGAAATTGTGCATCCACTGTTGAGTAAATATTTAAACCATTCACTTTATTTTTGTCGAACGAAAATTTTTTAAGAACTTCAGATTTAACCATGTCTAAGAAATATCCAAAATCTCCTGAGCAGTTTTTTGATTGAACTATGGTTGGTGGATTTTGTGTCCAGTGGTGTAACTTATTCTTATTTATATGACCGTTTATAAACATTCTTTTAAGGATTTTTCTTTGTCTTGTTATTGCACGATTATAGTGTTTATGCGGAGCAAAATAGGACGGCGCTTTTGGAAGTGCAGCTAATAATGCCGATTCTCCTACTGTTAGATTTTTAATATCTTTACCAAAATAAGCCTTTGCAGCCGCCCCAACTCCATAGGAGTGATTACCAAGGAAAATTTTATTGAGGTAGATCTCTAATATTGTTTCTTTCGTAAAGATACTCTCAATTTTAAATGCTAAGAGAGCTTCCCTGATTTTTCTATAAAAGGTCCTTTCATTGGAAAGAAAGAAGCTTTTTGCCAGTTGTTGGGTAATGGTGCTTGCGCCTTGAACAACCTTACCTCGTTTTAGGTTCACATAGAAGGCTCTTGCGATTGCAAAAAGATTAATTCCAATATGGGTAAAAAATTCTTTATCTTCAGCGCTAGTAAAAGAGTATACTAAATGCTCGGGTAGTCTATCAAATGATACCAGGTATCTGTTCTTAATCGAGAATTTGCCAATCCATTTCCCAGTTCGATCAAATACTTGGCTAGATACATCCATGTTCTCGAGTTGCATTGCTTGTTTAATTTCAAAGTGAGATGGTAGAGTAAGGTAAAGTTTGAGAAGTAAAATGCAGCTAATACTAGCAGCTAGCACGAATCCGATTGCAGAGAGTTTCAGTAGTCGCATAATATAAACCTTTTTCTGTGATCCTCTTCTATTATCTTACCAAATTCGCTATTGCCTTGACGGAGGGTCATCCGAGTGTGTAGCTTTGGGAAGGCAGAAGCCATATACATGTATCGATCATGTTGTTTTAACCCTGTGGAGGTGAATGATGCAATTACTTGAGAAACTTAGAGAAATGTCTGGTTATTGTAAAGACCGAATTACCCAGGGGCTTACAGAAGAACAGATAAGCCATTTTGCCAAGATAGATTCGAATCTAGGTAAGGCTGTAGAAGAAGCTTACCAATCTCACATACATTTGCGCACCGAACACAATTCTATATTGAAAAAATCGGAAAAAGAGCAGATAGCACAAATTCAGCAAGAGTATGTTAATTTTTATGACCAATATGCAGTTAATCCCTATATATCTCTTGGAGCTAGAGGGCCATGGATCATCAGCTCAACCGGTGCGGTAATTCATGATTCTGGTGGGTACGGTATGTTGGGTTTCGGACATGGTCCTCAGAAAATTATCGATGCTATGAATGACAACCATGTCATGGCGAATATTATGACTGCAAATTTTGCCCAAAAAGATTTTGTTGAAATATTGAAGAAAGAAATTGGGCATTCGCGATCTGCTGGTAAGAGGGATCCCTATCACAAATTTATGTGTCTTAACTCTGGATCTGAATCAATTACCATTGCTACAAGAATCTCTGATCTAAATGTGCGTCAACTTTGTAAGGATGGAGGGCCTCATCAAGGGAAAAAAGTAAAATTCCTTTCTTTGAAAGGGAGTTTTCATGGGCGAACTGATAGACCTGCGCAGTTCTCTGATTCGTGTCTGAAAGTTTACCAAAAACATCTCGAGTCCTTTCAAGGGAGAGATAACCTCGATACGATTGAACCTAACGATTCGGAAGCTCTAGCAGCGGTTTTTGCTCAGGCTAAGAAGAGTGGAATCTTTTACGAAGCGATGTTCATGGAACCAGTTATGGGGGAAGGTAATCCAGGTTTGGGAATAAGCCCTGAGTTCTATAAGCTTGCTCGAAACCTTTGTAATCAGATGGGTAGTTTGTTGGTTGTTGACTCCATACAAGCTGGCTTGAGAGCTCAAGGCTGTTTAAGCATCATGGATTATCCAGGATTTCGTGAGCTGGATGCACCCGATATGGAGGCGTATTCTAAGGCATTAAATGCTGGTCAATATCCACTTTCAGTGCTTGCCTTAGGAAAGTATGCATCTGAACTTTATGTGACTGGGATCTATGGGAATACTATGACTAGCAATCCTAGGGCTCTTGCTGTTGCAAAAGCAGTTTTAGGTCAGGTTAACGAGGATCTTAGGCTCAATATTTGTACCAAAGGTAAAGAGTTTCTTGAAGCATTTGCGACTTTGAAATCAGAGTTTCCCGATTTGATTGGTTCAATTCAAGGTACTGGTCTTTTATTTTGCATGGAAATTAATCCTAAAAAGGCCAAGGTTGTGGGTGAAGAGGGCATGGAATTTAAACTTCGAAAACTTGGTTTAGGTGTGATACATGGGGGAAAGAACGCTTTGCGATTTACCCCACATTTTGAGATCACAAGTGATGAAATTGGTTTGGTTACCGAAATATTAAGGGAAGTTTTCAAGACATACTAAAGCAACAATTTGTCTTTAAGGATTGACATAACCTTCTTTGATGGCATAGATAGCTAGATCAACTTGGGAGTGAAGCCCCAATTTAGCCATAATATTAGATTTATGCCGTTCAACGGTTTTTGCCGTAATATGAAGGCTTTTTCCAATATCTTTCGCCTTCATACCTTTTGCAACACAACATAGAACTTCAATTTCTCTCGGGCTAAGTAGAGCTCTTCTTGGGGTATAGATACTTTGATTTGGGTCGTAGGAATGCCTTGAAACTAGGCGCTTCTTAATTTCTTCCGAAAAATAGCGTTTACCCATATGTACAAAACGAATTGCGTTGATAATTCCCTCTAGAGTTTCGTCTTTAGAAAGAAATCCCGATGCTCCAGACATCAGCCCACGCTCCAAATTGCCATCGGTAACTTGCGAAATCATGAAAATAATCTGAGATTTTGGTCTTTGATGTTTGATTCTACGTGCTAGTTCACAAGGACTGGCGCTATCCATTGAAAAATCTGTAATCACAACGTCAGGATTGTGTTCATCAGCATATTGAAATCCATGGTTGGCATCTCCGCAGTGGGCTACCACATTAATGTCTTTGAACTTTTCAAGTAGTGAAACGAGCCCTTCTCTCAGCAAAATGTGATCATTGACTAAGAGTACCCTGATGGCGCCATGTTCATTGCTTTCAATGGTTCTTGCTGCCGCACCATCATAATTTTCTTCAGTGGAAATTGCTTGACTAGATGGTACTGAATCCGGCATGAGCATCTCCCATTAGGTAATATACCATTGGTATTTACAATTACAGATTAATATTGATAGTAGACAAGATATAAGTGAATTCAAATTGGGCAATTTACCCATTTTAGCTGTCATAAGGCTCAGATTTCGCTTCAGATGCAGTAATATGATCCAAGAATTGGAAGAATGACAATTTCTGTTTGGGCAAATGTAGATTCCTCGGCGGATTCCTTTTAAATAATCCATGGTCTTATATCCATAATATTTTCTTAGCAATCATATTACAGGCATGCCTAAAAAATACAAGATCATCTAACTCGTAAATCCCCTGTTTCTAGGGAAAATGTACGGTGTATTATCGCTGTTTCATGGAATTTTTGGTACGGAAGTGATATAGTCGGAGGCTATCTTGGCGTGTAAATGCTAATGATAGTTCTTAGATACTAGAAAGGTTTTATATGAGTTTACTGACTCTTTTTGTTGTTCTGCAAATAGGAAAGTACGTCTGCGAACATTGGCTCGCGCAAATTAATAAATCGTACTACGAAAACCCCAAAAACCAAGAAAAAGTTTGCAAGGATCTTAGCTTAGATCCAGAGAAATTTGAAAAGACCCTCGCCTACACCCAAGATAAGTACCGATTTGGCGCAGTGTCTGGCCTTGTTAGTCTGGTGGCTTTTCTTGTTTTCCTTGTTTTTGGCGGCTTTGGTTGGTTAGAAGCTCAGGCTATAAATTTATCATCACTTATGGGTTTTGGATCAATTATGTCTGGTCTGATTTTTTTGGGCGGAATGGGCTTGCTTTCGAGCGTGTTCTCTATGCCTTTTGATTATTATTTCACTTTTCACCTCGAGGAAAAACATGGCTTCAACCGACAAAAGCCCACAGGTTTTTTTCTTGACCGCCTTAAAGGCTTGGTGTTGGCTGTAATTCTTGGGGGGGTCTGTTTAAGTGGAATTTTGTGGGTGATGGAAGCTACCGGAACATATTGGTGGTTGTGGGCCTGGTTGGTTTTTGGTGGGTTTCAACTCTTGACCTTATGGTTATATCCTAGTCTACTAGCTCCTCTTTTTAACAAATTTACCCCAGTTGAGGAGGGTGAGTTAAAAAATGAGATTTATACCCTGGCTAAAAAGGTCAATTTTAAAGCCTCTGGCTTGTTTACCATGGATGCTTCTACCCGTAGCACTCATGGCAATGCTTATTTTACCGGTGTATTTGATGAAAAACGCATTGTCTTATTTGATACTTTAGTTCAATCCATGAATACTAAGGAAATTGTTGCGGTATTAGCCCATGAACTTGGCCATTTCAAGCTAAATCATGTACGTTGGATGCTTATTCGTGGCATAGCAATGATGGGGCTTCTTTTTTACTTACTTGGTCTTTGCCTACCTTTAGAAAATTTTTATCACGCTTTTAGTTTGAGTACTGTTAGCAATTATGGCGCTCTATTTGTTTTTTCTCAATGGTTTGGGCTCGTAGGTTTTTTAATATCGCCATTAAGCTCTTGGATTTCTCGAAAAAACGAGTTTGCAGCAGATGCCTTTGCATTGCAACATACAGAGAGCTCAGATCATTTACCTTCAGCATTACTAAAGTTGAGTGAGTCAAATCACTCTATGCCACTTGTTCATCCTTGGTATTCAACTTTTTATCATTCCCACCCTCCTCTTCTTGAACGGCTAAATGCTCTCGAATATACTCAGACTTAAGTCATACTTTGGGTTTTCCGATGAATAGCTTGGGAATTGAAACTTATGAGGATTAAGCTATGTCCTTTGACCCAAGCCAGCTTTCCTTTGGTGGAAATTGTAAAGCCTTTATTTTTGGTACTCCTGAACAGATAAAGCATATTGCCAAAACTATTGCATCCTTGTCTCTCATCCAACCTGAAGATAAAGGCGACCTATTTTCAGAAGAAACGGCCTTTCATATAGTGATTGCATGCTGTGATTTTTCAGATCTTTTGTCAGTTAAAGCAGTAAAACGAAGTTTGCAACGTATTGGGACTGCCAATACCCTCAAGATTATCTACTGTGTAAAACCAGAATACCCTAGAATGGACCAGCTTTTATTTGGTCATGCCATTGGAGGTAGGTATGTTGCCTTTGGTGCTGATAAAGATGATAGGTTGAGAAATTTTATTAAGGCCTTTCTATTTTCAGCCAGAAAAGAGTCCAGCTCTTTTCAAAAAATGGGGCTTAATTTAAAGCAAGCAATCTGCAATCATGAGCGTACAAAAATAAATTCCCTTTACCATAAATTAAATGAGATGGGTAAAGATGTAAGTATTGGCTTGATGAGGCTAAAAATTGATGCCTGTATGGCTTTGGGTCAGAACCAAAAAGCAGGGATCTTTTTAAAGCAAATATTGCAGCAAAATGGTCAGGACTTGTGGGCGATTGTACGTCTAATTAAGTTATACTGTGCTAAGAAGTCACCAGAGAGTGCCATTGAAGCTATTTCGCTACACTCTGAACTTGGTGAATGTGGAGTGTCCAGATCACTCCTGATAGGAGAGTTTAACTGTTTTGATCTGCTAAAAAATGTTGAGCATCCAAAAGTAGTACAAGAGTTTCTTGCCTGTTTTGCAGGCCTGTATGTATTGCAGGAAAACACAGACGAAGCTTTAATGTATTATTCCTATGCTCTTTCAGCTAGCTCTAAAGCTTCTATAAGCAAAGCAAAAATTCTGTTCAATATTGGTCAAATTTACTTGAAGCAGAAAAAGCTTTCTGAGGCTAAGGAATTTTTTTCAGAGAGTTTAAAGCTTGGTGGAAAAGACTACAATCAAGCGAAAAAGCCTCTTGAGAATTTAGAATCCGTATCCATTACAACGAATAAGCTAGGCAAACAATTGCCAATCGATCTATCTAAATACAGGCTTAAAAGCACGGAAAACAATCGAGTCGGGGTTGTAAAGGCTAAGCAGGGCTTAGATCATAGTCACAGTGAAAAAAAAATGCAAGCCTCAGAACAAAAAAATCAGCAAAAAAATCATGAAGATGAATCACTTCTAGAGTTTGAAATTTCCTAAATTATAAATTTCACTAAATCCCCTTATTTTTGTAGCTATGATCATTTTTTTCAGGTAAAGGGTATTTGAGAGTTTTTTTTGGGATAGCTTTCTTCGGTTACTTACCCTGTAAACGCAGTAGCTTCAACCAAGTTAGATTCTTCTATCGATTGTTAAATTAAAAGAATTGAGTTCGTTAATGCAATTTAGTCACCTTGTTAACATGAAGAAAGGTGTTTAAGATGACGAAAGCACCTCCAAAGCTTACAAAAATTCAAGCTAAGGCACTCGAGTTTATTAGAACTTCGCTCGAGCGAACAGGAACTTCGCCAACTTTGCGGGAACTTTGTGCATACATGGGCTATTCCGCCATTGGATCTGCACAAGATCTAGTTGCTGCACTTCGTAGAAAAGGTTTTCTGCAAACCCCTCAAAAACAGTCTGCACGTTCATTGATTTTGACTCCTAAGGCAATTGCTCTTAAGGAGCCAAGTCATCAAAGTACTGCTAACACCTATGTCGTCCATTGCTTAGGTGCAGTTCCAGCAGGGGATCCTTTGGCTGCGGTAGAGGAACGCACAGGAACTCTGCGAATGTCTGTGAACATGTTCCAACGTCCCTTCCCAGTACCTGATACTATGTTTGCTCTTCAGGCAAGTGGTAACAGCATGATCGATGCAGGTATTTTTGACGGTGATTGGCTTGTAATTAACAAACAAGCTGAAGCTGAACCCGGCGATGTTGTAGTTGCCCGTGTAGGTGGTGAAGTTACTGTCAAGCGATTGATGCAAGATCGTCTTGGTTGGTACCTCAAGCCAGAGAACAATACCTACTCAATCTTGCGTCCAAGTGAGGATAAGCCGCTAGAAATTGTGGGTAAAGTGATAGCTCTCCAAAGAGTGATGCCCTTTACTTCCCAAGTTAACTAGCTGATCCGGGTTTGATTCCGGGTCGGGCCTTCCTTCTTATCCGCAATTTAAGAAAGAGCTAGCTTACCATCTCGAGCATTGATTCATTTATATTTAATGAATCGATGGATTCGTTCTATTCTCAACTTTTTGTTTTTTGAAAAAAAGCTTGCTATTGGGATTTGATTTCAGTACTCACTTTAGGTGAGTAAATTTTTTTGCCTATACCCTATACAAGATAGAAGAAACATTTAAATATGATTGCTGCTTTGAATAAATTAATTAAAAATTTTGAGATAAACTCAGGTTTGTCGGCAGCTCTTATTTTGCGAATAGTTTTCTTTTATTTTTATAACTTTATGCTGGGGGTAGGCTGATTCTAAGATAATAGATAAAGCCAACAGAAGCCCCAGTAAGTCACTGGGGCTTTTTTTTTGCCTAGAGGGAGAACTCAATGAACAAAATCGTAAAAACAAAACTGGATAAAAAACGAGAAATATTGGATCAGATTGATACCAATATTTTGGAGCTACTTGCACAAAGGTTTCTATGTGTCAAAGAAGTTGCTGAAATTAAGTTAGATACAGGTGAAGCAATAAGAAGTCCAGGTAGAGAACATGAGATGCTTCGTCGATTGAGTCTTGAAGCAAAAGAGTTAGGTTTGAGTGACCTGTATGTGACTAAATTATTTCAGCGGATTTTAGCCGAATCAGTT
The DNA here is from genome assembly GCA_045105515.1 of Oligoflexales bacterium. GTDB lineage: Bacteria > Bdellovibrionota_B > Oligoflexia > Oligoflexales > Bog-1112 > JABSRF01. The sequence continues at coordinate 32,739 of JBGCDR010000429.1, forward strand.
AAAATTCAAGAATTTCAGGTTTTAGCCAAGCTGCAAGATAAGCCTAATCTGAAAATTAGGAAGGTAGGTTATCAGGGTATCGAGAGTTCGTATAGTAGTATGGCTTGTAATGATTTTTTTGAACTTAGAGGAGAAACAAATAGTCAAATTGGTTACTCAAATTTTTTTAACATTGTAGAAGATGTCGTTAGTGGAAATTTAGATTATGGTGTTCTTCCATTGGAAAATAACATCACGGGCCCTTTAAACGAAATATATGATCTTTTCATAAAAAATCAGGTTTCTGTGGTGGGAGAGCTTCAATATCACATAAAACATTGTTTAGTCGCTAAAAGGCACATAGACCTTCAGAGTATTGATAAGGTTTACTCTCATCCACAAGCTCTAATGCAGTGCACTGATATCATTGGAATGATGGGAGGGTCTAAGGCAATTAATGCAAATGACACTGCAGATGCTGCAAAAAAAATTGCAGAAAGTGATAAAGATTATGATGTAGCAATAGCAAGTGAAGAAGCAGCTATTCGCTATAAACTTAAAGTTCTTAAAAAAAATGTTGCAAACAAACCAAATAATTGCACCAGGTTTGTTGTTATAGCAAAAAATGAAGAAATTAGTGATGACCGGGTAAAAACTAAAGTCACTATTATGGCCTCTACTGGTGGAGATAATGATCTTCTGCTAGACATTCTTGCTTTGGTACGTTCAAAAGGATTTTCTTTAGGTACTTTGGTATCGAGGCCACATCCACATAAAAACAAAGAAAGTGTATTTTTTCTTGATTTACGAGCAAGTAATTATAGTACATGGCTTAAAACTCTTGATGAGCTTAGGGGGATGTTGCCATATATTAGAGTACTTGGAGTTTACCCTGATCATGAAGAAAATGGTATGATTTTAAAAATTGACAATGAGATAAAAGAAATTTCTTATCAAACAATTGATAAACCTCATCAAACTCACGATAACGGTCAATTGCCTTGTCCAAAATCTTTGGGATTAGATAAGAAACCTTATAAGCTAAGTTCCCGAATAAGTAAAACCAGTCCTACTATCCTAAAAATCGGCAACTGTAGAATAGGCGGCAACCATAAGGCAATCATAGCAGGTCCTTGTTCAGTTGAATCAAGGCATCAGATTATGGGTATAGCTGCACGGGTTGCTGACTTAGGAGGAGGTGTCCTTAGAGGGGGATGTTTTAAGCCTCGAACATCTCCTTATGCTTTTCAGGGCCTAGGATTCGAAGGCTTACATTTGCTTAAAGAAGCAGGTGATCTTTACAACCTACCAATTGTGACTGAAGTTATGCACCCAGAGGATATTAAACCAGTTGCAGAAATTGCAGATATGATTCAGATAGGTGCAAGAAATATGCAGAACTTTTCTCTTCTCAAAGAAGCAGGTAAGGTCGATTGTCCCGTTATGCTTAAGAGGGGGCTAATGGCATCTATTGACGAATGGCTTAGTGCTGCGGAATATCTGTTAGCTCATGGCAATGGGCAGGTTTTATTGTGTGAACGAGGAATTAGGACTTTTGAAACGGCGACTCGCAATACCCTCGACCTGTCGGCAGTACCGGTGTTAAAAGAAAGAACTCATTTACCGGTAATTATCGATCCTTCCCATGCAAGTGGAACTTGGAGGTATATCCCAGACTTGTCGGTCGCATCTATGGCGGTAGGTGCTCATGGTATTATGGTGGAGGTACATCCAGAACCCGAAAAAGCTTTAAGTGATGGGCCGCAGGCATTGACCTATCCGATTTTTGAAGACTTAATGCAGAAATTACACTCTTACTTATAAGGTAGAACTGAAATACGAAAATTAGGAGAGTACTTCTTACCAACGATTTCTTAAAGATAGATTATAAGGAATTATGAGTCATCATACTGCAAAATTAAAAATATACTACGACGGTCTTTGCATCATTTGTGCATCTGAAATTAAAGCCTATCAACGCTGGGACAAGCAGGGCAAGCTAGAATTGGTTGATATTTCTCACCCGCAGTTTTCTGCGGAAGCAGAAGGCTTGGATACCAAGCTTGTGCAAAAATACCTCCACATTAAGACCGTTGATGGTCGTATATTAACCGGTGTAGATTCTTTTGTAGAAATATGGAGAGAGCTGAATATATTTAAATTACTAGCAAGAGTAGCTAAAAATCCTTTCGCTAGAAAACTATTTGATTTTGCTTATCATGGATTCGTGGTGGTCCGTCCCATTTTGCCCAGACGTAAAACCTGTAATTCTCATGCTTGTGATTTAAAATAATAGTTAGCTCGGGGCTTTATTTGTAGACCTGTGTATTTTCCCTACCCGAGTCTATTCTTGAATCAATATTTGTGCCATTTTCGAGCCGATAGTAAGCGGTGCCCTGCCATGGTTTAAGGGTTTCCCAGTTAAACTCATGTTTACAGTTGTTACATGTCATATGAAGACAGCCATCAGCCTTAGAGATTGGGACTTTACAATTGGAATTTGGGCAGTTTTTTACTAGGTTTTTCTTTTTGGATAAATAGAGCGGGTCATGAGCATGGCTTTGTATTTCCCTGTATTCGTCGCAGCTTATAAATTTGTTGTGATCTTCTTTGCAGTTTATACATTGATTGTGATTGCATAATTCGCAGGTATATCTAGTCTCATCCATTTGCCTAGGCTTGATGCGTCCTCCATCACAGTCTGCTTTTTTGCAAGGAGTCCAGTCAGCAGATAAGCTCGCAATCTTTCTTGCTTGAAAGAAATTGAAACGGGCATGGAGTAGAACCGAAATAATTTTATTTGTAAGTAAGTCATCTAGTTTTGCTGATTCCGAACAATTTGGTATGGGGCAGGTCAGAGGCTCCATTTCAGACTGATTCAGCTGAATAAGATCTTGCAAACATTCATTGCATAGAGAGTGAGAACATCTAAATGGATACAGAATTGTAGATTTCGTTTCGCTTAGACTGTCGTCGCAGCGAAAACAGTTTGTCGAGGCCATGATTTCATTGTGGATGAAATCTTCTACATAGTTCTTATTTACATTCAACTCTCTATTCAAATAGGCTGTGACAAGGCGATAATCAGTAGCTTTATGCAGCTCAGCTACTTTTTCTATTAAAGGAATGCGTGAGGGGTCAAGCAAATCATCTACAATCATACTTAAGCGAGACCTAATCTGAGGTAAGAACAATTTTTTAAATTTTTCTTCATTATTCTCGAAGTTAAATAAATAAGCGCTACTTTTTTGCTGGTAATTCGATATGAGGTTTTGCCAGATAGATACTGCGATTTTTTTTCTTTCACATAGAATTTTGATATTTCTATTTGCTAAATATTGTTCGAGCTGCTCAGTGTCTTCTAGTCTTAAAAATTCAATGTCATTATTAAAAATAAAGTGAATAAATTCATGAAAAGATTCTATTTTCCCAGCAAATTCAGCGATATTTTCGAGTTGTTCATTTAGATATTGTTTGAATAAATCTTCGGAATCCTTTTTTAAGGTTTCAACAGCTTGCTTGATGAAATATTTTTTTTTCTCGAATAATCGAGATTTCTTTTCTTTGGTGAGCCTTATGTGAGTTGGATAAAATTCGCTAAATTCAATTCCTGATTCTTCAATAAGACTATTGAGCATCTCATCCCATCCAATACACTCTGATAAAAGCTGTTCGGATAACGAACAGTTTTCAGGGTTTAATTGAGCAATGAAGGTGATGTCGTTACAAACCTTATTTTCAAAGGGAAAAGAATTGAAATACTCATCAAGATTTTTCGAAAAAGTCTGATTGCTCTTTTTTTGCCAAAAAGTACTTTTGTGCTTTGTCTGCTGATTTTCTGCATAAGTTTGAATTTCCTTAACGAGGAATTTCTTGGATTTTATAAAACTTCTGCTGGGCTTTGCTGATATGATAAGGACAGATAGGAAGCAAATCGTAGCATTTCTAAAAAAATTATAATTTAGGATCATATTTCGTTCTCTGTGAAAAAATATCAATAAACGCTTTTTTATATTCACATATTGTATTGTAGACAAGGAAATAACTTGATAATGAGTACCCGGAATAATAAAACATCCTTTATGACCTATTGCTGAATCAAAAAATTGGTCACAAAGCTCTTGAGGAAGGATAATAGTTAATGTTGAGCCCTATCCTATTAAAATATACCTGTGTAATTTTTTTGTTACTTAATTGTTTTACATTACATGCTAGTCCCGCTCTTAGGACAGGGCTGATTCAAATAAGATTTTTTCCAATTTTTCATTAAATAGGTCAGAAAAATTCTAAGCCGCAGTACCAAAAGTGACTAGATAAAAAAAATATAGGAAGAAAAAACTTAAAAAAAATGGCTCACTTTTATTAAA
>JBGCDR010000430.1:0-11493 GCA_045105515.1 Oligoflexales bacterium
AAATGCTGCTAATGCATTATAAAAAAAACCGTTCGAAACTACAAAAATGTTGTTGGATAAGCATTTTTTTCAGAATTAATTTGTCTCTATTCTGAATCTATGAGTCAGGAGGCTTAAATGTGGTTTGTCCAAACTAGAAAAGTTTAATATCATAAACACATGTTGAATTAAAATCCATTTTGTAGCCCAGTTTTTATCAGAGATATTTCCATATTTATTTATCTCAAAATCCTTATTTAGTAAGCTCATAAAAATAGTGATTCATAATTTACAGCTATAATTTTTAACACAAAGACCACCTTGTAATCAGACTAAAACAACCCTATTCTAAGACGGCATTCACCATGAGGAGGCATACAGTGATCGATCAGAAACACATAGAGTATTTTCGTAGCATTTTAACAGCTGACTTAGTAAAGAATGACCCCCAGTCTCTGGAATCGTACGGACGAGATTGGACTAAAAAGTATGAGCCCCAAGCCTCAGTTGTCGTTTTCCCAAAATCAACTACGCAGGTCGCAAAAATCCTATCTTACTGTTCAAAAGAGAAGCTAGCACTAGTACCAAGTGGCGGGCGTACAGGTTTAGCTGGCGGCGCGGTAGCTTTAGCTGGTGAAGTGGTTGTCTCCTTAGAAAAAATGAACAAAATTTTAGATATAGATACCATTAATCTAACAATCAAGACCGAAGCCGGTGTAACCTTGCAAACACTTCAAGAAGCAGCAAAAACAAATGACTTATTCTTCCCACTAGATTTGGCAGCAAAAGGTTCTTGTCACATAGGTGGAAATATTGCAACCAATGCCGGAGGGCTTAAGTTTATTAGATTTGGTGGAGCGAGGGAACAGGTTCTAGGATTGACAGTGGTTCTTGCTGATGGAAGTATTCTGGATCTGGACAGTAAAGTACGTAAGGACAACACTGGCTACGATCTAAAACAATGGTTCATTGGCAGTGAAGGAACCTTGGGTATTATAACTGAAGCCAGCCTTAAACTAAGTCCAAAGCCCCAATCAACTCAGTTGTGCTTTCTAGCCTTAAACTCATGTGATGACATACTAGCCATCGTAAGCACATGTCACAAGCAACAGATTTCAATCACAGCCTGTGAATACTTTGGCACTGAAGCTCTGAATCTCGTATTAGATCAATTTAAGCAAATGCAAAACCCATTTGAAAGTAGCTATCCATTCTACCTTCTTCTAGAAGTTGAAGGGAGTAACGAGGCCATGATTGAGTCTTTTCTCGAGCCTATGTTTAACCAAGGATATATTTTGGATGCGATAATCCCTCAATCCTCTGCACAGGTAAATGAGATATGGGCGATCAGAGAAAATATCCCAGAAGCTTTATTTAGCAGCGGCCCTTTGCGAAAAAATGATATTAGCATTCCAATCTCTAGTTTAGCCAAATTTGAGATTGCTCTCCAGGAGTGCTTCGCCAAAGCTGCACTTCCCGTAAAAATGATCAGTTTTGGGCATGTGGGAGATGGTAACCTTCACATAAACTATTTAGGTTCTAACAATATCAGCCAAAAAGAATTTTACAAACAGACTGACGACTTGGAAAAAGCTGTTTACCAGCTTGTAAAATCTTTCAATGGGAGTATCAGCGCGGAACATGGTATTGGGATTTTGAAAAAGAATGACCTTTCATTTAGGAGATCATCATTGGAGCTAGAATTAATGCGAAAGATAAAATCTATTTTCGATCCAGACAGCATACTAAATCCTGGAAAACTGTTTGATCGGTAACAATGCTATCACTTTAAAATATAGTAATTGCCTGCCGTTTGATTCTCATGCACATATTCTTTAATCTGAAACCCTTGAATCATCAACGCTTATTGGGCCTAAGTGAAAAATCTTTCTTTTGTACTTGAGAAAGAAATTTTATTTTTCAAAGATTGGACTATAAACTTTAGATAGGGGATAAGCCAGACAAAAAAAATAGTGAGGACAAACACTCATGGATATAAAACGAACTGCTTCAAAAACTGAAGCCAAAGCGGGGCAGCAGCCTTTTGAAAAAACTCAATCCTCTTTCTTAAGAGTGATACACGCTGATCGAGAACTTATACCAAAGTACTGGTCAGGTGAAAACTACCTGGATAAGCAGAAGCTTACCATCAATCTGGAGAGTTTTAGTAAAACCTTAAAGCAAGAGATCACAAAGAGCGCAGATTCTTCTGGTTCTCTTCGCCTCAACGCTACGAATGTTACTTATCTGAAATTACGAAGTAAAATGCAAGATTTATTCGCTAGGTATGGAATTGTTTTATTAAGAGGCAATCATACTATGCAAAGTTATGAAGAAATGACCTCACTTGTAGGAATTTTGTTACCAGATTCAATGAACTATGAAGGGGGTTCAAACTATCGGGGAAAGTTAGACAAAAACGTCTACGACACCGGTGCTCCAAGTTATGCAAACTTGCACTACCACCATGAAATGGCATATGTTAGAGAGTCCCCAAAAAACCTTAGCTTTTTATGCTTAGAAACTTCCCCTCGAGCTGAAGTAGGAGCGACCTTTGTTTCAGACAATGAAAGTGCAACCGAATGGCTTCTTACTAGGCCCCTCGGAAAGAAATTGAAAGAAAAGGGCTTGTGCTATGTTCGTAAGCTCCCTGACATCGAACATTTTGACAATAAAGATCCGAGCATGGTCTATAATTTCTGGCAAACTTCATTTCAAAGTAACGATCCTGAGGAAGCCACTGAATTAGCAAAAAGCAAAGGACTTCAGGTGGAATGGGAAGATAGTCCTTTATATGGTAGATATATGATAACTAAGTTCTATACCTCAGCATTTGAATACTGTCCTTATACCAAAAAAAATCTCCTATTTGCTTCGGTTGCAGATGACTCTTTATGGTTTGATAGCTGGCCCGGACTCATGAACCTTGAACATAATGACAGGCCTTTGAAGCTAAATTTTGGCGATGATGAAGAGATGACTAAAAAAGAAAAATCTGACTTTATTGAAGCCTACGATAAATTTGGCACTCCCCTGTTTTGGGAAAAGGGGGATATAGCTATTGTTTGTAATTATCGATTTGCCCATGGTAGGCCAAGCTATTCTCTGCTTCCAGGCGAAAATCGTGAATTAGGAGTTGTCCTTGGGCATACCTTTAAGCGGGAAGGTTGGCGAAAGGACGCTTGGTAAGTCGGTCTTGCTACCGAGTGAGTTTTCCAAAACAGACTCACCCGACTATAAAATTTTCACTTTACCAAGCCATGTAATACTTGGATTGCAGATGTTTTCTCGTACTGCTCGAACGAATGACCAGTTATTAATTTTTGAACAGCTTTTAACTGATAAGTATCAAATTTTGCTCTTAAATGATGTTTTTTATCCTTAGCCATAGCTTTCAAATCATTTACCGACCAATCGATACCAGCTAGAATATGCTCAATATCAATATCAACATAGCCCATTAGCTTTATTAACTGATCTTTTTGGAATTTAACTAAAGACTCAGACTCACCAATATCTATCCAATCAGCACCATTATGATGAAATAAGCCATCAGGTCTAGGGATAATAATAACGCCTTTTTCAACTCTGCTCTCTTGAAGGGTATTTTCAGCCTGAAAAACATCGTCAGATTGACTAAACCAATTTGCACCTTCAAAATACGAAATCCGCGGTTTTGATTTTTTAGTTTCTAGTCCCAAGACTGGTGCTGGAGCAACGCTCATGATTGGCCTTAACTCGACATCCGAGTATTCAAACTGAATCGATATAGGTAAATTATGATCAGTAAAAGAAATACCTGAAACTTCCGTAGATTCACCAGGCGCAAACGCCGGAAGCTCATTCATGTCAAGCTCAACAAAAAAGTAGAGATTTATATCCCCTCTGTCTCTTCCAGGTACCGGGATGACCGAACGTAATGTTAGCTTATCAAAATCTTTAAGCTTTGCCTCTTCATGAAGCTCGGAGAAAAAGGCGCTCCAATAGTTGTCATCGCTACATCTTCCTGAGGGTAAAGATGAAAATACCTGTGGAAATCCAAAAGTATTTGCGGATTCATTATGCATGACAACAAAAATCTTCTCACTTTGTTTATCAAACAAAATTACGTTTATTCCAACTACTTGGTTTGGTACGTTGCCATCTTTATTATGATGTCTAAATTTATCGATAGCATCTAGGAGCTCGTCAAATTGCTCTTTTTCTGCCGGTAGTACTGTCTGCTTATAATAAGCTCCTTCTCTATTGTCACTTAAATACCCCATACCTTCATCATCTTTTAGGGAAGGGGCAAAGATAAAATTATTTCTCGCAAATTGCTCTACAGATTTCTTGTGAAATTCTTTATCAAACTGTAAACTTTGTCGTTCTTGATACAAATGACCCACCAAATCTTTGTGGTAGGTATCTGATGGATTATCTTTAAAGAAAGGTAAAACACCCGTCGTCAGCACCTGACTATACCAAGGAGAAAGCCCAATGGAAGAATCTATATTTTTTATAAAAGCTGGATGAAAAAGAGAGTTCACCTCTCTACTTCGTAAATCATATTCTGCTTGACTGAGTTCATTCTTAGCCAAAGAACGTCGATAGCTTTTAATTTTATCATCTATCTCTTTTTTCTTTACTTCTTCAAAGCGCTGAAAGTAGTCTTTTCCTTCGAGGCGCCGCTCTGACCCAAATTTAAAATGCAAGTTTCCAAGCCAAATGGGTACTTCATCACCCTTAAACTTCACACTTTGTTTTGGCTCGGCTTGCACAACTCCCATAATATATAGTGCCGCTACGCAGCTAATCTTGGTAAAATAATGCATGTTACTCCTAAAAAAGATTAAAGATGGTTACCATTGATAGAAATATAAGTCAATGTTTCCCGTCATCCCCAAAGCCTTTCTTAGAAAGGCTTAATAGGATATCCCTAAGCATATTGGGCAATTAAGGAGATCCCCTGGATCTAACGACACTAAATAGCTAAATAGTTTGTTTTTACTTTTTCATAGAGATCAAGCAGTGCATCAGTAGTATCAATATCGTTAACTTTCCATTTATCGAAAATATTAGATTTAATTTTTCCCAGCTTACCACTTTCAGAATTCAGCCAATACAAAAAGTATTTGCCATTGGAATTAGGGGCATTTTCGAAATTTTCCACATGCTTCTTCGAATCGTCACCAAAAAATATCAAGTCATAGTCAGAAAAACGGCTTTCAGCTACCTCTACTTTACTTTGCAGTCCACAAAAGATTACATTATCAATAGGAATCAATGAAATAAGACCAGCGTCCGTTAGATTCAATTCTGTAAGTTTTCTTTGTAGATCCTCTGCTCTAGATGTCAAAATCCGAAATTCAATCCCCATTTCTTCAAGCTTCTCAAGCATAGTTATTGTCTCTAAATCCAACACAGTGAATTCGGGTGACATGTATCTTAACGCAGTAAATAACCAAAAAACAAATTCTCGATCGTTTTTTACATTTCCTAGTTCTTGCTCAGTAATTTCGGCTAAATCTTGAGCAATTCTCTTTTTCGCATCATCGCTAAATAAGCTTTGCGAATAAGCACATTTATCTTGTTTTTTGGCTGTCGCATAATGAATGTTATACAATGCTTCGGGAAAGTCTTGATATGTTCCCAAAAAATCATCCAAATCTAACAAGACCATTGTTTTTTTTCCGATAAATTCCTTTTTACTTGTCTTAGCAATAACATCTTGCAGCATAACTGCAGCTGAATTAATTTGAACTTTTTCTGCATAAGCAAAGGATGTTAAGCCTAGGTTAAACAACAAAAATAAAGCTACATTCTTAACTGAAAGTTTGTACATTTTTAGACTCCAAAAAAAACTAAGAGGAAACAAGGACAAATGGTAGCCTGATATTTTTGATTAGCAACCATTTTTAATTTTTAAGATAAAATTAAATCAACTGTTTAAAAAACACTCATCCGAGGAATGCAGGCATCATATAGCCTAGAGAGATTCATACCTATAAAACTGTGGAAAACTCAGATAAGATATTAGAACTGCCTGTTGAGATGATTCTTCAAAAGAATTCAGTAGGTATTTAACTAATATTACTTTGAACTAAAAGATAAAAACCGATAATACAATTAGTAAAAAAATCGTATTATTTACGGATCTGCAAAAAATTGGAAAGGAAAAAAAAAGGCTAACTAAAAAAAGACTAAGCCAAATCCGAAATTCATATTCCCCATCAACTCAAAAGCCTTTTCTAAGAAAGGCTTGTACGAGAGTCTCCTTCAGGCAAATGCGTAAAATGAGAGAAATGCCCAGACGTCTCTTCGGGACTGGGCATAACGACATGTTCATTTCTTTTTAATTTCGGTTCTGGTGACTAAGCTATGGCCCAGGAAGAGAGGTCCAATTGGAGATAGTAAAAAGGATTTTTGGTCCGAAGGTAAGATTAATTAAATATGAAAGCTCCTAGATACTTGTCAAGTATAGGACCTCTCTTCCTGGGCCAAGGCCTAGTTTAGTCCATTGCAATAGTACTAAGTTCAGGATAGATTTGCTTAACTGCATCCAATATTAGTGGATTTTTGAAGCTGTTAAATCTGCCATCGTTATCAAATCTTAGAAATCTTTCACCTCTTTCAACCTTTGTATCAATTTGGGCCCAAAGTCCTGCAACTGAATCAAAATCTCCACGAATTCTTGGTAGTCTGACTTTCTTCTGAAATTTTTTATCAATTTCTTTCTTGATAGATTTTATTTCTTTCTTAACATTTTTATCAGTCGAATCAATATCAAGACCCTTTTCTCCTAAGACCACCTGCAGTTTTTGATCAGCTTTTTCTTTTTCACCTGCTGGAAAAAATTTTAAGTCCATGGACCAGAACTGCTGATGATCTGGAAGCTCTGTATTTGCAAATTCATCAAAATCACGCTGTTTGCACTCAACAAAAAAGAATAAAATCTTCTTGTCTGCATCGTAATCGTAACCTCTTAAATTAAAATTTTCACTCATTTGAAAATTAGACTCTTCATACCATTCATTGAGCATGGCATTTAAAGGCGTTGTACCTTCATCAACCCTTCCACCTGCTGTTGACCAAAAATCTTGATCAAATCCGTACGCTTCTCCCGGTTCCTTATGCTGATGAATAAACATCTTAGTACCGCTTGAATCTTTCGCGAGCGGAATAATGACTACACTACCAGCATTAGGAAGGTTTAGTTCGGCTTCTGTTAACTCTGCTCCATTTTGGGACATAACGAATTCGTGTTGGAGGTCATCCGTGTCAATATACCCTATCTTACCACTAGGCATCTCTGGAAGAAATCTTTGATTTGAACTACTAATGAACAAATCAAATGCTTTAGAACGAATTGAAGATTCAAACCTCTTATGGGCGTAAACCTCGGACCTAAAGTCGACAGTGTCACCTATTCCATCGTGATAAGCTCTTCCTAGAGGAGGGGTCTTCGTGTCTTGCTCAGAAAAATTAATGTCGAGGGGAACATATTGAGCTAGAGCCTGGCTTCCCAATAAACAAGCTAACAAGTTACTGCATAAAATACGAGAAAGTTTCATTTGAATCTCCGATCAAACAAGGTTGTTGTTAACACCGGAGAACTTACTGAAATTACATGATTAAATGGCATACCCCCCAAGGGGTATTTGGTGATTAGACAAGTTAGAAATGGTTCAATTATTTAGAGGAATTTAAATTGCTAATTATTTAAACAGGCAGGGCAGTGATCTAATATTGTAGTCTACGACAATAATACATTCCTTAAAAGCCTTCTCTAATTTGACGACTGAAAAATATCCTCACTCACTGACCTGGTTTTGCTTTTTTTTGAATATAGAATATTTTTTAATTTATGCCATAGGCTCATTCAAAAATGTTCTGTTTTTCGTAAGATTTATAGAATAAAATTTCAATTACTAATAATGAATATTTAGGACCTAAATAAAGGTAGTTTATCCAAAATAGACAATAAGTGTATAATTCACAGCTACGAGCTAGTTGATAGCTCCCATTCCTGGATATTTGGACGGGATAAACCCAAACTGACTTTTAAGGCCAGTCCTGACAAGGTATCTACTTAAATCTAACCCTGTAAAACATCAACAATATCGCTATAATATAAAGCTGATATACTCAGAAAAATTGTGCTTGTAACTGACCTCTAAATTTAGTATGACTTGTGGGCTAAGATCTCCAAGAATTATAATTTATAGGGTATAATGATGAATTTTCTTAAAATATTTATTGCTTCACTAATATTTATTAGTAACACCAGCATCTTTGCATCTGTTGATGAGACTACAGTAAACGCTTCCAATTCCTTTACCAGTCAATACAGTGAGGATCAACTTGAGGACCTCTTAAAACTCAGATTAGAATATGCTGAGTTTTATTTCAACCAGTACAACGAAAGGTTGTTTTATGTATTTGTGACTCGTGCTAGTACCCTAGCAATGAAAATGAAAAATGATTTGGGTGTATTTTTGAAAGATTCCTTTAGCATAGATCAGATTAATTTATACATACACCTTTCACAAAGGTATAATGGATATGTAGATTTATATTATTGTGATTTTGCCCCTCAACCTCTTAATAAGAAAAAAGCTAAACGCAATCCCTCAAAGCGAAGAAAAAATATTTGCAACCCTCAGGAAAATAGAGTCCCTGGTTCAGGGGAGATTTCTTGCTGTAATGGTATGAAGGATAATATCGACTATTTTTTACAATCTTTTTTTAGATTTTATGTTGAAAATAATTAGTCGAAGCCATTCGCGATCTTACATCATCTAAACAACTTACCCAATTTTAAATAATTCAATTCCGTACTCGATGCTTGTTACAAATGATCTATCTCGAACAAGAAGGTGTAATTCAGAAAACAATTAAAAATATATTAATCAAGTATCATTTTATTTTAGTCCATTTTAACTCGATCAAAAGCAAGTCTGGTTCAGGAGAATTGGTTCCATCGCAGTAGGGAGGGAGAGTTTACAATTGTTTAAAATCGGTTCACCAACATGGTTTTAAAGGATAAGATTAGAATTTAAAAATAAATTTACAGATTATGAGATCCACAAATTTCAAATACAATATCATCCAGAATTTCAATCCATGGGTCTAATAAATCTGAATCAAATGTAAGAGAATTTCCTTTATGATAATTCCAACTACCTACTGATTCGAATGTATGATCTGCAGGATCAGTAATATCTTCTATCTGTTTATGTGATGCAAAATATGCTTGAGTTAAAAGGCTGTTGTCATATTGTTGAGCAGATTTTAAATAAAATCTAATCACGTTGTCAATTGAGTTATGTTTTTTTGAAATCTTTAAGATTTCATCTTCGAAGAATTGGGCCTCAATTCTAGCTTCACTCAGCTTTGACCAGGCAGGACGAGCAAAATCTCTCCCAAGCCAATGTAAATTAACTCTGGCCTTGCTAATTCTATCCATAAAATCTGATAAATATGGATTGGTAGAATTTTTCAACTCATCTAAATCAAGTTCTAAAACACTAAACCAAGTTATCATTGCGAAAATAAGGCTGTAAGCATGTTTTTTTCTTTCCAAACTTAGGATTTCAGGATCATCTGTATGAAAACTTGCTTCCCTTTGAGCAACGAATTTACGAAGGGAGTTTAATGAACATTCTAAAACTGCACTAAGAGGTTCTAACTCGGTCTCAAGATAAGGTTTTAAAGCACTATCGTCGATGTTATTTGCGGATAAAGCGTATGTATTTGAAAAAATAGATATTATGGCAACAACGTACATTAAAGACTTCATCATTTATTCTTTCCCTTTAACTGTGAAATCGGAAACTATATTGTTATAGCATGGAAGTAAAGCTTTGAATTTTGCTAATCTAAGATCGTAGTCTATCACATCGAAAGTATTAGAAATAACATATCAAAGACTGAGAATTAATTAAATGGATAAAAGAATGCTTAAAAGGAAATTAAGCTATTTGAGAGCGTTTTCAAATTTTTCAAGGATAACTGCCCAGCCTTTTTCATGATTGCCTCGCGATTCTTCAGAATCAAAGCCTTTGTGTGAAAGAATCACCTCAGTTTGATCTTCTCCATGTTTTTTAAATTCTATGGTCACCAAACTATCGATATTTTTCTGAAAGGGAGATATCCAGGAAAATTCAAGACGACTATATTTTTCTATGACCTTATACTTACCTTTATGAGGCATTTCTTGATCTCCGGCCTTCATTACAATCAGAAAGCTCCCCCCCACTTCCGGAGAATTTTCAGCATGAGGCACCGTCATTCCCGGACCTGGACACATAAATAATTTTAGAGCCTCAGGATTGAGCCATGCTTCAAAAGCTGCTTGTTGTGTAGCTTTCACAGTTCTTACGATTTGTAGGTTAAGAGTGGTCATCGTTAGATCCCTTTTATTTATGTTAATGTATTCGACAAATGCTTCGAGGCGAGTACCCCAAAAATTTTGATATGTATGTAAATATTCGTAGCCTACTTGAAGTGATTCCCAGTTAGGACTTATGTAGTGAGTCCGCCAATCGATGCGCCGCTTCACAATATTTGCTCGTTCCATAATTTTGATATGCTTAGACACCCCATTCAGACTCATATCAAAGGCCTTAGCGACATCAGAAACCTTAAGCTCTTCAGATTCACGTAACAAGCTCAGAATATCACGACGTGTCGGATCGCTTATGACGAAAAAAAGCTTGTTGAGAATTTCAGATGAATCTGCCCCTGTTGCCATTTCATGCTCCCTTCATTCAACTATTCGGTTGAATGATTTAAAACTTGAGTCGTAGCACCATATTTTTGCCTATACTTCTGTATTGATTACCTTAATTTCCCGGGATATATAAATTAAGCTATTTCAGTTCCCCTCAAATGATTTTGGAAAATAAAAGTCCAAGCTAAACCATTGATCTTTATAAGATTGTTGCATACGTCCATGGATTTGCCCACATCTAAGCTTCATATTTTTTAAACCGTAGCCCAAGAGATTATTTTTCATCCTCCCTTTTTTGAGGCCATTATTTTCAATTTTTAAGTGAAGTGTGTTAATTCCAACATCCCTAAGAGAAAAGTTGCATTCGGTTGCTTCTGAATGTTTACTAATATTATGGCAGGCTTCTTGGAGGATGCGAAATATTCCAATTTTTTGAGCATCCTGAAATTCATGTTCAACATCAAAATAAATATTCTTTTTCAGATCTTTTGAGATAAACCATTCTAAACATTCCTTTAGTGAGGTTTCCAAACCTTTCTCAAAAAGGAAATTTGGATATAGATTTTTGTAAATAAACGATATTTCTTTACTTGCTGTACGCACTAATTTACGGCAGACCTTCACCTCTTCGTCATCCTTTGCAGGGATCATTGATAGTCTAATATTTCTAGTTTGGACAAACCACATTTAAGCCTCCTGACTCATAGATTCAGAATAGAGACAAATTAATTCTGAAAAAAATGCTTATCCAACAACATTTTTGTAGTTTCGAACGGTTTTTTTTATAATGCATTAGCAGC
>JBGCDR010000431.1:0-6651 GCA_045105515.1 Oligoflexales bacterium
GCGCATGGGCACCCCCAAGATCTTTTGATTTTCCGACAATTATAGCCTTTTTAGAGAAACTGGGGAAATTCGCTAAAGATTATAGTGCTCTAAGCCTTACACACAAAAGCGGCGGTGTGTTTCCAATCAGGCACTAATTACTCCATTCGAAATTCAAACGCGCTCCGTATTATAATTATTTATAGTTGTTTGTAAACTCTACGGCGTAGTTTGGAGAATACTCATTTTTAGTAGGGCGGTCCTTTTTGTCCCCATTTTGAGTTAAACTTTATATCAGAACCACCATTCAAATTTTTTGCCTACTCATAAGGGATATATGAATGTATCTAAATATAGCCATGCTTACTGGTGGCCTGCTTTCATTTATATTCGTAAATTCAACGTGTTATTCAGCCTTACGTATTCAGGTTTCTGTACCATGGCTACTGGAATTGGTGGTAAAGCATAGCGATGATATCGCCAGACAAAAAAATTCTCTTTCCGCAGTTGAAGCTTCAACCCTATCTATAAATTCAAGATTAGACTCGCGCTTTGGGATGACCATTTCACATTTTGAAGATGACAATGAACGCAGTAATGGCTCTACGCTAGGAAAGCTGTCTGTTCAAAAAGCTAGCATTAATCTTTCAAAGTCATTTTCAACAGGAACTATGCTTTCTGCAGAAGTAAACTCATCTATCAACGAACAAGAAATGGCTACGGTAACTCCACTTGTAAGCCAAACTAATGAATCCAAAGAAAGTGAGTTTTCAGTTGAATTGAGGCAGAGTTTGCTCAAAAATAGTTTCGGTCATGCACACCGTGCATCGATTGATGCAGCAGAATCAGCAAAACTTGCCAAGAAACACCTAGTTGAAGAAACCATAGAATCTTACCTTGAAGTTTTGATTGATCAGTACTTCACTATTTGGACGGCATTTAATCAGCTGGCTTCATCCGAAGAAAGATACAAGCGGGAATTAAGGCGTAAGAAAATCTACGACCGCCAATATAATCGCGGATTTATTGAGAAAATAGATATTTTGCAAATTGATTCTTCAATTCTAAGTGCAGAAAAAAACCTGTCAGATGCAAAACAACTGATCTCAGGCTTACTAATTAAACTTGGTACCATTGTAAAAATGGATTTATACAATCAATATATCGGTAAAAAAATCTCCTTCAAATTTGCTCTTGAAAAAATCGATGATGTCGAAAAACTTTGCAGCAACAATAGGATAAAAATAAATTCATTCATAAGTGAAACATATTCAAATCGTATTCAAAGCTTTAATGCTAAGCTAGCCGCTATTTCTAGCAATGGCAAACCTGAGGTTTATTTTGCCACAAAAATCACAGCTAATGGTATTGATGACGAAACAAAAAATAGCTTAAGTGAGGCATCAAGTTTCAAACATCCACAATATTTAGTATCCCTTGGTATAGATATGTTCATTGGTAGATCGGCAAACCAAGCAGATAAACTTGAAGCACTTAAAAGTCGCAGCGAAAATCAAATACTCCTGGCCCAAGAAAAAGCTAATCTCACTAGTGACTGGCTTGAAACCTGCAATTCCCTAAGAATGACCTCCCTAAAAAAGCAGTATATCTCAAAAAAATTAGACCTAGATTCTGAAAGAATCAAACTACTCGATCAGGATTTCCGCCTTGGAAAAACTGATCTGGGTACTCTACTACAAGCTGAGGATACTCTGACCAATACCAAATCTAGTCTATCTAACTTATCTGCCAAGCTGTTCAACACAGCTTGGCATTTACGCAAGCAGTCAGGCCAACTAAGGACTTTCGTAAGCTCGGCTATAGGCCGTTGAGGACAGTATGAATAAACTTATAGAGTATTTTGCTAAACAACACACTTTTGTAAATTTATTAACGGCATTTGTTATGATTGCTGGTATTTACTCCATCCTTAAAATAAGAAGAGAGTCCTTTCCCAACGTAAGTTTTGATATGTTAACGGTTACTACAATTTATCCAAATGCATCAGCTGAGTCAGTGGAAAGCTTGATAACTACACCCTTAGAATCAGACCTCCTTGAGATCGAAGGGGTAAAGGAGATGACATCGGTATCTGTCGAAAGCCGGAGTGTAATAGTTTTGAAGTTAGACCCTGATCAGGTCGAAGTAGATGAAGCAGAGGCTGATGTTCAAGATGTTGTTGACAAGTTCAAAGAGCTTCCTGATGCTGCTGAAGATCCTTTAGTTACAGCTACCGAAAATAAAAGCATGCCACTTATAGAGATTTCACTATTTAGCAAACTTCCACTCGAAGAATTGCGTAAAGATGTAAAGCTAGTAAAACGAAAATTAGAACGTCTTTCCGGAGTAGCCTCAGTAAACTACAAGGGCCTTCCTAAATATGAAATTAAAGTTGAAGCCATACCATCAAAAATAAGACGCTACAAAGTAGGTTTAACGGAAATAGTCAATGCTCTAAGGGGTGCCAATATTGACGTCCCTGCTGGCAATATTACCTTCGAAGAAGATGGAAAAAAAAGAGATTTTGTTCTAAAAACACAAATAGAAGCCGAAGATGTCGATTCCATAGAGAATGTGATACTCAGATCTACTATTACTGAAAAATTTATTCGAATCAAAGATGTTGCGAAAGTAAGTTATGGATTTGCTGATCAAGACATTTGGTATCGTACCAATGGAGAAAATGGAATAAATTTAGTTGTCCTTAAGCAAACGTCAGCTGATACTATCCGTCTGGTGGATCTCATTAAAAATGCTATGAAACAAATAAAGACAGATTTACCTGATGAAATTCAATATAGCTACCTTAATGACCAATCCAAAAATGTCAGAAGAAGAGTCAACGTCCTTGCTAATAACCTTGTGGTCGGTCTGGTTTTGGTTCTACTTATTCTCTCCATCATGCTCCCGATTAGAGTTGCTTTGGTTGCAGCAGTTGGTATTCCTTTTTCCTTTCTAGCTACTATAATGATCTTTGACTACGGTGAAGTCAGCCTCAATCTTATTAGTATGATGGGCTTGATAATAGTCTTGGGAATGCTTGTTGATGATGCTGTTGTGGTTACAGAAAACGCGCAAAGAAAGCTCGATGAAGGCTTGGATCCTGAATCTGCAGCTATAGAAGGTACCCAAGAAATTTGGAAACCAGTCTTATCAAGCATAGCAACTACCCTTGCTGCCTTTATCCCACTAATGCTTATGTCAGGTATATTTGGAAAATTTATTAAATATCTTCCAGTTGGGGTAGTTATTGCCTTAATTGTAAGCTTATTTGAGTGTTTTTTCATCCTACCTAGCCATATTTCCAGCTGGGTAAGTCAACCAAAAAGGCCCAAAGGGAAATTCAATGTTAATTATTTGTGGAACGAGTATGCTTTGCCTACGTATGTAACCTGTATTCATATTTGCATGAAATTGAGATATTTAATTGCTCTATCTATAGTTGCACTAGTTGGATTTTCAATCAATTTTGCAGTTAAAAAAATGGACTTTGTTTTTTTTCCAGGAACTCAAGCAAAACGATTTACTATTAAATATGAACTGCCCATCGGCACTCGCCTTTCAGAAAATGAGCAAGTTGTTCAATCTATTGAGAATATTGTTCGGGAAGTATGTGGTAATGACCTCGCTGATTTTGTCACTCAAATTGGTTCCAAACAATTTGGCTCAAGAAGTATGTCTCGCAACACAATAGGCTCCCACTACGGGCAGGTAAAAGTTTACCTTATTGAAGACCAAGAATTGACGAAGTCAGTTGATAGCATGATCGAAGAAATTAAGAAAAAGGGTAAAAGTATCGCAGGTATTGAGAAGTTTGATCTGAATAAAGGAAGGTCTGGGCCGCCAGTTGGCAAAGCTGTTAGCATCAAGGTCTTTGCCGAAGATTATGAAAAAGTAAATCAAGCTGTAGATGTAATTAAGGCAGAACTAACAGCCATAGAAGGTATGACCTCAATTAGTGATAGTAATACACCAGGAAAAGAAGAAATTGTGGTAAAGCTTGATCAACGAGCTTTATCATTGGCATCCTTATCTAAGCTCGATGTTGCAAATGCTGTTAGGGCTACTTATGACGGGATAATCGTGGACAACATTCAGCAATTTGATGAGGAAATAGATATAAGGGTCACCCTTTCAGAAGACAATAAAGATGGGCTCGAATCCCTTGGTAACACCCTAATACCAAATCAAAGAGGGAGGTTAATACGCCTCAAATCAGTTGCGAAATTTGAGAGAGGGACTAGTTTAGGTTCGCTAGAACATATCGATGCATATAGGAGCGTAAAGGTTGAAGCCGAAGTGAATGAATCTATCATAACCTCGTCAAAAGCAAATGAAATTATGAGGGATAAAATTGCTGAAATCAGAAAACAAATACCTGGTTTGTCCTTCAAGTTTGGTGGTGAGGAACAAGATCGGGTAGAAAGTTTCAAAAGTCTCAGAACAACCTTTACAATCGCGATTATCGTCATAGTTTTGATACTGTTACTCCAGTTCAATAATTTATACCAGCCCCTCATCATTGGCATGGTTGTGCCATTAGGCTTGTTGTCGGTGATTTGGACTTTTTACTTCCATAACATGCCATTAAGTTTCCTAGGAGTTATCGGAATGATTGCTCTAGCTGGCGTCATTGTCAACAATGCTATTGTTTTTATGGACTTCGTTAACAAGGAACGTCAGCTTGGTTGCACCAGGAAAGAAGCTATTATCAATGCATCTAAATCCCGACTTCGTCCTATTTTTCTAACAACGGTAACTACTACTGCAGGAATTCTCCCCACAGCCTACGGTGTTGGAGGTATCGACCGTTTTGTGGTACCGATTGCATTAGCTCTAGGCTGGGGAATGTTTTTTGGTTCATTTCTTACAACCATAGTATTGCCAGTAATACTGCATATTTTTGATGACATTATCGACATTGTTTCCTATCCGCTAAAAAAATTTCGTCAGGGCAAACAAACCTAACGAAATTACTACGTACATAATAATAGCAATTCCTTATGTCTCATAGTCATTGACATACTTAACATTTTTGTAAAAAATTAAAAATTCATAACAGCACATATCATCAACATAAATTTGGGGGGACTATGTTTTTCAAAAAGTTCTTTTTTGAACTATTCAGCAGGTGTGCAGAAACAACCAATTCCCATTCATTCAAAATGTTAAAGCGCCCCTTACTGTGGGCCTTTGTAGGTTTGCAGCTACCATTTTGCTTCATGCCAAGTTCTAGTGCACTGCCATTTTTTGGCGACAAAAAGCTGCCTGTTAGAAGCCAGTATGTTGATAAAACCAACATTGATGGCCTTGAATTGAACTTGCAGGTTTGGTTTCCGAAAACTAGACAGACTCGCCCAGTAATCCTATTTTTTACTGGAATGACGGGTCTTATCACTTCGAAGGTTTATGATAGCTTTATTAAGCAGATGGCAGCTAAGGGAGTTGGTATCATCACTCTTCATAGCAAGCAAATCTACCCAGGCCAGTTTAAGGCAACTGCCGAGGAGAGTTATAATGCATATCAGGCTCTCAGAAAAAACCTTAATTCATTCCTAAATAAGAAACATCGCGGTTTAGCAAAAGACCTTTTAGATTGGGACCAAACCATAATCATGGGTCACAGTTCGGGAGCCCAGCCAGTGATTGCTTTCTATCGCTTGGCTAAAGAGGATGTCAAAGGAGTCATCTTACTTGACCCTGTGGACGGAGATCCATTCGGCAAAACAGAAAAATCTATTAAGAGAAATGAAAAAAATGATTTCAATGCGCCTTTGCTCATATCTGGCACAGAGCTTTGCAAACAGCCAGGATATGATCGCAAATGGTTCCCTCCATGCTGCCCTCAAGAATTGTCATCTGAACATTTTTTTGCAGCTTTCAAGGGACCCAAATGGTATGTCAATGCATTAGACTATGCACATGTTGATTTGCTGGATGATGGATTCACTTGGGCAGTTAACAAGACCCGTTTTTGCAAGCCTAGCGATGGTGTAGACACAGGTGTGATCAAAAAATTTAATGCTGAATTGATTAGCGATTTTGTCCAAAATACCTTAACTAACAAAAATAAGAAATTCACTTACTTGAAAAAATCTCATCCAGAATTGAAAATTGAGATAGAAGAAAAGATTTAATTCCCGACTTATTAAATATCTCTATCCTTGTCATCCCCAAAGGCTTTCTAAGACTGGATATGACAGCTATAGTGAACTCATATTTTCGGATCTGAGGAAAAAAATATCGGTAAATGGCAGATGAAAATGATCATTTCTTTGTGTTTAACGAGTCATAATAGCTAATAAAAAACCAATGATAAGTAAAATAGAAAATCTTGAATTCAATAAGAAAATGCAAAAATAATCTTGCCGTCCAGAATTCAAAACAAATTTGTGCTTGAAAAAAATATTTTCATCAAAATTCCCCTTCCTAAGATGTGTTTAAGAGCTAATAAGAGAAAAATATTAAGTTTTACACACAGCGTGGCCATATATCATTAATGGTCCTCTACTCAGTAAAACAAGATTATTACAGGCTCTAAGCTGCAAAAGCTAACTTAGCACCTGAGTAAACTTCATTTGGTGTCAAGTAACCAAGAGTCTTTCTTGGCCTGTTATTTAAGGCGTTTTGTACATTTTGTACATCTTCTGCTGTAATTCCTTTGAAACATGA
>JBGCDR010000432.1:0-2587 GCA_045105515.1 Oligoflexales bacterium
AAACTTAAGATTTTTCTCTTATTAGCTCTTAAACACATCTTAGGAAGGGGAATTTTGATGAAAATATTTTTTTCAAGCACAAATTTGTTTTGAATTCTGGACGGCAAGATTATTTTTGCATTTTCTTATTGAATTCAAGGCTTATAAGAATATGAATTTATCCATGAAATCGAAGAATAATAGAATTTTTATTTTTTGACATTTTAGCGTATGCATTGAACAACCGATGGCCACGGTATGAATCTTCCAATATCAGAGTTGTAGATCCTATGAAAAAAACACAAAGAAAACTTGGTAGAAAAGTTTTAATACTTATCATAGGAGCAAGTTCATTTCTAACCTTCATCTTCACTATTGTGTCATTTGCTATAGATTTTAAAAACGAACAAGAAAATATGAATAAAACATTTTATTTTATTGAAAACACCAATCTAGCGAGTATTTCTGAAGCTATTTTCTCGCTCGATGAGGATCAAATTGATACTCAAGGCTTAGGAATATTAAATCATCAAGATGTACAAAGCGTAATAATTGAAGATGATCAGGGTAACACCTTATTCCCTACTGAGAGTATCAAGAAAAAAACCGAGGAAAAAAGTAAATCTGATTATCTTTTTATTATCAATATACTGCCTATTGAAGGTTACAAAGAGAAAAGAGTATTTGATCTAATACACGAGGACTTAAATGATCAGGTTGGTAAAATCACAGTAGTACTTTCGAAAGATAATATGTACAAACGCTTGTCAGAAAAATTGATTATTTTCTTTATAACTCAATTATTAAAAACAATGATAATTTCTTCCATAATATTACTGATATTTAGTACCGTAGTTACCCAACACTTAGAAAATATGGCTGCTTTTTTGAAGAACGCTGATAATAGTGGCAATGAACAAATCAAGGGATTATTTCTTAATAGAAAAAAAACTAATCATGAAGATGAGATCGATATTTTACAATCAGCAATAAACGAAATGTATTCAGAGTCATTGCAGGAAAAAAAGTCAATTCTTGAAAATATCAGTCAAGCTATATTAATTATCAAAGAAAGTAATTTAGTTTGTTCGGTTTATTCACCGTATTCGCACTCTATTCTAGAATTAGATAAAATAAAAAATATCCATTTTACAAAAATTTTGTCAAAAACTAGTTTAATGGAGAGCAAAATTGGATTAATAATTCAAACTTTAGAGACTTGTATTGGAGAAACATCATCAACGTTTTCTCTAAATCAACACCATCTCCCGCGAAAAATTCTTTACAAAACAGAAAAATCAGATGCCCAAGACAAAATATTGGAAACTGCATGGGATTCAATTGTTGACAAAAGCGGACTAGTATCCAAAATACTGGTTTCATTTAAAGATGTTACATCAATTAAATCAATTGAAAATGAGTTCAAGAAGAAGGACTGTGAAACCAGGCTTTTAATGGAGCTCGCTCAATCAAATGGCAGAGTATTTCAAAAATTTCAACAGGAGGCAGAATTATATATACATGAATGTGAAAAAGCCTTAGAGAAAACAGACCAAAAACAGTTATTTAATGTATTGCACACTTTTAAAGGAACTACCCAAACATTAGGTTTCAAAGAGATAAGCAATTGTATTTTTGACATAGAAAGCTATTTCCATGGAATGAAAGGAAAATTTGAAAATGCTAGCAAACAAATAACAGAACTAGATAAAACAAAAGCATGCCTAGAAAATTACAAAGCAGTTTATCAAAAATATTTTTCAAATGAAGAATATCACGAACTAAAATATTTTCTATTAAATGAAGATATGATTAATATGTATCCGATAAGTGTTAAAAAATCATTCAATATATTAAATGATTTTTTTGATATATATCTTAACAAAATTTACAATACAAACACCTTACTTGATGAAACAATAGAGCTTTCCCAGGTGATTTCTTACAGACTGGGTAAGCAAAACCCAGTTATTAATTTAACAGGTGGAAATATTTTACTGAAAGGACACATTTATAAAAAAATAACAGAAATCTTAAATCACCTAATCAAGAATTCAATTGACCATGGCATTGAAGTTTCCAGTATCAGATCATCAAATAAAAAACCAGAAAGAGGAATTATTGAAATTGGTTTTAGCATTGATAATGGAACTTTGAAGATAAACTATAGTGATGATGGTGCTGGGATTGATATAGAAAAATTAAGACTAAAATCACAAGATTATGATTCTTTAGATGAAAAAATAGTGCATTACATCTTTGAGTCGCAGGTATCTACTGCTAAAAGTTTGACAGATATTTCAGGCAGAGGTGTTGGTATGACCGCTGTAAAAAGTATAATTGAATCTGTAAACGGAACAATAGGAATTGTGCTTAAAGAAAACAAAAAAAATGGATATAGACAATTTATATTTTTAATATCAATGCCTTATGTAGATTTATCGGTTACGTGAAAGTGTTCAGCTTAATCCAGGGCTGATTCAAATAAGATTTTTTCCAATTTTTCATTAAATAGGTCAGAAAAATTCTAAGCCGCAGTACCAAAAGTGACTAGATAAAAAAAATATAGGAAGAAAAAACTTAAAAAAAATGGCTCACTTTTATTAAA
>JBGCDR010000433.1:0-35814 GCA_045105515.1 Oligoflexales bacterium
ATAAAGCATCAAGTTGGCCTTGATAGGACAAAAATAAATTAGTACGAAATAGTTGAATTAACTGATGTGTCGGAAAATTTAAACAAGTAGTTATACTGACTCAATTAAGAAATAAAAGCATTTCGGTCAATGCTCCAAGGGGAGGTGGCTGTAGGGTCATGAAGAACGGAGAGCAACAAAACTCTTCCTGAGAACTTCCTATTGTTGTAAAAAATACAGAAATTTATAGTAATTTGAAAACCCTTTCTTGCCTCCGTTTCGATTAGTTGGCACTCTTGAGAATGTCGTCTACAGTTTTTTGTCATAATAGATATGGAATCGAGGGTTTTATGCGTGTAACTATGATCGACAATTATGATTCCTTTACTTATAATCTGGTGCAATACTTACAGCATCTTGGTCATATTGTTAGCACTTACCGCAATGATGAAATTCAGGCATGTCAGGTTATAGATGAGAAGCCAGATTTTATAGTACTTTCTCCAGGGCCATCGCATCCTGAAAATGCTGGTATTTGCATTGAGTTGGTACAGTTAGGCTTTGGGAATCATCTTCCCATTTTTGGGGTGTGTTTAGGGCACCAAGCAATTGCTCAGGCTTTTGGAGCTAAAGTAATAGAAATCGATCCCCCTGTTCATGGAAAAACCTCACCGGTTTACCATAAGAAGCTAGGGGTCTTTGATGGGCTACCTAATCCGCTTGAGGCAACGCGCTATCATTCTTTAGTTGTTGAGCAAGGGAGCTTAGATCCGCAGCTTCAGGTAACAGGCGAGCTTGAAACTGGGATGATAATGGGTATCAAGCATATGGGCTGTTTGATTGAAGGAGTGCAGTTTCACCCGGAATCTGTTCTGACCAAGTATGGCATGCAATTGCTGGCTAATTTTGCTTCACAAGTGGAGGGGCTTAAAGGTCAGCTTGCAAAGTAGCTAATGCTTTCGTACTATCTTAAGTTCGAAATAATACCAAAAATAATCCTATTATTGATAGTAATGCAGACACGCAATTGTAGCCCAGGGAGTCGCAAGCTATGGAAAAAGTTTGGCTAAAACAGTATCAGGATGGCATACCAGAAAGCATTAGCATTGATCCTCAAATAACCTTAGCAGAATTAATCGAAAGCTGTTGTGAGAAGTATCATTCTCTGCCAGCTTTTACTTGCATGGGAAAAACGCTAACCTATAAGGATATGGAGCAATATTCGACGCAGTTGGGGTCTTATTTGACATCTCATCTAGGGCTTGAAAAAGGCGACCGTGTCGCGGTAATGATGCCCAATATCTTGCAAAACCCAATATCAATTCTAGCTATTTTGAGAGCAGGACTTACGGTTGTAAATGTCAACCCTCTCTACACAGGAAGAGAGCTAGAGTACCAACTGAAAGACTCTGGTGCCAAAGCAATCCTAATAGTTGAAAATTTTGCTCATGTTCTTGAAGGAGTTATCGCCAATACCCCTGTGAAGCATACTGTGGTCACTAGCCTTGGAGAAATGCTTGGGTTTCCTAAGTCAATGCTTGTGAACTTTGTAATCCGCAAAATCAAGAAAATGGTACCTCCTTTCCAGCTCAATGGCCATCATACTTTTTCTCAGGCCTTAGAAATTGGAAAATCTAAATCATTCAAGAAGCACAAACTTACTTTGGAGGATTTAGCGTTTCTTCAGTATACAGGCGGAACCACGGGAGTTTCGAAAGGTGCAATGTTGAGCCATGGTAACCTTTGCTCTAATGTGGAACAAGCACACCAATGGTTGGCTAAATATGTTGAAATAGGTAAAGAAGTCATTATTACTGCTCTTCCTCTGTATCATATCTTTGCCTTAACGGCTAATTGCCTGACATTTATGAAGCTTGGAGGGCATAATATTTTGATACCTAATCCTCGTGACATACCAGGGTTTATTAAGGAGCTTGCTAAGCACCCTTTTACCGCATTTACTGGGGTTAATACCCTTTTCAATGCTTTATTGAATGACCCAAATTTTGGTGAATTAGATTTCAATACACTCAAAATTACCTTGGGTGGAGGTATGGCAGTGCAGAAGCCTGTAGCTGATCAGTGGCAAAAAGTTACTAAGGTGCCGCTTATTCAAGCGTACGGTCTTACTGAAACATCTCCTGCAGCTTGTATGAACCCTCTAGATTTACCAGAATTTAATGGATCCATAGGCCTTCCTGTTTCAGCAACGGAGGTTTCGATTCGAGACGATGATAATAAGGAGTTGGGATTTGGTGAACCTGGAGAAATATGTATTAAAGGGCCTCAGGTGATGCAAGGTTATTGGCAAAAACCAGAGGAAACCAAGAATGTTTTTACTCCAGATGGTTGGCTTAAAACAGGTGATATTGCGACAATAGACGATAAAGGATACGTCTATATTGTTGATCGTAAAAAAGATATGATCTTGGTGTCAGGTTTCAATGTATATCCAAACGAAATTGAAGATATTTTGGTAAGTCATGAAGGTGTATTGGAAGCTGCTGCAGTCGGAGTTCCAGATGATAAATCCGGAGAAGTCGTCAAAGTTTTTGCGGTAAAAAAGGATCAAGGTTTGACGGCTGAAGATCTTTTAGCCTTTTGTAAGCAAAACCTTACAGGTTATAAAATACCTAAGTATGTGGAGTTTCGTGATGAACTGCCAAAGACTAACGTTGGTAAGATATTACGTCGTGCCTTGAGAGATTAAGAAAATAGGATCAAAAGGACTAGCATAGCAGCGATGGCGCTGAGCGTTCGTTTTTCACTTCTTAATGATTGGGTGAATGAGCTTGGCCATTCAAAGTCACTAAGCTTGGGAAGAGATTTAGGAAACCATGCAGGAACTGCGGCTTTGTATGCTTGATACTCGTTGCCGAACTTTTTCCCAAGCAAACCCTCTTCGTATTGAACGATAAAATGGTATTGCAAGTAAAACATTCCTACCGTTAGCAAACAAAACCAAGGTACGCCACTAAAGATAGCTAAACCTAAAACAATAAAAAAATTACCTAAATATAAGGGGTTACGCACCCATTTGAATGGTCCTGAGCTGATAAGCTGATCACCGAGGCTTTCTTTACGCGTCCGTGAAATCGACCCGATAAACGCTACGCTATAAATGCGAAACAACTCACCAAAGGTGAGAACGATTGTGCCCAGTGTGGCAGTGAATACACTAGGCTTTGCGACAAAGAGAACTATAAGGACTAAGGGGATTGGAGTGTAATCGCGGTACTTAAAAAAAGTTTGCCCGAGTCCTGAGCTTTGCTCATTAGTATCGATCATATGTATTTCCTTGATTGATGGTAGCTATGAAAAGCTTGTTTTTGACTTTGCTCTACTGTTGTATGGTGGGAATGTCTCCTGCTCTCAAATGAGCACCTGGCAGTAGAGGTTCAACTTTTCCTAAAAAACTCTTGGTCTTGTCTTTGAGATCCCACTGACTTGTCGTTAGGCCGAGTAAAGGAGGTGCAAGAGGAACGAGAGCACTTCCTATGGTTTTAGCAAATGACTTGACGAAAAAGTCCTCAAATATTTCTTTATTTTTTTTTGCTGTAGAGAATAAAGTTACCAGCCCATCACTGCGCCAATAAGCGTCTATATACGAAATAGTTGGGAGTGCTTTTGCAAGTAAACTCTCTTTGAGCTCATCACTTATGATTTTTCGGGCGTTTTTCCCGAGAGGTTTATCCCTCTCCAAATTTATTTGGTCGAGTTTTTGCCTTAGCATTACTTGAAAAAACTCAGAGGGAATCTTCTTACGTTCTATGCGTATTCTTAGTAGATAACCTTCGTCAACTTCACAGTCACTTAAATCCCAATAATCGCCATAGCGCTCTTCATCAGGTGTTAGGCCTGAAGGCATCACCCAACCAGCCCTCATTTCTTTAGACGAGTCACTACCGGTACCAAGTAAGCCGGACTGATATTGTCTAAATTTATTATTAAGCTTTTCAAGTGAAAAATTGTTATCTCCCACTAAGCGATACCGGCAAAGTGATATGGAACCCTTTATCAGACCCAATGCTACACCCTTCTTTTGGTATTTTATCAAAATACTTAGGATATTACGGAATGGTATGAATTTACACAAGAAATTGACCGGAACTCAATTTTCTTGGTTGCGGATTCTAAAGTAATAGATTTGGCGTCCGACAACAAGGGTGAGTTGGAAATTAAACCATTTATTTAAGGCGGACCATGAAGGCCTATACGCCAACCGATTACTCAACTTATCGGGAGATAATGGATGAACTTCTTAGACCGATAAGTGGTGAAGGTTTAGACTTTGATACCCTCAAGAGGTTGTATGAAAGCAAGCTTGTGTACTTGGAGAACCTGAGAATTAAGTGTTTTTGGGAAATGAACCGGAAAAATCTAGATGGCTATTTTTCAATTGGGGACTATCAGCTGATTTTGGATGCAATTCATAGGACCCATAATCATCTCAGGGATTTGATTTTTCTTGCTTTGACCTACTCTTTAGAAGCTCGAAGTCGTTAGATGTTTTGAATAACAGAGTCATAATTGCTATGATTTATTATAACCTATGGTTTCATAGTCTAGGGATGTCATAAAAGATGCTACATAGAGTTTTAGTAGCGGATGATTCAGAGCCGGTACAAAAAGCAATTCAAATCGCTTTGCAGCCCTATGATGTGGAAATATTTGAAGCTAGTTCATTTGTTGAAGCTTTGAACATTTGCAAGAAGAAATCTCCCAACTTGATCATAGCAGATGCCAGTCTAACGGGAACCGATGCTCCTAAAGAATTTAAGATTATGTCCAACACCGCCGGAGAGGTGCCAGTTCTACTCCTGGAAGGTTCTTTCGAACCGATTGATAAAGATGGTTTTGAAGCGATTGGTCTGCAATGTTTTCTTAAAAAACCTTTTAATATTGAGGAAATAGAAGAAGTTATAAAAGTTCAAATGCAGATATCATTGCCGGTTAAAAAGCAAAAAGGAACTCCAGATAGAGTGGAAGATATACCCCCCCCACCTCCACCTAGCCGCCCAGCCAATTCAGCTTGGGAAAATCAACTTGTGGAAAGTGATCTTCAATTAGACTTAAGCATTGATTCAGACTTCCTAGAAGCTGAAGTCAATTCTGATGCAGACTCGGCGGATCTTCCGATTTTAGAGGCCAGCCAAGAAGTTCCGAAAGAACCAGAAAGTATTATTTCACCTTTCGATAATGAAACAGAGCAAGAGGCCCAAGTTCACGACAGTCAAGACCATGAAAGTCATGACCCCGACATTCACGATTATGATACTCACGACTTTGAGGCTCACGATTCTGAGGCTCATGACTCTGAAGTTCACGACTCTGAAACCCATGATCTCGGTGACAGTGTTCAGGAGAAGCAGGGGGCAGATATAGAATCAAATCGCTTACTTATAGAATCACTTATTCCCGCTCTCCAACAAGAAATCCTGCCTCTTTTAAAGCAAGAGGTGGAAGATCAGGTTAAAAAAGCCATAATTGAGTATTGTGAACTTCATTTTAAGCGTTTAGCGAGGGATGTCATCAAGGAAGAGCTGCGCTCCTTGGTCTCTGATTAGTTCAATCCACTTATTTAATTGAAAAATTCAGCATAATTCAAAGTTTTTCTCAAGGTATGAAGCTGCATAGTTGCTTGCAGGTTAGAAAGGGTTTGTAAAAGTTTGAGTGCAGTTTGAGGTCCAGAGTCTTGTCTTTAGCGTAGAACTTAGGATTACTTGAAGGCCAGATAAATCTTGCATTATGATGATTAAACCCATAACTCTTTAGAAAGCAGCCATTGGCTTATTGCAAACAGTGACAATAAAGCAGGAAAGCAAGAAAATGCCTGAAATTCACAACTTACAACTTGAACCTATCGTAGATAGAGCCTTGCAAGAAGATTGGGGCAACGGAGATTGGACAACTGATTTGTGTGTTCCTAAAGGGCTGAATGCTAGTGCGAAAATCGTTGCTAAGCAAGACTGCGTAGTCGCCGGTAGTGATATTGCCAATATGGTTTTTAAGCGAGTCAATGAACAGCTTGATGTACGCATACTTAGGCTGGACGGGGAACGTGTTCGAGCAAAAGAAGTTTTGCTCGAGATTCGTGGAGAAGCAAGATCTATCTTGAAAGCAGAACGAGTAGCTCTTAATTTTTTTAGCAGAATGTGTGGTATAGCAAGTTCAACGAGGCGCTATGTTGATAGATTGGAAGCATATTCCACCCAATTACTTGATACCCGTAAGACCACACCTGGTTTAAGAATTATAGAAAAAGCGGCTACTGCAATTGGAGGAGCTCGCAATCATCGACTCTGTCTCACTGATGGTGTATTAATCAAAGAGAACCATATCCGTGCTGCAGGAAGTATTAGCTTGGCAGTGAACCGTCTGCTAGAAAGTTTACCTCCAACCCTTAAAATTGAAGTTGAGACTAGTAATCTTGCTGAGGTTCACGAAGCCTTAGAATCAGGAGCTGATCTAATTATGCTAGACAATATGTCGGTATCAGAGATGGCTTTGGCAGTGAGAACTGCACGGGGAAGGGTTTTATTGGAAGCTTCAGGAAATGTGACCATCGACAATGTTGAGGAAATTGCCAAGACAGGAGTTGATTTTATTTCTACAAGTAGCATTTTACACTCCGCTCCTTGGTCTGATCTAAGCCTATTATTTGACCTAAAAAACTAAAAGTTAGTGACCGATGAATATCTCCTTATCTTGCTTTGACAGTCTGAGCTCAACCTCGACCTATGTTCAGAAGCTTTTAGCAGGTGGATGTAAACCGCCTTTTGCAGTTCAAGCAGATGTGCAGACCAAAGGTTTGGGGCAGCGTGGAAAAACATGGACAAGCCCTAAAGGTAATTTATACCTTTCATTAGTCATTCCAAATTCGAGTAAAGAGCTAAAATCTCGTGAGCTTATTCCTCTAAAAGCTGCTCATCTTATATCTAATTGGCTTTTTAGAGAGTTTGGAGTTTTTCCGATAATTAAGTGGCCAAATGATTTGTTTTTTGCTGGTAAAAAACTAGCTGGGATTCTTTGTCAAACTTCCGTCAATTCTTTAAAATGGGGAAATCTATTTATTGGCATTGGTCTTAATGTCAATCATGCGCCATTTATTTCTGGTACAGCTTATCAGAGTATTTCTCTTTCCCAGATAAAACCTAGCAATAGAGAGGTTAGGTTACTGGCCCAGTCTTTAGTGGATTTTTGGTCCAACGAGTGGTTTGCTGTAAGCGAAGAAGAAGTTCTTGAGCATTATGAACGCTTTTCTTTAGCCCCCTTTAGCTTGTGGAAAGAGAAAGTATGTGGAAAGGCTCTGTATCATCGTGAGTTAGGGGTTGATACTCGGGGTAATCTTTGTTTGCAAGAACTAGCAATTGAGTCGGCAAAATCATCAAAGCAACATAAATTGAACTCAGCAAGCCATAGCCTAAACAACGTTTTCTTAAGCCGAATTAATAGTCCGTTCCTGGTTGCATGCCAATTGCAAGAAACCTTGTACTTTGCTTTA
This sequence comes from Oligoflexales bacterium, assembly GCA_045105515.1. GTDB lineage: Bacteria > Bdellovibrionota_B > Oligoflexia > Oligoflexales > Bog-1112 > JABSRF01. The sequence continues at coordinate 7,484 of JBGCDR010000433.1, forward strand.
TTTGCAGATAGGTTTCAGACCCATCCTTATAGTCTTCAAAGGCTTGCTTTAGATCAGATTTCTGAAGGATTAAACGCTGTATTGCAAGAGCTTCGGAAAGATTTTGATGCGAGCTTTGATTCTGGAGGAACAGCTTGGCCTGTCTCTTGCCTTGGCTCAGCATTTAATGAACGCGAAGAAGTCGTTAAGAACTTTGAATCTTATAGATTTTTGCCTTTGGAACCAGTTGCAAGGCCGAGGCTAAGTAAAGGGTTTGAGGATTGCGTTGATAATTCTGCAAAAATACGACTAGCGGCTGTGGAATCATACTTAGAAAGAAAAAGGCCTCATGCTCAAGGAGCAAATAATAGGGTGATCGTTGATTGGAGTAAGATGCTAGGCTGCGCTGATTTCTTAAGTGAGCAAGGTATGCTAATTAGAACTATAAACTCTCAAGAAGTAGCTCAATTGGTGTCTGAAGCGCGGAAACATCAGGCCTGTCACATAGAGTATGTGGATGAAGACCAAACTCTTAATTTGGTGCTGCATGGCCTGATGTTACTAGCAATAGGCTAAAATCGACACTATGTTAGTTGCTGAAAAATCTGCAGCTAAATTGCACACCAATTTTTTCTTGACACGGCCACTTTGGCGAAGTTTATTGAGCAGAGGAATCCTATAAAAAATGTTTTTTAGGAAAGGGTCAAGATGAAATATTTCTGCCTATAACAGAAAGTTCAGAAAGTGAAAGCATACTATGAAAGTTCTAATCCGTTTTTCAGGCGAAATTACGATAAAATCTACGCAAGTTAGAAAGCAGTTTCAGAGCCGACTGGTCAAAAATATCAAAGATGGCTTTAAAAGGTCGGGTATTGAGATTAAAGTAGGCCAAGAGTGGGGCAGAATATTTGTCGATTTTGAAAAGTCTGAAGGTCTTACTGTACTCGATCGTATTTATGGTATTCAATCTTACTCGATTGTAGAACACGAGTGTAGAGCTGAAATCAAAGAAATAGTTGATAAGGGGCTCGAATATTATGGAGATATGGTTGTCGGAAAAAGCTTCTGTGTTAAAGCTAGACGAAATGGAACCCATGAATTTTCTTCGATGGATATTCAAAAATCCCTTGGTGCAGCCTTAAATACTAAAGGTTTAAAGGTAAAATTACATAATCCAGAGGTATGTATCTTTGTGGAAATCAAAGATGAACGCTGTCTTTTTTTTACTGATATTATTAAGGGAGCTGCTGGACTTCCTCTGGGTACTGCTGGTCGTGCTGTCTGTCTACTATCAGGAGGCTTTGATTCGCCTGTAGCAGCTTGGATGCTGCAAAAGCGAGGTGTTACCTGTGAGTTCCTTCTTTGTAATTTGGCAGGCGAAGCTTATGAAAGATCGGTTTTAAAAACTGCAAAATTGATGGCTGATAGGTGGAATTTTGGATTTTATCCGAAATTTCATGTGGTAGATTTTACTGAAATTGTTAAGCAAATAAAAGAACGAGTAGCAGCTAGGTTTTCCCAAGTGATTTTAAAGCGGATGTTTTATAAAACTGCTGAAATGTTAACAGAAAGTACTGGTGCCGAAGCAATCATAACCGGTGAAGCCATAGGTCAGGTTTCCTCACAAACTTTGACAAATTTAAAAACAATTGAGGAAGCAATTCACACTCCTGTGATGCGACCTCTCGTTGGTTTTGATAAAGGCGATATCATTGAGTTGAGTAGACTAGTTGGGACTCATGATATTTCGGCTTCTATACAGGAATTTTGTCAGTTAGTCCCTGCTAAGCCAGCCACTGCCTGTAAAGTTGAAGTGGCTCGCTCCGAAGAAGCTAAGTTGGATCTTTCTGCTCTTGATTCGGCTTTCGCTAGTCGTAAGATTATTGACCTCATTGCATTGAGTAAAAATGATATGAGCACCCCATATATTTTTAAATCTGAAGTGCCGATAGATGCGGTTGTGGTCGACTGCAGAACTAAATCAGAGTTTGACCTTTGGCATTATAAAAATGCAATTCATAAAGAGTACTATGATTTATTAAGTAATTATAAGTCTCTTGTAAAAAGTAAAGAATACGTTCTTTACTGTGCCGTTGGAATGCAAAGTGCACTGGTCGCAGAAAAAATGCAGGCAGATGGGTTTTTAGCATACTCTTTTCAAGGGGGTGCTAGATCTTTGGAGCAATACAGTTTAAATCAGTGAAATTTTTCTAACTATTCCAAAAATACTACCATTTTCCAAATTTTTATGTCACATTAAGCCAATATAACCATTTCCTAATATTTGGAAACTCAGCAAGCTCGCATCCATCATGAGCTTAGTGCCTCGCATTTTTTGTATCGAAAGGGTGTGTAATGAGTAGTGTGCAAAGCATAAGCATAACAAAAGAAGATAATTATGAGTTTCATCAAGAAAACCCTCTGGTCTGTGTCGTTGATGAGGATTCAAATGTGGAATTGGGTTGGAGGAAGTCTTTAGGAAGAAAAGCGTCCTTGGTTTTTTTTGACAACCCCTTTTCATTGCTCGATTCTGCTTATCAGCCGCTTCTTAGCAACGTTTCCTGTTTTATTCTAGGTCGCATTTATGGCAAGCATGATCTTGACATTGTTAAAACGACCATTCCTACTCAGCTAAGACGAAAGGTAAGCGTTCCTATTTTTTTGAATTGGCAGGGCTACATTGCCAAAAATGACTTAGAACGCTTTTTCGATGGCAAAATTTTTCAACGTTATGGAGTTAAATGGTCGACTCTAAGACAGAGAATGCAGCGTGTCGGCAAGGTTCAGCTAGTTGATGATTCCCATGTTTGCGTGGTCAAAAAAAATGATCAACGCTTCTATTTAAGCAAGGAGCAACGATGCTTAGAGCTCCTAAAAATGATGGCTTGTAATGCTCAAGGAGCCCATAGAGACAAGATAGAATATTACGCAGCGACCGATCAAAAAACAGGAATTCAGCTTCTAGAAGCAATTTATAACCGCCTTATTACGCTTCGAGATATTCCAAAATCCTGCCCTTCAAGGTATATTAACAGCTCCCCTGTAATAGCTGCCAGAATTTTAGAAGAGGCTTTGACCTATAGTCTCAAGGAAAACTAATTTAATAGTCCTCGCTCAGCCAAGATGAACCTTCCTGCTTTGTGGCTAAGTTTGTTTCTAATATAGTAGTATTGGTTGGTAGCCATTAAGACTAATTGGGCAAGGAGAGCGGTGTGTCTGAGTTTTTTCAGTGGAATATGGATCAAGAAATTGTTCACTTTTTCGGTCCTTTTGGCTTGAGATGGTATAGTTTACTCTTCCTTGGAGGGATTCTTACGGGCTACCATTTTTTCGCCAAGATGCTAACTGCAGAGGGAAAGCCCGTAGAGTTAAGAGAGACTCTGCTTTACTACGTTGTGCTAGGAACGGTAATAGGGGCCCGGTTAGGTCACTGTCTCTTCTACGATCCAGCCTACTATTTCAGCAATCCCATTAGAATTCTTAAGGTTTGGGAAGGTGGGCTTGCTAGCCACGGAGGCTTTACTGGTGTTATCATAGCTGTTTACCTATTTGCCCGTAGGTATAAAGAAGCATCATTTTTTTGGCTCGTTGATCGCCTAGCCATTTGGGGGATCTTGGTAGGAGCATTTATTAGAATTGGAAATTTTTTTAACTCGGAAATTATTGGAAGAGTCACCGATGTGCCATGGGCTGTTGTATTCTTGAAAGTTGATCAAATGCCTCGGCATCCTAGCCAGCTTTATGAAGCTCTAGGATATGGAAGTATCAGCTTGGGTTTATATTTTTTCTATCGATATTGCGATCGAAAACCACTTGAAGGAAGGCTACTAGGCATGGCATTTTGCATTGCCTATGCCTTTAGGTTCCTGATTGAAAATCTTAAGGAGAATCAAGTCAGATACGAGGATCAAATGTTAATCAATATGGGACAGTTGCTGAGCATTCCATTTATTCTTATTGGACTTTTTTTGATTATTGGTATGCAAAAAAAGGTGTCAGCGCTAAGCTGGGCATTTTCCTCGATGACTAGTTCAGAGAGTGAGGCCAGTTTGCCAGCAAAAAAGAGAAAGAAGAAACGCAAAACTAGCTAGCTTTTTTCTGGTTTACTTGGATAATTTGCTCCAACCATTGCAACAGTGCGGTCAAGACTTCGGACTTGTTGCTTTCATTAAAAATTTCATGCCGCGCTCCTTCAAATATCTTACAGTCTACTGATTTCACCCCTGCTTCTTGTAAGCTTTGTTGAAGTTTTGCTAGACCTCGACTTTTACTGACTGGGTCTTTTGAACCTCCCATGATGAGAATAGGTAAAGTTTTGGGAATTAGTTTTTGATTTTCTTTATTAAATATTTGCGACAGGCCCCCTAATAGATCGAGCCACAACTGATTTGTGCATAAAAATCCGCATTGAGGATCGCTCAAGTATTTATCTACTTCTTCAGGATCCCTAGACAGCCAATCACAAGTTGTTCTCACCGGTTTGAATTCTTTATTAAAAGATCCAAATGATATAGAATCCAGAAAGGTGCTTTTTCCTCTTGGGCCAATTCTTTGAGACTCTAGCCAGGGAAGCAAACGCGCAGCTTGCATAAAAGATGGTGAGTCATAGTTTGAGCCAGATAAAACAACACCTCTTAAGTTTCGACCATGTCTAATCATATATTGTTGTGTCATAAATGAGCCCATACTGTGCCCAATCATAATTACTGGAATATTTGGGTGTCTGGTTTGAATGGTTTCTCGGACTTGAAATAGATCTTGTATGATAAGATTCCATCCATCTTTATCTGCATAGTGCCCTTTATCTTGGAGGCTTGCTGTTTTTCCATGGCCCCTATGATCATTGGCAAATACAGCATATCCGTGAGCAAGTAAGAATTTTGCTACATGATCATAGCGGAGACTATGCTCGGACATTCCATGAACAATTTGAACAATCGCTTTTGGACATTCTTGAGGAGTCCAGATGTGAGTTGTAAGGGGAACGTTGTCAGATGCTGTTACTTGCAGGGTCTCTAGCATATTAAGGTTCCTTTATTGTATATTTGAGGGGTGCTTATGATTGCTTAATAACATAATGGGATGTCTTCTTGCATTATCATTATAGGTTGCTGAGTGCCAATCCGTATAGCTTTCCAATGGAACTAAAATTGGTACAATGAAATAAAAGTTTTTTAGCAACTAAGGAGTTGTACCATGCCAAGAGCACCTCGGTATCTGTTCCAAATAATCTTTTTATGTCTGAATTTGCTTTGGTCATGTTCGGGAAAAACACCATATCCAGTGCTTATCACTCGCAACCAAGCATCCTATGATTTTGACTGTCAAGTAGAAGAAATAAAGGTCCGGCCCATAGGTAAGCATAGGTACGTTGCAGAAGGTTGCTATAAGAGAGAAATTTACGTATGTGATGCGGGCTTGTTAACGCTTGAATCTTCGATCGAATGCAAACAGCAACTTAGTCCCCTTCCTACGGTTGAAAATAATAGCGAAGAATAGCGGTACTCGTTTTTGAGATCGTAGAGCTTTGCTAATCCCTCCAGCGATAGTCTGCTGAATAGAATCGGAAAAAACCGAAATCTTCGGAGTTCCCACTACCTTAAAATGTTCATGTTAAAAGCAATCATAAAATATTCTTGAGTTTTGTAATAAAAAAGTCTTATATTGAAATATCTTACAGATTTGGTTTGACATTTGATAACTTAAGCATAATAACATTCTGTCCTGCTTGGATAGCTTTGTCCAAGAGATTATTGTAGGGATTTTACTAAGCGAGGAAAACTCGCAAGTACTTTGTTTTATTGGTTTTAATGTTAATCTATCTTGCGGGAAACATGAAACATTTAACAAAAGATCAAGCGAAGAAAATTGCTGAGTTGACGTCACAGATTTTTCAGCAAGGGGCTTCTTGGGTTTTCCAAGAAATGGACTTAGATACTGGTGTACATAAGCTTACACGAGGTCTGACAGAAAAAGCCGCAAAGCAGAAGTTGAAATCGTGGAGACGAGAAAAAATTGAACAATTATTGAGATCAACCCCCGAAGCAACAGCCTTCACGCTTAGGACTTGGTATACAAGCCCAGCGTGGAATGGTGAAGGTGTTTGGCATTGGGCGCAAACCAGCTGGTACACTACTCGTGAAGACGCTGAACAGGCTCGTGAAAAGATAAATCAAAAAGGTAAATTTATGTGTGAGGTTTTCGAAACTGTTACTGAAAAAGTACCCGGCCACTTCAGCGTAGCATAACTTTTTATGAAAACAAATAACCTTAGATCTGTATTTAGAACTTGTTAATAAGCCTTCAAAATAAAAAATGACATACTAAGATTATGGCAAGGACCGCAACTAGATTTAGAACCAAACCCTCTCGGAGCATACTTTTGATGGGGACTTTCTGGCTTCCGAATATTATTGTATTGGGAGCGGTGGCAACTGGTAGCATGAAAGCACAACTGGCTGCCATTGCAGCAGGAACCATTAAAATAGCTGGATCTAAATTTGCTGAAGTCGCAGTTGCAGCAAGGATTGGCATTAAAAGGTTTGTGGTAGCAGTGTTGCTGGTTAGTTCGGTTAAAAAGCTTATTGCTAGAGTCAAAATAGCAACGATAGATAAGGTTGGGTATCCGCGAAATTGCACGATAAAGCTACTAATTTCATCACTCAGTCCACTGCTTACAAAAGCCTTTGCAATTGCAATGCCACCGCCAAAAAGTAGAACAACATGCCATGGAATCTTGTTGGCAGTCTCCCAGTCAAGTAAGCTACTTCCTTGCCCATCGGGAATTATAAATAGTGCTAAAACTGAAGCCATAGCAACACTGGTATCATTGGCAAAGCTTATGCTAAGCAGCTCTTTCCAGCCTCCAAATGGTTCGGTGCGTGTTATCCAGGCTAAAGCGGTTAGTATAAATATTCCGAGGATGCGTTTTTCTTTGGCACTCCAGGCGCTATTACTAGGTAGCCTAAAACTTTGTTTGGTTTTAAGATTGCGAGTTAGCCAAACAAACATTATGGGCAGCACAACGATAATCACAGGTATTGACCATTTTGCCCACTGCGAGAAGCTAATTATTCTCCCTGTATTTTCTGTATAAACACTCATTAAAATAAGGTTCGGAGGAGTTCCAATGGGTGTTCCAATTCCTCCTAAACTTGACGCATAAGCTATTCCTAGCAGCAAAGGGGTCGACAAGTGCTCACCTTTGCTTTGATCTATGATAGCTAGGGCAACTGGTAGTAGCATTAGGGTAGTCGCTGTATTTGAAATCCACATACTTAATATGGCTGATGTGATCATAAACCCTCCGACTAAGCCACGGTCGCTACCCTGTCCAAAAATATTTATCATGTATAAAGCTAGCCTTTTATGGGTGTTGCTTTGCTCCAAAGCCTTAGAAAGCATAAAGCCTCCCATTAGTAAGAGTATCAGCGGATGACCATAAGCTGAGGCAAGTTCTTCTACATTTAAAACTCCTAGTAATGGAAATAGGGCTAAGGGAATCAAGGATGTTGCAGCAATTGGTATAGGTTCTAGAACCCACCAAAAGGCACATATCACTGTAACAAAAAGAGTTTTACAGCTTGTCGGATTAATTCCCAAATAGCTTGAAATATAGGAAATTAGTAGGGCTAGTATAATAGGTGTAGCAAGCTTTCTACTATAGCTAACGAGCATACATGACTCCACAAGATAATGTTTCGAAAAAGTTCAGTTTAGGTGCATCTTTCGATTCCATCCATTATTTTTTAGGGGCAATAAGAATATAAGGTGGTCTTGTGTAGCTTACATGGCAAGTAAAGTTGTATGGGCTAATGAAATAGTATCCTAATCATTGTATTGTCGAGAGAAAATTCCGACTTTCTAGTATTAGCATAAGTTTACCGTCTAGTTTACAGACTGCCGAATATAGATGGGGAGTGTGCAATGTTACTTCGCTTTGATTAGCTACTGGATGATATTCCTCTATACTATGGCTTTCAACAGTTTCTACTCCATTAATGTTGTCAACTAAAACACCAAAATGATCACCGACATGCTGCTTAAAAATTATCACATTGTGCTCATCTTTTGATTGGAGGGGTGGATAACCAAGAATTACTCTCAAATCTAAGACTAAATGAATCTGTCCCCTAATATTCATGTAACCGCGTACTGAGTCTGAAGAGTGATATATAGGGGTAATGTGTGCATCTTGACAAACTTCTCGTAAATCTAGGAGATTTACGGCAAAATGCCTTTCTGCAATATTGAAGCTGCAGAAATGGAAGGTAGTAGAATTTTGTTTGCTTTCAGGTTTTTCCAAATTCTGCTCCAATCTTCTAAGATGCAGGATGTAAATTTTTTGCTGTAGATAGCTTTTTTTGGCACTTTTTTAGTAAGAATGTTAGATCTATATGTAAAGTTATTTTTCCATTGATAACGAAAGAGTTTTTAATTCCATTTTTAGTGTCAAAATTTTTATAGTTTTTTGGATGATAGTTTCCTATATCAGCAAGGCTCGTTGCATATATTCCTACAGCTAGCTTAGATCCTTTTGGAATGATTAGATATGCTTCCTTATGCTTTTCAGGCTTGGTTATTTCCAGATAGTCATTTAAATATACGACAAGTGTTGGGTCTTCATGAAGTGTTACAAAATCATAGCTTGAAACTGCTTGAATTTCCGAATTTTTAATCTTAACTACTCTTTTTATATCTTTTTGCTCGATCGAAAATTGTTCATTGAGGTTATGACTAAATAGTAGTAGTGGCTTCCCTTCTCCAGAATCGTCATTGGAGTATTGTTTTTGATAACTTAGCTTTACGTTTCTATAGTGGATAGAATCAAATATTCCAGTAAATTCTCCAATACCGAAAGCATCTAAAATTAAGGAAACCTGACCATCTCCACGAACTGTTGCACCAGAATAAATGTGAATATTTTTAATTGCAGAATGCATTGGAGAAATAACAGCTTCTTCTGTGCCAATGATCTGATCCACAACCAAACCAAATCGTTTGCTTCCGGCTTTAAGGACTACAAAGAAAAACATTTCTCTTTTCTCTCTGGTATAGACCCTTTGTTTATTTTCCTCAGAAGCTTGATTTTTTTTCATTAATTTGAAGAATATTTCCTCGGTAAAAGGTTTTTTTTGTTGCAAGACTTCACCAAGTCTAATCAATGGGAGTAATCCGCCTCTTAGCCGAAAAACCTCTCGGTTTCCAACATAGTCAATCTTATTTGCTGCATCACCTACACTTAATCCAATTACTTCCTCTAAATTAATTTGAGGTATTGAAAATATTTGGTCTCTGCAAGTCACAACTAAGCAAGGTATTATTGCTAAAGTGAGGGGAAGGCGCAGTAAGATTACAGTTCCTTCCCCCTCGGTACTTCTGATGTCGATGGCTCCGCCAAGCTTTTGAATGTTCATTCTTACAATATCCATCCCAAACCCACGTCCAGAAATGTCGGACACAACTTCTAAGGTTGAAAAACCTGGGTGGAAAACGAGATGCAAAATATCTTTTTTATTCATTTTTGATAGTTCTTCTGAATTTTTAATACCCTTTTTAGATGCTTTTTCAATGATTTCTTCTACCGCAATTCCCTTGCCATCATCTTTAATTTCAATATTTACTAGACCTCCCTCATGAAACGCGTGAATGACAATTTGACCGGTAGCTTCCTTATTTTCTGCTAATCTTGTTTTTGGAGATTCAATTCCATGGTCGCAACAATTGCGAATGATATGCATCAGAGGGTCTGCTAGGCTTTCCAAGATTGTTTTGTCCAGCTCGACTTCATTACCTTCGGTAGTGAGTGAAATTTGCTTATCTAACTGTAGGCTAAGATCTCTTACCATTCTTTTATACTTTATAAATATTGTTCCAATTGGCTGTAGTCGGGTTGCCATTATTTTGCTTTGAATATCTGTTGTAATGGAATCCAATCGTTGTGTTGATGTGCGGACTTTATCATTTGTACGATCTAATATTTTCAGTTGCTGGTTCCTTACTAGTACAAGTTCACTTGCAAGTCGCATTAGCTGATCTAAAATTTCTACTCGAATTCTAACAGTTTTGGCAATACTACTATCATTAGTCTGCAGTTCGTTATTATTTTTAGGATCGTTCACGTCAGTAGTGGGTTTTTTTATGGATTTTTTCTTGCCTTGTTTTGGGTTTGAATCTACATCATTTAGCCATTCAATTGGTGATAATTCTTCTGCGGCTTCAAGGTCATCTTTTTGCTCTTCAGACACTTCGCTGTTTATGGACTTTAATGAGCTTATCAGTATATTAAAATTTTTAGAATCCCCTTTCCCTTTCCCTTTTCTTACCGTCTTTAATATGAGGTCATTTGAATTCAGCAATAAATTGACTTTTTCATGATCGATTTCTATCATTGATTCTTTAAAATAGTGAAGGGTTGTTTCCATTTCATGAGTGAGTTCGGCAATATTTCTTAGGTCTGCTGCAAGTGCACTTCCTTTTAAGGAATGAACCACTCTGAAAATATGATCAACAATTGAATAGTCACCAAGATTTTTCTCAAAATCAAGGAGCATCTTTTCTAAATTTTCGCAGTGTTCGCGCGCTTCAATATTGAAGACATCTCTAACTTCACGAGCGAATTTTTCGTCTATGTCTTCCTTAGTCAAATTTCTCTCTCACCTCAATAGCTTTAAGGTAAAATGGTGTAAATTTTTTTATCTCTACAACTTCAAGCATCGGTACTATCTCGTTTGTCTTGAAATTTAGAGTTCAGGTTACCAAGGTAACAGATAATAAGCATTTGATATCGTTTACTATTTTTAGATTATTTTAGATTTTTCTGTTTTCTTTACTTAAAGAAATATTTTTGAAGTTCCGAAGACTGATGGTGATGAAGACCAGGTAGGAGCAATTTTGAAGATTAATGTAAAAATAATCACTAGCTATTTATTCATAGCTTTATTGTCATGCACTTTGCTTACCATTGTTTATAATTCATTCTTAAATTTTGAAGGGATAAGTGATCAGGAAAGGTCTCTAACAAGAGCAACTGGCTACTATTCCCAAATTGACTCGGCTTTGACTTATCACAGGTATTTACTTGATGCACAACAAAATAGAAGTTTAAATAGCGAGAAAAACCTAGTGATTTTGGAAGAGCAGAAGGAAAAAGTATTCAGAACATTTAGTTCTTTAAGAGATCTTGATTTGCCCACGGAAGTAAGTGATCGAATGCAAAGTCTAGAGTCTGAATTGACTATGTTTGAGCAAGAGTATTTAGCACAAATAAAGTTATTTGAGAGTGCTATTAAGACGGACTTGCTTCTTAAACCTCAGAGGTACACAAAAGTAATTGATATTATTACTAGCATAAACCGGTCAATTATAGAAAAACAAACAAGACTATCAGACTCCAGAGAAAGCCTCTTGGGAAAAGTTAATTTACTAATGTTTTTGTCAATATTTCTTTGTATTTCGTTAAGTACTTTAATTGGTGTGGCTATGAGCTTCTATATAATAAAGCCCCTTAAGAACATAGCTCATACTATAACAAATATGGCAGAAGGCGAAGGTGACCTTAGCCAGAGACTTCATCAAGACCGAAGCGATGAAATCGGAATGCTGTCTCTGGCATTTGATCGATTTGTTGATAAACTCCAGATGGTAGTGATTGAAATTCGAAAAGGAGCTTCCGAATTAGCCTATTCTGCAGGTAAGTTATCAGATATTTCTGGTGAGCTTGTGAGTTCCTCCGAATTGATGGCCTCAAGGTCAGAGGATGCTACAGGGTCGACAAAACAAATGTCGGTAAATATTGGTAATATGGCGTCAGCTGCGGAACAGATGAGTATGAATGCAGTGGGAGTAAGTTCAACTGCCGAAGAAATGAGCATGAATATGGACTCGATGACTGACTCGATAGAGGGTATGTCGTCAGCAATGAATGAAATAGCAATAAATGCCGCCGAAGGAGCGAAAATTAGTCAGGATGCCATGGGTCTGTCCCAAGGTGCGACGGATACCATGGAGTCTCTGGGTAACCGTGCTAAAGAAATTGGACATGTTACAGATGTTATCATGCGTATTGCTCAGCAAACCAACCTATTGGCACTTAATGCTACCATTGAGGCTGCTTCTGCTGGAGATGCAGGCAAAGGATTTGCGGTAGTTGCTAACGAAATTAAGGAATTAGCTAACCAAAGTGCTGGGGCAGCAGAGGACATTGCAAATCGGATTGATGGGGTTCAGGTGAGCACTGAAAAAGCAATTAGTGTCATAGCAAATGTCACAAAAAGCATCAGCAATATTACTAACTATGTGACAACTATTACTAATTCAGTCGAACAACAAAATGCTACTGCTAACGAGATTTCTAATAACGTTGCCCAAGCAAGCATTGGAATCACCAATATTGCTAATTCTATTGGAGAAATAGCTAAGGCTACGAATAATATATCGAGGAGTATAACCGAGACTTCAGAAGATGCGAACGCTGTGGTGATAAATATGTCTGGTGTTAATATGGCATCAATTGAGAGCACAGAGGGCTCAAGGAAAATTCAAAAGGAAGCAGAAGGCATGCATCATCTTTCTGGACTCCTTCAAGGTTCTGTGGAAAAATTCCGGGTAGAAGAAAACTTTTCCAAACATAAAGAAAACTTTGAACAGCCTCTTAATTCTAAAGTATCAGAAAGTAATCAAAAGGTGGCATAGTAAGGAAGAGAAAAGGAAATCGGGTTATTTCTCAATCCTTTTAACATTGTCTTGTGTTTGTATTTGTCTTTTCTAGGGAGTATTCTTCTTTTGATATAGGGGTTCGATTGTTTGTTCACGAGGGGTTAAATGGATAGAGAATACGGAAAACAGCAAAATCTGCTGAAGGCTTTGGTAGGAATTTCTCTTGTTTACTTTACTTACTATTATTTTCAAGAAAACTACTTTCAAAAGCCAAATCGAGAAGAGCTATTTGTTTCCACGTGCATTAATTTTCTCGCTCTGGACCCGCAAAACTGTCAGGATTTTATGAATAAATATGCAGTTTTTATTGATCGATAAGTCGTTTAAGGCCTTTTTTTATCAGGTACTTTCCAGTTGACTGACTTTCTCTGGCTGAAGTAGAGTGAGTCTGGGCAAGTGTAAGGATTAGTAGAAAGCATGTCGTTTGACGTGAGCTTCACAAGCTAAAATCATTCTAAAACCTCACAAAGTTCATTTTTTGGGTTTAACAAGAAGCTTATTTGTCTTGTTAATCTTGAGTTCATTTTAATTGGAAACTATTAATATGACTAATCTATTGAAGCGTTATTTGCAGATTCCTTTGATAAACAAACTGATTGCAGCTTTCATCTTAGGGACTTGTTTTGGGATGTTGTCTTGGTATAGCGAAGTGCAAGCTATTTTTTCGATGCAGGATACTTTAAGATCATATATTAACCCTTTTGGTACCATTTTTATTCAGATGTTGAAAATGGTGGTCATACCTATAGTTTTTTTCTCCCTTATTCAAGGGGCCAGCTCCTTACCAATCTCTAAGCTTGGGCAGGTTGGTGGAAAGCTCATGCTTCTTTATCTAGTTTCATCATTTCTTGCAGCCATTGTTGGGATTCTCTTTGCTCTTGGAATGAACCCTGGAGATGGGACTTCATCTCAATGGCGTCATATGATTAATATTGAAAATGCAAAAACGATCGCAACTCAGCCCGTAGCTTCCTCTGGAATTTTTGAAATCATATTAAACATGTTTGAAAACCCTTTTAGTGCTCTGTCAAATTCAAACTTTTTAGGACTTATTGTTTTTGCGATCATGGTTGGTCTTGGATTCAGTGCAATAAAAGCAGAGTCGAAGCGTAAAGAGGTTCAAGATGGTCTTCAGGTAATGTTTAATGTTCTTGAGGTTGTAAATGCTGCACTTTACAAGATGGTTACTTGGATCATGGAGTATGCTCCAATAGGAGTTTTGGCGTTAACCATGGTAAATTTTGGGCTCTATGGTCCTGCTATTGTTGGTCCTTACTTAAAAGTTGTGAGTGGAATCATTTTAGGTATTTTTTTCATGATTTTTTTGGTCTATGGCTTATTGATAAAGCTTTTTACCAAAACTTCCCCTTTAGTCTTTTTTAAGCATATTAAAGAACCTATGCTTACTGCTTTTGTTACGCGCTCGAGTGCTGCAGCTTTACCAATTTCTATGGATGCTGCTGTCAATAAGTTAAATATTGACGAAGAAGTTGCCAGTTTTGCCCTCCCAATGGGAGCAACCATTAACATGGATGGAGTATGTGTCCACCTACCTATGTTTGCTATTTTGGCTGCAAATTTATTTCAAATTCCCTTGGGTCCTTCAGAGCTGTTTGTTTTGGTAATCTCTACAGTTCTTGCTGCAATAGGCACAGGAGGTGTGCCAGGAGGCAGCCTCATGCTTCTTTTTATAGTTTTAGGCGGTCTAGGGCTATCCGATGAGAATACCGCTGTCGTTATTTCACTTGCCCTGGGTGTGAATCCAATCCTTGATATGTTTGAAACGATGAATAATGTTGCAGGGGATTTGATGTGCACGTATTTAGTTGGCCGCAAAGACCCAAATATAGAGTAGCTCTAAGCCCGCTTTATATTTTACGTGAATTATGCTTATTATAGCCCCTTGATAGAAAGCAGGGTGATTGATCCGAGAATTTTGGTGGCGATGTTGTCTTCACAATCGCTCTTTTTTTATATTTGACCGACTATTTACAGACAGGAGTATAGAAAGTGGACGCTTCACCAGATTTGATGAATAAAATCGTTTCATTATGCAAGAGGCGTGGCTTCGTTTTTCAAAGCAGTGAGATTTACGGTGGCCTTAAGTCAAGCTATGATTATGGTCCTTTAGGAGTTGAGTTAAAGCGCAATATTGCCCAAGAATGGTGGCGCAATATGGTCTATGAGCGCGATAATGTCGTTGGTATTGATGCTTCGATTTTGATGCACACAGATGTTTGGAAGGCTTCAGGTCACTTAGCAAGCTTCTCTGATCCTCTTGTAGATTGTAAAAACTGTAAAGAACGATTTAGGGCAGACAAGGCTCCTAAACATGAGCCCGGCACAATGATAAAATATGTGCTGGGGGGAAAACCTAAGGGTGAAAAGCTGGAAAAAGCAGTCGGTCCTCAAGGTTACGTTTGCCCGCAGTGTTCCTCACCGGATATGAGCGATGAGCGAGAATTTCGTGGCATGTTCCGGACAACTATGGGTCCAGTTGATCCAATGGGCGATTTTGTCGAAGATGTATTCGATAAAGACTTGAGCAAAGAAGAATTCAAAAAGAAGCTCTCAGCTTATTGCGAACAGTCAGCAGCCTATTTAAGACCAGAAACTGCCCAAGCCATGTTTGTCCAGTTTCTCAATGTCCAGCAGACTACCTCAGCAAAAGTTCCATTTGGAATTGCACAGCAGGGTAAGTCATTTAGAAATGAGATTATTGTTGAGCATTTTATTTTTCGCTCCTGTGAATTTGAGCAGATGGAAATGGAATTTTTCTGTGAACCAGGTACGGAAGATGAATGGTTAAGTTACTGGAAAAATCAAAGGATGAGCTGGTACCAGAACTATGCTAATCATCCAGAGAAATTCCGTTTGCGTGCTCATGAAGCTGATGAATTAGCACATTATTCCAGTGCATGCTATGACATTGAATATCGTTATCCCTGGGGATGGGATGAACTAGAGGGGGTTGCCTCTCGTACGGACTATGACTTGAAAAAGCATGCTGAAGCTTCCGGGACTAAGCTAAGTTATTTTGATCCTAATAAGACCGACCCTAAAACCAATAAAAAGGGCTGGCGTTATGTGCCTTACGTCATAGAGCCCGCTGCTGGACTAACCCGTACTCTCTTGTGCTATCTGCTTGATGCTTACCAAGAGGAAAACTCTGTTGATGCTAAAGGCAAGCAAAAAACAAGAGTAGTCCTTAAGTTGCATCCAAAACTTGCGCCTTTTAAGGCAGCTATCCTCCCTTTAGTAAAAAAAGAGGGGCAGCCAGAGAAGGCTCAAGAGATTAGTAAGAAGTTTAGGGACCTAGGAGTTAATGTAAGCTATGATGAGAATCAATCGATCGGCAAACGCTATGCAAAACATGATGAAATTGGTACACCATTTTGCATTACGGTTGACAATGAGAGCCTAGAAAATCAATCGGTGACTGTTAGGGATCGTGATACAACTGAGCAGCAAAGGGTACCGATCGAGGAGGCTATTAAGCTAGTTCAGGCAAAGCTAAGCCGCTAGGCCGGTTTAAATTTATGGTTTTTTTCGGCCTACAATGTATGCGACCCAGGATTCGCACTCTTCTCCTGATTCAGTTTTGCTGAATATTCCGTTCCCTTCCCCATCTTCATCATTGCCTTCCCAGTAGGTATGAGTTTCAGCTAAACCAACTTCTTTTAGAATGTCTCTTAGTTCAGGGATTGACCACATTCGCCAATCATAGGCAAACACTTTTTCTCTTTTTTGCTCACCCTGCCGTTTAAAATGGATATAAAATTGGGCGTGGTTGTGGAGTGGATCGTAGCTATCTTGGTCCCAAAAATAACTGAATTTTAAGTCGGTAAACTCAGTTTCTTCTTCGTTGGCTTCGCAGCATTTACCGCCTCCAAAGCAATCGAGGACAAAGATTCCTCCAGGATTTAAAGAGTCGGCTACCTTTTGAAAATATTGCTTGAGGGTTACTCTATCTTTGAAGCAAAAATAGCTGAAATTAAGTGCGCAAACAATATCTGCATTGGGTAATGATTCATCTGAAAGAACATCCCTCTCAATAATGGTAAGTCTTTCCTTTGCGGCATCTTCGACTGTGCTTAAATAGTTTTCTTTGCCATAGCTGATAGGCTCTGAGTCAATATCAAGTCCTATTGCCAAGTGCTCAGGAGCAAGCTTAACCCACTCGCAGCAGAGGGCAAAAGTTCCACAAAAATCCTCTCTTAGAATTGTTGGCTTTGACCCTGAAAGTTCTTGATAGGCATTTTTAAGAAATTCCACGTCAGCATCTGGAGATTGGACTGATTCTTTATAAAGTTCATATTTATCAAATGGGGCGAGCATACCAGACTTAGTTTTTGTGCTTTGCTTACGGATTTGGCTGTGCAAGGTTTGTTCCTTTCTAAAAAATTATCTAAGGAATGACTATCTTTGGCTTTTTTCTCTTTGGAGCATGATTTGGTTCTGACGATTCATCTGCTTCCAAGTAATAGAGAGCCATTCTACCAATGGTTTGCACCAAAAATGCACCACTTTTTTCCGCTAACATTTGGGCTGTTGTTAAAAACTCTTCTCTTTCTTCGCTTTGTATCCTGACCTTTATGAGCTCATCAGCTTTTAAGTTTTCTAGCATTTGCTTTATTACTGCCGTAGTAACCCCTTCTTTTCCAACCCACAAGACAGGTGAAAGATCATGGCCAAGGCCTTTTAAAAATTTAATTTGCTTTTGTCCCAAGGGTCTCATTAAAAAATCTCCATTATTCAAATATATTATCTCGTAAATTTTATTTCCGCAGTTCTGGGGCTGTGAGCGAGGCAGTCTATAGATACTATGCTTAGATATCAAGCATGAATATTTTAATAAAAATCAGAGGCTTAAGTGCTGAGAATTCTAAACTTATCTCTTAATAAGGTATCGGTAAAAATTTTTGGTAATAGTCCATGACCTTGTCAAAGGGTTCTGCAGGCATAAATTCTGAATTTGTTCCATCTAAACTGAACCAGTAAGACCCATACGTGAAGGTGTTGAGAGCTATTAGTGAGTATTTCAAACTAACGCAGTGACAACCTTGCTTTTCATGTCGTTTATGATTCCTGCAGACTACATGTTCGCCCCAATTTTTGAATTGATCAAATTTTAAGGTAGCTTGCTTAGAAAGATTCTCTTGGCATGCGTTATGGGCATAAAGGGGGGGGATGGGCTCGTGCCAAAACTTCACCAAATTCTCTTGAGGGAAAAAAGATACAGCCCCTTGTTTGTATTTGTGATCGTCAAACCTTTCAGCAATTAGCCAGTGTCCAGGAGCAAGCGGGCCAGGGTAAGACCAGAGTTCTTCTTGTCCAGTGGTATTCATATGTGATCTATAGATGCCTTCGGCTTTATTTTTAGCGTGGTTTTCCCATAACCAAAGGCTTAAAATCCCCAGTAAGCAGGACCAAGATAGCAAGCTATAATTCCTTGAGGTTTTTAGGTCAAAATTGAAAAGAGCAATCGCTCCAGCGCCACTTATTGACCAAAATAAGGGATCGATGATGAACATGAGAGGGTATGAAAAGCGCTGCCAGCTAAAAGGATATAAGAACAGGGTTCCGTATGTTGTGAGATAGTCCAGAAAGAAATGAGTGAATAGCAACTGGGTTACGATAAACGCAATTTTTTCGCTCAGAGTAAACTTAAACAATGGGTTCTTTTTGGAGCCAGGCTCCATTATTTTGTTGAACAAGATTAGACTGATAGGTATCAGCAGGATTATTCCAAGCAATGAGTGAGTAAATCCACGATGTTGGAAGAAATAGAATTCCTTGCCAAATATCGCTAAAACGAAATCTATGTCTGGAAGATTGGCTATGATGATTGAACAAATATACAGACGTTTTTTGTTTAAGGTCGATTGTTTGGGAAAAAGAGCAGAACCGACGATGACGGACGTAAAACTGTGAGCTAAATTATCCATGGTGAAACCTTTTTAATCCCCTGATAACAGGGTGTAAATAATTTCTTAGCATCAAGCATTTGCAAACTATGATTCGAAGTGAATCTCGATTGGAATAAAACGGAATAGATAAAGAGCATTGAGGTAAAATAAAAAAGGGTGCAAAAAGCACCTCAACTATTTTCGACAAGGCTTGACCCAAGTAATGAGGTGATCTTCTAATTCGTCTTTAATCCGACTTTCAGAGACAACTTTGTGGCGGACAGAAATACCGTTTTTGTGCACACTTTGTGGGTCCTTTGATATCAGGGGGTGCCAACTCGGGAGTCTTTGGTTTGTGGCTACAAGCCTATAAGCGCATGTTTCAGGCATGTACTTTAACTTCTTAATATTACGAGGGGAGAGTTGAATGCAATCTGGGACGATTTCTTTGCGATTTGAATAGTCTTTGCACTTGCAAGTTTTTAAGTTCAGTTGCTTACAGGCTACATCGGTATAGTAAATTTCTTTTGTATCAGCAAATTCTACCTTATTTAAACAGCATTTTCCACACCCATCACACAATGATTCCCATTCTGAGTTACTCATTCGAGATAGAGGCTTTGTTTCCCAAAATGGTCTTTTATCTTGGGGTTCTGCATCAGTTTCTTGCTTATCGGATGTTTTAACTTTCTTCACCTATCTGCCTTATGTTAGAATTTGTCGCTTGCATTAGATAAGTTGATAATGATCCCAATTAGAACCAAAAAGGAACTATCAAACATAAATGGACTCATTTGCTTTTTCAACACGTACATTTAATATAAAAAAAGTTCCAAGGCCTGAGAACCAGTTTTATAATTTTTCTTTGCCAGAAGGTATAGTTGACATTGAAATAGGTTGTGGAGTGGGTCTACATCCCGCAAACTATGCAACTGAGAATCCGGAACGTTCTATCATAGCAATAGAACATACCCGTGAAAAATATGAAAAATTTACACGCAGGATTAGATCACAGCAGGTATTGCTGAATCTTTATCCGATTCATGCTAATGCGATTTCTTGGATTAGTCATATGGTGCCTAAGGACAGAGTCTCTCGCTATTTTCTCCTCTATCCGAATCCTTATCCAAAAGCACGAGATCTAGGAAAACGGTGGTATGCGATGCCCTTTATGCAGCAATTGATTAAAACTTTAAAGCAGGGTGGGACCATAAATTTAGCTACAAATTGCCCTTTTTATGCCGAAGAAGCCAAAGTTCATTTTGAAGGCTGCTGGGGGCTCAAGCTGGTCTCTTTAAGCGAACTAGATAGCAGCTGCCTTAAGCAAGCTAGAACCCATTTTGAATATAAGTATCTAGAAAGAAAAGAGAAATGTATTGACATGGTCTTTGTAAAGGATTGATTTCTGATATTTAAATAGCTTTGGGTCTTGTCAAATAAATTCGAAGACTTATCTTTCAAGAGACGTGCTAGCCTATTGGGTCGAAGAAAAACAGCGAAGGTTCTAAATGACTGACAAAAAAATACCAAAGCCAGAAGATATTCAAAAGGAATTTGAGGACTTTGTTCAGAAGCGTTTTGGCAAACAGGTGCAAATTATTGCTCAGGAATTTCCCAAATTTGCTCAAGGGACTAAAAGCGAGCGCGAAGAAAAGTCAAAAAAAGAGGATGAAAACGAGGACCATATTCGATTTGACTTAAAGCCTAGAGATATTAAGGAACATTTAGATAGGTTTGTAATTGGTCAAGATGAAGCAAAGAAGGCTTTATCTATTGCTGTATGTGACCACTACAATCAAATCATTCAACACCAAAAAGATGGTGATACTGAGGCTACCCAAAATTTTAGCAAGCAAAATGTCTTGATCTCCGGCCCTACTGGTGTTGGAAAAACCTATATGATCAAACAGATCGCAAACCTTGTGGGTGTTCCCTTTGTGAAGGCAGATGCTACTAGGTTTAGTGAAACAGGTTATATGGGAAGCAATGTAGATGATCTAATTAAGGATCTTGTAAACCAAGCTGATGGTAATATCGATAAGGCTCAATATGGAATTGTTTACCTAGATGAGGCTGACAAATTGGCCACTTCAGGAAGTCATCAAGGTAGGGATGTCAGTGGTAGAGGGGTCCAGTTAGGGCTTCTTAAGCTAATGGAAGAGACTGAAGTGGACCTTAGGTCAAGTCACGATCCTGCTGCTCAAATGCAAGCGTTCATGGAAATGCAGCAAAAAGGTAAGGTTGAGCGTCAAATAATTAATACAAAGCATATACTCTTTATTGTCAGTGGAGCATTTACAGGTTTAGAAGAAATTGTTGCAAAACGGGAAAAAAGTGTAGCAATTGGTTTTGGTCAACAAGAAGTCCACGAAAAATACGATAAGTTTGAGCTTTTGCATAGTGCGCAAACACAGGATTATATTAAATATGGATTCGAACCTGAATTCATTGGGCGTCTTCCTGTAAGGGTCGCATGTAGTCGTTTAGACGAAGATAAACTTTATGGGATTCTGAAAAACTCAGAAGGATCAATATTAAATCAATATGTACATGCATTCCGCTCCTATGGGATTGATTTAATATTCGAAGATGATGCTCTACGGGAGCTTGCTAAGAGAGCGTCCTTAGAACAGACTGGAGCAAGGTCTCTAATGACTATTTGCGAGCAGATTTTTCGTCCATATAAATTTGAACTACCTTCAACAGAGATCGCTGAACTAAAGGTTGACGCAGATTTAGTTAGAAACCCCAAGAAGAAGCTCCATCATATCCTCCTTCATGAAGACTTCAAGCACCGTAAGGAAGTAAATGAAATACGGGTATATGAATCTGCTTTTACTAGCAAGCATGGAATGACTATCAAGTTT
Source organism: Oligoflexales bacterium (assembly GCA_045105515.1). GTDB lineage: Bacteria > Bdellovibrionota_B > Oligoflexia > Oligoflexales > Bog-1112 > JABSRF01. Next base: position 28,956 of record JBGCDR010000433.1, read on the forward strand.
GATCATGCTGCTTGTAAACTCATATGTCAGAGAATGGTTGAATCAGGCGATAGAGTCAGCACCATATGTGAGCAAATTCTTATGAGTTTTGAGCACGGACTTAAGTTGATTCATCAAAATACTGGGCAAAATAACTTTAGCTTGGGACCAGCTGTTGTTGAAAATCCTAAGCAGGAGCTGGAAAGAATGGTTAAGGAATCCTATAATTTAAAGTCTTAGTATTCTGAAATAAACTTCTGAGCTCATTGAGAATTTTTTTATTTTATTATGATATGAACTAATCTATTCAAAACTCCCTCCATATTAATCATAAGCCATAAAGTGGGATAATCTTTCCTAGTCATACCTAGGTATTTTTTTTAATTTGTTAAAATAACTCTTGATGCATTCCCAGGAGCTTTGAAATGTTTGAATGTTTAATTGAGGAGTTTAATTATAGAGCTTTTATAGACAAAGTAGTTGGTGATCTAAGTGAAAGAAGCCTTCATGAACACAGTGCATCCGTTATGAATAATCAGCCAAACGGTGTACGCTTTTGCGAATTAGGCCTGCTTAGGAGTTCCTTTGGTTCAGACTTTGTAAAAGCTATTGGTAGTCAGCGGGTAAAAGATTGGTATGCGCTCACTTTTTGTTTACGATTCCATATAACTTGGATGAACTTTTTTTTCTCTAAAATCCAGGCCGAAGGTCTTCTAACAGATATTGCCGGCACGAAACAATTTTTTTTGCTAACAAAATTGAAGGAGCTTGAATACTCAACATATTTAAATCAAAAGCTTGAATCCTTAGCTCCAGTTTATTTGCCAATTCTAGGATTTTCAGCAGTCGGAGTGCATGCAAAACTGCAACGAGTAGGTTATTGTAGAGCCTTTGATAGTGAGATGCTTACGGAGTGTGGTGAAAAAGCTGATACTGTTTTCTGCAAATTACATGCTAATGAAACTTGGTGGTTAAAATCTCCGAAAAAGCAACGGACTAGGCAAGCTACTATGTATCAATTTTATTCTGATCCTGAAAATTTTTATCTTTATAACGAAGCAGACCTGGATAATTTTATTGGGAAGTTTTGGTCTCGAATGAGGGCTTATAAAAATGTAGAGAATGAAGATGTTAAAAAATCCCTAGATGTATTTGGTTTGCAAGACCAACAGGAACTTTTCAATCTTGGGGCAATAGGACTTCGCAGAATGTTTTTACAAAAGTCAATGGAGTGCCACCCAGATATGGGTGGTGAACAAGAACAATTCATTGCTCTTAGAGGTTCGTACGAAGTGTTGAGATTCTTATTTTCTTAGGTTTGTGTGAAAAGGTCCTAGGCTTTACGCTTCTGTGGTACAGAAGAACGTTTTTTCGGAGAAGAGTTGGAGCGTCCAGAAGAGTTTCCTCGACGTCTAGATTGCCCGTATCCAAAAGATTTTTCACCACGTTTATCAAATCGTTTAACATTTCGAAGTCTTGGTTTCGTCGTAGACGGTGCATCCCAATGAAATTTACTTGGGTCGGTGATTCCAAACTTATGCACGCTTTTCGCAATAATCTGCATTAAGAAAGAGCGAATCTGTTCAGGGTCTAGCTCACTAAGAGATCGCTCGATCATGGTTAATTCATCAGTGTTGATGCCCCTGGGAAGTTCGGTGAGATTTAGTTTAGCAAGCTCTCGGTCTACGATTGTTTGCAGGAAAACCTCTCCCTTCGGTAGGGTAATTAACTTCGGCTCAGCTTTTACCATTTTGGTAAGTCTTTGGAACCAGTGAAATTCATTGGGGCTTACCAAGGTCCAGGCTTTTCCAGTTGCTCCAGCTCGTCCAGTTCTACCTACCCTATGAGTGTAGCTTTCACGATCTTTAGGAGGCGTGTAGTTAACGACCAAAGGAAGTTCTTGGATATCGATACCTCTTGCAGCTACATTTGTTGCAATCAAAAATTGCAGCTGTCCCTGTTTAAATTGCTTCATAGCCAACTGGCGTTCATACTGATTTAGATCACTGTTGAGCTGAGAGACGCTAAAGCCTTTCTGGCTCAATGTGTAGGCTACGTCAGCACACTCCTTCTTGGTTTCACAGAAGATGATAGCTTGGCTAGGATTATAGTAAACCAGGCAGCTTACAAGTGCGCTTAATTTATTGTTTGATTTAACTTTCAGGTAACCATGTTCAATGCTTTTAGGAGTATCATTTGCCGCTTTGATTTTTACCTGTAAAGGGTCATCTAACAGGTTGTTTGCCAAACGACTAGCTTCTCGGTTAAGAGTAGCTGAAAAGAAAAGTGTCTGGGTTTTTTCTGGGAGATGATCTTGGATCAGTTTCAATTCTTTGGCAAACCCAATGTCGAGCATTTGATCTACTTCATCGAGTACGAATGTTTTAAGGTCTTTAAGGGATAGCATCTGCTTTTTTAGTAGATCTGCAATACGTCCTGGGGTACCCACTACAATATCGACAGGTCGTTTAAGGGCTTGCTCTTGCTTAGTGTACGAAACTCCACCGATTATGGTGACCACTTGCATTTTGCTTGGGCTGAGCATGGTTTTAAAAACCTTGGTAATTTGGTCTGCTAATTCTCTCGTTGGAGTAAGAATCAACCCAAAAGGCCTAGCATTTTTTGGTTTCTTTTTAGCTTTATTTAATGCAATTGCTAGAGGCAGTGAAAAAGCTAATGTTTTACCAGATCCTGTCAAGGATTGCGCTAAAACATCTAATCCGTCACAAATAGGATAAAAAGTGGACTCTTGAATAGGAGTTGGAGACATGATCCCGTTTTTTTTCAAGCCCTCTAACCATTCATGAGGTAAGTCTTGAAAGGAGAGCTTTTTATCATTAAATTCTCGTTGTTGAGGGCTAGATACCTGCACTGTATAAGTTTTTGGCGCAGTCTGTGAATTCAATTCTTTCATAATTATTTCTTTAACTTAGCGATTACTATATATTTACCTTTTGAGGGGCGACAGTTTGATGGGCAATCATACTAGATCTGACCTTCCAAAGCAAGCGGTTTTAAAATAACCTTAATCTGTGAAAGTATTGGGCAAGCTAAGATATTAGGTGCTTAGCTTGCTGTTAAAGTTTTTTGTGCATGTAATTAAAGGATTTTAGCTGATGGACATTTTAATTGGATGTCATGAAATATCGAAATCTTTTGGCAATAACCCTCTCTTTTCCCGGCTATCTTTTAGTGTTGGTAATGGAGAAAAAGTGGGGATCGTAGGAGCCAATGGAGCTGGAAAAAGTACTTTAGTATCTATATTAGCTGGTCTTGAAGAAGCAGATTCTGGACGAGTTACTCTGAAAAGTGGAAGCAAGCTTGCTTATGTTGCTCAAGATCCTCAGTTTAATGAAAGTGAAAGTATCCTTGGATCAACTATAGAAGCAGCGATAAGGCATGGTGATACCTCTGAAGAAGCGATGATTTCCGCCTCTGTCTTATTGTCTCAACTTGGTTTTATAAATTTTCAGCAAAAAATTTGCGAATTATCTGGTGGATGGAAAAAGAGGCTTGCGATAGGGCAGTCAAGCTTGGGTAAGCCTGATCTTATCTTTTTTGATGAACCTACTAATCACCTTGACTGGGAAGGAATTGTTTGGCTTGAATCTTTCTTGAAGACTTCGACTTTTACTTGGTTGATGATCAGCCATGATCGGTATTTACTTAGTAACGTCGCACAAAAAATTATTGACCTCGACCCCCAGGTGGAAGGGGGGATGATGGTTACAAGTGGCGCATATGAAGAGCATCTTGAACGCAAGCAAGCATATCTAGAATCCCGTTTGAGCTATCAAGAAAGTTTAGCAAATAAGGTTAGACGAGAAGACGCTTGGCTTAAAAGAGGACCCAAAGCAAGAGGAACAAAAGCAAAGTATCGAATAGATGCAGCTCATAAGCTTAAGGATGAGCTAAGTCAGGTAAGGCAAAGTTCTCAAAAACTCCGAACAGATATTGAATTTTCTGCAACTGGCAGAAAAACAAAAAAATTAATAGACATAAAAGAACTAAAATTCTCATACGAAGATAAACCTATAATAAATAAGCTTACAACTACAATTACATCGGGATCTCGGATCGGAATTCTCGGATTGAATGGGGTTGGTAAGTCCAGCTTTTTTAAGCTTCTAACTTCACAACTAAAGAACCAAAGTGGCCTAATTGAGTTTGCAGATCAGTTGAAAATAGTTTTTTTCGAACAAACTCGTGAAAGTCTCCCTAAGGAAAAAACCCTACGACAGGCACTTTGGGAACATTCAGATCAAGTGATCTTTCAAAAAAGATCGATACATATTAATAGCTGGGCTAAGCGTTTTGGTTTTAAACCAGATCGTTTGGATACGGTTGTGGAAAAGCTTTCTGGCGGCGAGCAAGCGAGGATTCTCATTGCACGTCTAATGCTAAAACAGGCGGATGTGCTTTTACTAGATGAGCCCAGTAATGATTTAGACATAGCTACTATTGAAATTCTAGAGGACAGTTTGTTGGAGTTTAATGGTGCTTTGTTGATGATCTCACACGATCGTTATATGTTGAAACGCTTGTGTGACCGATTTTTAGGGTTTGATGGGACCGGTAATCTCATAGAGTTTGCGAGTATTGAGCAGTGGCAAGATTATCTCAGAATGATTGCAAATAAAAATGATAAAAAGGACAAAGCTGGCTCTTTTGCAGAAGAAGAGAGCGCAAAGAAAAGATCTTCTAAGAAGGTAAAAAAGAAGTTCTCTTACAAAGAACAGCGTGAATACGATTTAATGGAAGAGGAAATATTGAAAGCAGAACAGCAACTAGAGAATGTGAAAGCTGAATGTGATGACCCAGCTAACTTAAAAGATTCGCAAAAGATGCAAGAGCTGTATGATTCACTTAACGATGCGCAAAAGCGAGTAGAATTGCTCTACAGTAGGTGGACAGAACTAGAGTCAATGATTCAATAGAAACTTCTCTTTTTGGCATGCTCTTAGTTTGCTAAGCCTTTCGTAGCTGATTCTATGCCAGCGTAGTAATAGGCCATTTGGTGGCAAATTTCATGAGCCTGCTAACAACTAAACTGAGTTATTTGTTAAAATAGTCTTGAATCGGAGCATGTTCATGAGCTAAGCATAAAGATAGTTAGGTAGAAAATTCTCTTAATTTATCCTCATGGAGGAGTTTATTATGGGGAAAAAGAAATGAGTTACATCAAAAATATCAGCATATTAATAATCAGCCTGTGCTTAGTTTTCGTGCCACTATCATTCATTTCTCAGATCTGTTCCGGTGCATCTGTAGCGCATAGTCAAAAATTGCAGAAGGCGTCCTCAGACCTCCAAAAGAAAAGAAGGTCTCACAAGAAAGTAGAGGGGTACACCTACTATGATGCTGAATACGATGATACCCAAAACGAACTTTTAGCTGTGCAAACTTTAATCGAGAGGTACGCAATCCAAGTCAATGAATTAGGCGAGAAATTCCTGCCGGCGATGAGTTTGTTCGACGCTGAAACTCTCTACGCAGTTGTGGCAGAAGAGTGGCTTGGCGAAAAGAAATTACTGGAAGAAAAACTAAAAACTGCAAGCATTGATCAAGAAATCCAGCGGCAAGTTCTCGAAGATTACTATTTCTTTCTTGAGAGACTACTGCAAGATGAAAATATTCAGCAATTTCTCGATCTATATAGTCATTACAGTTTGGGCTTTCAGCAACTTAAAGACAAATATTTTGTTAAAGCCAAAAATAATCCTTTTGGCTATAAATTGACTGAAAATGCGGATACAAAAAAGATAAATCCACTCTACGATGAATATCGAGACGTAATTGCAATAGCAGAAAAGTTGCATGAAGATCTGGGTAAAATAAAAACTGAGTTCATGACTAAAACAAGAAAGAAACAAATTCTAGAAATGAACTATGTAGGAATCGCTGGTAAATGGCAAAAACTCTCGGATTTTATCACGGGCAAAGGAAAGTTCGCAAAATAATTCAGTCTGGATAAGTTAAAGTCTAAAAGTGTATTTTAGATAATGCTTCGGTTCAACAAGCGAAGCAATATAGACCGTATGAGATCCCCTTGAGGTGTTTCCCTCTTTTTGAAGATGTAGAAAGGTGTAGGTTTTTGGGTTAGCATGGAAAATCCCACCGAGTAGCTGGTTTATTTGGTTTTTGCAGCTTGAAATAACTTTCTTTTCTATTTTTTCTTTCTCCGGAATATTATTCATATCAATCTTATTGAGTTTATTCAAGGTGGAGGAGAATGCCTCACAAAAACTTGGAATTTTTGTGTTGCCTGAAAATAGTTTGTCGATAATTTTTTTGCGAACTTGATCAACTATTATTTCATAGGAAAAATTAGATATCTCATACAAGGGGAGTTGGGTAATTTCGGTAGCTATTTGTTCAGCAAAAAAGTTACCTTCATTTTCGATCTCCATTGGGTGTACTTCGAGATGTTCAGACCAGCTTTCACTTTTGTTCACTTCAGTCCAAGCTTCAAGAAGCTGGCTTAGATCGTGAGCTTGTCCATGCGCCATGTTTGCTGTAAATGCTAGTAAAAATCCAAAAAAAGCTAATTTTAATCCTTTACACAACAACATTAATTCTTCCTTTCATTAGTAAAAATACATTACAACAACATTATGAGTAATATCAAATTATGATGAGAATTCCCAAGGACTGCTCGATCACCTTTAAACTGACACACTCAGTCGCACAAAAGTGACCTACCCAGTCGCGTATGACCTGACCCAGGCAGTCATGACTTAATTGACCCACCCTGGCATCCCAGGAATGTACTGCTGCCTAACATAGAAGCAGCAGTCAAACATGAAAAGTGAGGCTATGATCAAACGAGTTAAAGAGATGCACAAAAAAGGTTATCCAATCAGTAAAAGTGCGGATTCTC
>JBGCDR010000434.1:0-7004 GCA_045105515.1 Oligoflexales bacterium
CCATCGTTTAATCATAGCATGTTGATATTACATATATATTATATGGCGGTTTTTTCTGTTTTTACATCATATCTTTTGCGGTTTCAGTGATTATACATGGAAAGTAGGTGTTAATGGGAGCTTAATCTTCGTCTTGCCAGCATATACTAATGCCTGGGCGATGGTGATGCTCAGATACTTCGACGCTGCCTATCATGAGAAGCTTTACCAAGTTTGGAAAGAAACATTCACCCATGAGATTTTAAACTTTGCCTATGTTTCAGAAACCCCTACCGGAGGACCTTCACGCTTAGCCAGTCTTTTCGGTTTATGGGCAGCTAAAGAATTTGCGGATCAGGAACTGTTTATCAAATTGCGTAACTCCCTCGATCGTTTCGGTGGCCTCTCTTGGGAGCAAGAAGAAGACGTTTATCGCTACCAGAGGATTGATAACACCTTAGCGAATGGGATGGTTTTAGCATTTAAGGTTCATGTCGGATGGAAGGCCATCCTAGAGCATCCCTGGGAAACTCCATTCATTTCTGCTCCCTCCACCAAAGGTATGACCTGGTTGGATATCCTATCTGATGAAATTTTTGAAGCACCAAAAATGAGTATGCCTAAAGCCAAACAGGTGGAAGTGCGATTTTGAAATTTTTCAATAGGAATCGATTTATTTATCTTCAATCTACTCTGACTATGTTAACCCCTATTTGAGAATTGCTAGGGTGCACATTTACCTTAAGGAAATGACGTTCTATACCATCAAAATATTCCTGAAACGCACCTCCTCCTCCCGAAATATAAACTGGAATTCCTGCCAGGCTGTAAATATCTAGTGTGTGTAAATGTCCATAAAACATAGCGTCTACACCTGCTCGCGAAGACTCAGCAATAAATGCATTGGCTTCCCTCCTTGAACGCCAATGACCTCCTCTTAATCCAAATGGCTCTGTGGGAGCAATATGGGAAAAAACAATATGAGTTTGATTTTTAGCCTGCTGCAGCCAGGTTTTATACAGTTCCCAAGAGGATTTACTTAAAGTCCATGAAGCAGAATCTATGCTCGTAAATCTAGTGCCTTTATAATCCCACGAGTAACTAGATTTTCCAAAGTAGTTATGATATCGGTTGGCACTTCGTACATCGTGATTTCCTGGAGTCGAATAGATAGGGAATGAAATCTTTGCAAATGCTTCCTCTATTTTTTTAAATTCTTCCACATCTGAATTCATGGTTAAGTCACCCAAGAATAAGATAAAGTCTATATTTTCTTGTTGATTCAGAACTGTTATAACTTCGTCAAAATTTTCAATCCCATTTTGGATATCACCAAAAGCCAAGAATTCGAAAGACTCTGCTGGATGTTCAAGAGTTTCTATCTTAATAGTAGAATTAACCGGTATACTCACTTGCCAAGTTTTTTTTCCCTGGAGTTGCTCAAGTTCATTGATTACTGTATCGTCTACTTTAATTCCAAGATCTGATAAAATATTTGAAATTGTGAATTGAAATTCCATAATTTCTGCTGACTTATTCAACACTGCAGCCGAAAATTCTGGGGATCCAGCTCTCGCCTCAAGAGAATTTTGATCGGCACTGACAATATTCAAGATCCCATTTTCAGTCGAAAAAAGAAAATCTCGGGTTTCTATATTTCCGATATTTTGATCTATATTCGAACGCTTATCCTTGAAATCAGAGCAGGAAGTCAAGATTAAAATTATTGAAAGCAAGAAAACAATCATCTTAGATTCCTTGATTTTTAAATACTAGACTCGATGGCTATTTCAAATACTCTTGAATTTCCCAAGTATCCGCGTGATGAAATAAGATAACGATCAGCAAGGGAGGCTTTTAACTCTAGGTAATATACTCCGACAAAACCACTAGTTAAGGTACTAATCGATGAATCTCTTTCATGAAGATATCCTACAGCCGGTTTAAGCCAATTGGAAACCATCCAGCTCAAATTAAACCCGCCGACAAGTCCTGTGCTGCTTTCAATACCATCAAAATTTGGTGTATGGTAAGTAACAAAATGCTGCTGAATACCTACTTCTTGCGAGATTTCCATACGACTTAAATGCGGTCCTAATGCAGCTAGATTAAGAATAGACTTAGCTTTATATTGGATCGTATCTACAGAGTAATAGCCAACAAGATTATCTTCGTGAGAGTAGGAAATATGAACATATAAGCCCTCTCTCTTATGAGAATCATAATAATTTACAATCTTCAAACCAAAGTCTAAATCATAGCTAGCAATTTTACCTTCAGTACTCCGTTCCAAAGTTAGTTGCACAACATTATTGTCAAACCAATAAGCAGCGCCAACTTGATGATAAGAATTTGTATCGAAGAAGTAATCATCAATTCTTCTATATCGATAAAAGACCTCTAAATCCAAATTAAAATTATTATTGTAGCCTTCCAGTTGAGGTTTGAATAAGGTGGAGCCAACAACGTCTGCAAACGAAAGGCTAAACCATGAAGTTGCGCCTAAAAGCACCAAAGGAACTGTAGGAAGAATCACCGCATCAGCAGCTCCCGTTAAACCAAGAACAATACCTCCGGTTAAAGCCATAATAATGGATCCAAAACCACTACGAAAAAATCGCCTCGCAATCGTTTGCTCCCCACGAATGTAATGAGCTAAACCAGGAACTAGAAAAGAACCTGGCACGAGGGGAAGAGCCCAGGCTGGATGAATGGGCTCTGTGGTCAGGCTGCCTTTTTGAATCGTGGCTTCACCATTGTCATCGTCAATCTGAGATTTTGGAGCTGAACTTTTATCCTGGGCAAGAGTTTGCTTAGAAAAGAAAAATACAATCATTAAAGACAAAACTAAAAAAGGTAATTTTTTCACAGATTTTGCTCGCAGATCTTGTTCAATTGAATCTACGTTTTAATTTTACTATATTTTCTTCAATATCCTTAATAAATGAAAAGATATCCTGTTTCAAAACATCCAATGATACGTTTAGATTAATATGACGACAATGCCCTTCTCTCTAGCCTGAATGTATTTTGGTACTCCGCCAAATTCATTTCCTAGCATTGAAAAAACCATCCACATCACCATACTTTCTAATTTTTTCCAAATTTCCAGACATATATTGATATGGAGTAATATGAGCACCATCATTGTAGTGAGAATTTCTTATTACTCGGTCATTCCAGGTCCAACTTATATAACAACTTGGACAACTGATCAGATTGCATCCACTCATTTTTTGGTAAAAAGTGCCACAACCAGGACAGCTTTTAATTCCCGAATATGCAAGAACTGCTGTTTCACAATCATCACTTGCATGGACCATACCACAATTTAAGCACCCTTTAAATCCACAAATGTCACAATCAAGGCACTTGCCTTTTTTAAAATTTTCCACCTCAAGCCCGTTCAGACAATCATGACCATGACAAAATTTCCACTTTGCTTTACCGTTGAGCTTTCTTGTAATATATCCTCTTAAATATCTAAAAAAATCTAAATGATCAGCTCCCAAGTCAAGAAGAAATTCGGGGCATATTTCTTTTTTATAAAGTCCTGAATTTACATCCGTTACTGGGTAAGATATTTGTTCTAATCCAACATTATTCAAAGCATAATTCAAATATATATTGGAACATTGCTGACAAAGTGCTACTTCAGTCGAAATATCCCTATCAAGAGACACATTGTCACTACATGAAACACATGTTTGGGAGCTGAGCTCTCTGTTTCTTGAATTGATAGAACTTGAAATATGCTGATTGTCAAATAAAAATATCTTTTTTATCACATAAATGATAGACAAAGTCGATAATATTTTCTTGGCTCTTTTTTTACCACGAATATTGTCAATAGCTTGTTTAAGCAAAGGATCCAAAAATTTAAATTCCAAACCATTCATGAATAGAAACTTGATTAAATCATCATCCATTCTTTCAATGCTTAAGCTAGCAATAGATTTCCCGCCTAGATCTTTAATATTGAGTTCCGCTTCATTGTCAATCAAATATTGCACATCTTCATATGATCCATATTTCACTGCGTAAAATAATGGAGTTCTACCTTTTTTATTTTCCCTATGCACAAACCCACATTCCCTTGTGTCACTATTGATGGATTTTCTAATTTCTCTGACGTTTTTATTTGAAATATAAATAAAAGAAACTGCTAAAGCATCTGAACCTAAACAAAATACAAAAGTTGCTTCTACTAGTATTAAACAAACTAAAAAATTAATCATAGATTTTCCAATTCAAGACCAAATTATTGAGTAATTTAAATTATAGATCTTAATCTTCAATAATTATCTTTTGAGGTTCAATATTTTTTTTATCGGATTTTTTTATCAACTTTAGGGCATCGCAAACTCTATTTTTGTATATTTTACCATTTTTTAATTGCGACTGAAAAAATCTTATAGAAGCCCCTTCTTCAAAAGAATTGACTATTTGCAACACTTGCGGGAGCACTTCAGGTCCAAAGCTACAGAGAGGAAACTTAAGATTCATTCCCTCTCCATCTTTTTTAGAAGTATTTTTTTTAAAGGTCTCATCTTCTTTCCGGCTATAATAAAGCTTATATTTTACTTTGTTTTTGAATCTAAAACTTGAAGAAATATTTTCCCTTTGAATCTCAAGAATATTTCTTGTAGGCTTAATTTCCAGATACTCAATTGCATCAATTTCATTACAGGCTACGGGAAGTATCGACTTAACTTGTTCATCTTTATTTATCGCTGACATTGCGACATCAAACTTCAAACACTCATTATTGTCAATTGCGGCCATAATAACTCTATTGAGAGTCTCTCTTTGACGATTAGCAACCCTTAATATATTAAAATAAGAGTTTTCGTCTTTCTTGTATTCCAAGTTGTAATAGCGATAAGTAAATTTTGATTTGATGATTTTTCCCTCTGAATCTATTCCATACCAGTTCGTATAATTATCACTTATCTTCATTTTATTTGGATTGAGGATCTGACTTTCCGAAGCTAATAACTGACAGCTAAAAATCATGCAAATGATCCATCCAATAACTATTTGCATAAAAAAATCCCATATTTCATCGAGGTTAATTGCTTAACAAAGCTAGCGACTCCCTAAGTACATTATGGTTTAATTTTTTTATAGTAAAATTTACTTGATCAGTATAATTTCAATAAATAATTATGGATCAAAAAATTAATGGTATTTCAGAAAGTTCAGAATTAGCACTTGATAAAAGATTCACAAGAAATTACTCATACAGGAATATTTTAGAGATAATTCACCATATCAATCTTTTCTAGCTGCTCTTCCTTGGTTTCATCACCTATCACAGATAATTTATTAATCTGATCATCATCGACTTGACTAAGCTTAGAGTCAATGAAATTGGCTATCTCATGCTGATTGTTTAATCTCAGAAAATATTTAGGATCTTTAGATCCAAGTCTAGTGCTACCAGAGTGCAAATTAAAATCCTCAGGAAAAGAACGTACAAGGTTTTCTCCAGAGCGATTACAGGCTTCTAGCTCAATAAATGCTTTAAGCATATCTGGATTATTATTGTATAGAAGAGCCAATTGAAAGGCTGATAATCCTTCACTATTTTGCGCGTGGGGATCAGAATGCTTGTAGATTACTGCTAAAGATTTAGGAGAGTTTCCGTAGACTGCATAGATCATTAGTAAGCTATAGTTTTGTTCGGCTCCAATAAAATTAACTATATGCTCGCGACTTAGAAGGATCTTATTTGTTTTGTCACTATTTTTATCAAATAATTCAGTTAAATTTGTATTAGGCACCTCTATTTTCCTCTTTGCAATTTCTATATTCTTAAATGGGAGTTTAAAAGTTTTTTTATTTTTACAGGCACTACAAATAGTCTTAACTTTTTTACCTTTTATCTTGTAAATCTTAGGTGAAACGTTCGACCAACAATAAAACAATAATAGTTCATAGCAAAAGCCATTCCTACGTTTTAAAAAACTACCTTCTTTCCATGTACTTGTCTCTTTATTGGATAAGATAAGATAAACCGAAAAATCAAATATCTTATCGATGAAATTTTGATCGAGGTCACTATCCACAGCTGCCGCAAGATAGTTTAAAGGTAATTTTTCTGCATTATTAAAACTATGTATCAAACTTAGTACTTCATATGAATGCTTATTTTTCAATGCATATTCCAGCATATTCTTTGCTTCATTTTTAACTTTCCTCTTATCTAAAAATCCTGAGTCAATGCAACCTTCAACTCCTTGCAGTACAGCTTTAATAATTGAATCGTTCTTGCTATTTTTAATAACATTCCAAGCTGAAGAGATACAATTTGTACAAAAAGCAACCTTTTTTTGCACCTCAGATCTTTCAAGTTCGGTTTCTAAAAAAGTAATCCTCTCTTGGAGATCATCTGGATTGCTAAAAGCAAATGAATTAAGAAACAATAGCATTATAAACCAAAAAGTTTTTAAGATATTCATGATGTTCCTATAAAAAATGCAGCAACTCCCCTATCAAGACAACTACTATTTATGCCGATTATGAATCAAATTCAAGAAGAAAACATCTTGCTTAAATTTAAGCATCACGATTCAGAGCCAAAAAAAATAGGGATTTAAAATTATGGCTTCTATTTTTCATTTGAAATCGGGAATTAATGGCACCCAAGTTCGAGAATTAAAAATGAGGTAAATTTGAAGGAACAAAATATCCTAGCCTACACTAAGTAATGGAAGTGACTTGAAATTTACAAGGCAGATTAATTAAGAAATACCGGAGTTTTCAGTTTTAAAAAGATCATGAAGTAAAATAGGTTCAGAACTTGCTTTTCCACCAAGTGAATGCTGAGCTAAAAATTCCTCCTCTTCCATACTCTCCAGAGGCACGCATTTTTTCCATACCCTCTTTTGTCGTTCCCACAGATACCCTCTTTGCTTTAGTTCATCCTTAAGATCAAAATCTGCTCCATTTGCAAAAACCCATTTCTTTTGAATCCTTGCATTGCTCAACAGCTCGAGAAAGTAGGGAGTATCTTTATCAGG
>JBGCDR010000435.1:0-24832 GCA_045105515.1 Oligoflexales bacterium
GAAGATATTTAATTGCCGAAAATATGGTATTTTTCACTTATCACTGGAAAATAAGAAGAGTTTTTAAAATTAATTTCAACCGCGATAAAAAAAACTGAGTTGCAAAGGCAAGAATTTAGTTTCCGACCAGACACTATCTAGGGAATTAGATCCAGAATATGCGGCAAATCCTATTCCCTCAAGAAGAAGTGTCTTAAGGACAATTCCTGAAGATGTTCCAGATGATATTTCGGTTGTTTCAACGGGAACCGTCAAGCTTGAACAAGCTCAAGAAATATTTAGGAAAGTTGCTTCGATTGCTGAAGATGTGAGAGCTTCTTTTGTGACTCAGTCAAAAAAGGTCGAAGGTGCTGGTTCTACAAACTTTGTAGTATTTTCTAAACTACCAGTCAAAGGCTTAGAAGGACAGACATTTGTTTTTCGCTCGGTAAAAGAGTCAAAAAGACTTAAGCATGCTGAATATTTGGCTAATGAATCACCCATCATGTCTATCCTAGCTCATGAAAATCAGCTTGGGAATTCATTCGGAAGGTCCATGACACCCCAACCTTTTTATCTGGAAGCAACAGGGGCAAGATCAATCAGTCAAAAAATGACTCCCTTTTATTCGGCTGCCTATCCAGTCAGTGGGGGTTTTGATCTTATAGCTCTGCATAAACAGAATCGTACTATGGCCGAAGCTATCAAGTTTTTACATGAACCTATTCAAGTAAACACAAAATTTTATAAAATCGTTCATAGAGATTTAAAACCGGAAAATTTTCTTGTTCAAAGTAAAATTGATTCGAATGCTGCAATCACTGACTTTGATTTGTCGACAGTTTTGATCGGAGAGAGTTTTCCTGATTTACTTGCTAGAACGAAAACTCCATTTTATACGGGGGTACGAGGAACTCCTCTTACAGTTGATCAGCATGTGGTCGTGCGCCACAATCCTGCACTTCTAAATCAAGATCCTCGCTTAAAAAGGTCACTCACCTATGAGGAACTGGAAGCTTCTGATATTTGGAGTCTTGGAGTTAGTTTCATTTGGAACGCTTTACCGGTAAAAATTACAGATACAAAAAAACTGTCTTTATATCATTATATTATGAATAGAGGTACTAAAAATTCCAAAGATCTGTATATAAAAAATCAAAACATACCCTACCATGTTGAGCAATTCTTTAGTAGGTCTAATCAGGATATTTTGGCGGAAGTTCAGGTTTATGTACCTGATCTAAAATTTACTGATGCACAAATTCAAGGAGTTCGTGAATACTTGAAGTCGAGTGAATATCTATTTGTAAAAAATAGAATGTTGGTGTTAGATGCTTCTAAACGAGCTCTAATTGATGAGGTCTTGGGGGCTTTATGAAAAGAATATTAATTAGCTTACAGGGATTAGTCCTTGCATCCTTGGCATTTTCCAAGCCTTTATTTAGAACCTATCCAACGCCAAATTGTATGGATACGATTATTTTTGAAAGTTTCTGTGAGAATTTGGAGGGAGATTTAAGTTCTGAGGGAGATTTATTTACTGACTCTGAAATTTTGCATGTCCATTTGGTGCACTCTGGTAATATAGACAGTCCTAATATCAATGAAAATGGCAAGTATGTAGTGCAGCAGCAGGGAAAAGAGGCTTGCCCTACTGGCGTTGCGGATATGTTTAGTGGAGATAAAGGTAAATATCCCAAAATTCATTTTGGCGGAAGGTCTTTATCTCATGATGACGTAGTCCAAATAATGGATGCAAATGGTTTGCCCTTGGAGGTTTCTACCATTAGCTACGACAAGCAGAGGAATATCTCTGGTTTGTTTCATTTGAAAAAATTGCTAACAAAACACGGTTCCCTCATTATTGGCATTGCTGATAGGTACATTGGCTCCCACTTTATCATTATAGATGAGATATCGAATAATTTTCAGACTGTACGTTTACGAGACCCTTGGCATGGATGGGATATTACGGTAACAGCAGATGCTGTTAGGAAAAGAATCACAGACCCTAGAGTCTTGCACCTACCTGATGAGCTTGATAAGGAAAATATAAAAGAGGATGATATCATTCCAACTACATCTGTTTGGAATGATATATTTTATATTTTTAAGAAAAATAGGTCCAAGGACTTAGAAGAGATGTTTTGGAATTTAGATCATTCAGGCTAGATTTTATTTTCTCTTGCTTCTTTTTTTTCTAAACAATAATTTTTGACTACTTGGGCAAATTCATCAATACTATCATAGTATTCTTGTTTTTTAGTTTCATTGCCATAAAACCTAATACGATGGGTATACTTGTTACGGTAGTTTTTGAGGTACACCTCGAGGGCCTCTTCCATAGTGCTAAACTCTAGCACATCCCCTGCATCGATGATAACCCAGTCTTGTTTTAATTCGTCGAATACTAAGTTGTTATATTGCAGGTCCATGATTTGTTTATGTTGATTAAACATATTCTCATAGAATTCTAGGAGTTTTTGTCTATGAAAGCTATCAGAAAAAATTTCTCTTTTTTTGGACTTTAGCCAATAAGATAGCTGTTTTCCATAAATAAATTTTTTGTAAATAACGTTGTCTTGTAATTTCACATTTAAGCCGTAACTAGTAACCTTCTGCCATTTTTTGCTATATTTGAATTCCTGGCGAATGTGATTTATTGCCTTTGCTTTTTCACTGTCTTTTAATTCTTCTCTTGTAAATTTTGCTATCGTCAATTCTTCTGACATTCTGTCTATCACTAAAAATGTGATGCCATTTGCTCCGATACCGACCGTTCCTTGATCGTCGCTTAATTGTTGAGATTTAACTGGTAAGTAGCGTTCATGATGCAGTTGCCTTAGGTAATGAGCTGGCATATCGTGGTTTTCTTGAATAGAAATATTGTATGGGCTCCAAATGATGTTTTGATTTTCAATGAAATTTATTTCTTTTCCTGCTCGTCCCACTGTCGTCGAGATATTTTGATGCCCACGAATAAAATTTGATTTGTTTGTTAGTCCTGGAACTAGGAATTCGTTTCCATTTGACAATGGATTCGAATAGCACCGAAATGAATGGTAGGTACCAAAACCATATCCTAGAGCTAAAAATAAGAGATAATTTCTTTTTTTAGACTTTAAACCATAAGAATTTTTTGGTCTTTTAAGTTCTAGTTTAGCCTCAGTTTTGGGCTGAACTATGGTCATACCAAAGGTGCTGATTGAAATTGAACTTACGCTTAAACTTATCAACAATATTATTGAGGGAATTAGAGGTATTTGTGATCTAAAAATGAAATTATTATTTAACGCCATTGGATCTCTTTTTTATTCGGGGGTAGCAGATACTCGTTTTTAAAAACAAGCTAGTGATAAGACTCAGATATATTTCAAGGCATTCTGATGTCAAGATGTAAATATCCTTACTAAATTAAAAGATACGTAATTTGCTAAGGAATTTCAATAATTCTCCATGATAAATTGCTATGAATAAAAAAATACCGCGTTTCCAATCCATTAGAATTTGATAGTAGAAAAACCCTAAAATGTTTGCTAATCCTTCCTTCTTTTTAGCCTCGAATCTTTTCAAAAGTTTAAGAAGGAATTTTTTTGATGAAGCTAGTTACAGTGTTTTTGCCAGCAATACTAAGTTTTTTAGTATTTATGAATCACTCTTTTGCAGGTTGTGGAATAGGCACTTGCAATAGCAATACCATCCGAAAAGTCAATTTTCTAGGAGTGGAAATATCTTATTCCACCGATGCTCAGTGCAATATTGAACGATTTTGCGAAAATATTATTGGAGCCGTTGAAGGTTTGACCCGTGATGCATTTGAAGAAATTGGTAGAAATTTTCCTTCAGCTCACAATGAGCTGTTGAATAGAGCTAATGGGTACCGTCGCTTGACCTTACTTGAAAAAGCAGCCCTTTCATGTCATTTTCCCGATCTTGAGCTCGAACGGGTAAAACTATATTTCGATGTTACCATGCTTGACAAAATAGAAGCATTTGGAGGTACCCATCGGATTTATTGGGTGGAATCAGAAGCTCAAACCATGGGTTATGATATTTTCTTTTCGGGAAAAGAATCTAATTACGATCGCGAAGATTTTATGGCTTCATTGGTACATGAACTTGTCCACACCCATCAGTTTGTGCACTATGGAGAGAGTTTAAGTAGATTCGGAGCAGAATATATGGGTGGATTGTATGATGCCGGTGGGTCCTATGATGAAAATATATTTGAAAAGTATGCGGTCCAAGTTCAGAATAACTTAGGAATCACACCTTGTTCAGAAGATACAAGTAATACTATTACTGCAGCAATTAAGCTTAGTAATCGAGAATATTTATGTGTTTCGCATTTTGATGACAATGTAGAACACTATGTTATGAAAACAGAGCCTAGTCCTTCAGAGGATAACTGTATTTGGCATGTTGCTCCCCATTGCATTAAATCTCCTAATATTGATGGTTATCTAGGCGAGACAGGCGGTGATAAGAGATGGGTTAGTTTGGCTACCCAGTGCTATGATAGCGCTAAATGGGGTTTTCGAAAATGTGAGGGTTCGTGTACTTATTCTGGATTTTTGAAACACGCCATTTCTGGTAAGACCCTTAATATAGCTGAGAATGGATTTGCTGAGTTTAGTTCTGAATTTGGTAATACCTACAAGCTTGAATACTTTACCTCAGGCAGTCTTAATGATGGTTCTGGTTCTAGTGGCTTTAATTTAGTGGGGGATAGTAACGACTTGCCTTTTGCTAATAGCATTTGCTCTGGGCAAAATTGTCAAGAAACTGAATTCGGAGCTATATCGTTAGATCCTGATGATTGGAGCGATCTAAAAAATCCAGCACCAACATCCAAACCTGCCTTGCCTCCAAGCTCTGACGAGTCCGATGAGGATATTTTTAACTTTCCTACTAATTCTCCGACCAAATTTCCAAGTAGTTTTCCAGGCGCTCAAAGTGAAGATGGTCCAAATTATACGAGCTACGTTCTGCCGGGTGCCATCGTAGCATGTGCCCTTGTTGGTGGCTGTTGCCTCTATAAGCATATATGTGGGAATGGCAACAACAGCGAAAATACTCCAGCAAATGATAACGATCCTGTTTAATAAATTTCCCGTCCCCATGTGGACTCAGTAGCATCAAATCTAGGGGTATTAAGCCCTTGGGATCTTTGAATGCAACTGGAATCTGAGCAATATTCAATGGTGCTTAGACTAAACGTCACCACAAAAAAACTCAAGAACCATATCTCAACTCCGATAAACCAAGCATATGACCGAATAGCTAAGACTAGTATGCTGTAAATAAAGGAGAAATAATGAGATACCTGAATTTTCTTATCTTGACCGCCCTCGTTGGTCTTAGCATGGTAGTAAGTTCCTGCAAGACAAAGAAGAAGAGTTCTCCCGCAGCAGCTCCTCCAGGAGAGTTAACACCTGGGGATGGAGATGCTTGTGAAAATCCCCTAGCGTTATCTAATGCCAAAAGTTTACCAGCTGTTTCTGCATCACAATTGCGAGTTAGTAAGGTATTTGTTCAAGAGCCTTCTATTGGAAATAGTGAAAAAATCTATATTTCATCTGCTTCAGGGAGTGCAACTCCTGACCTGTACATCTATAGGGGGCATAAAAGTTCAAAGGTAAGTAAATATGCTGCCTCTTACAAAGGGGTAACACGAGCTACTTGCCAACCTAGTTCCACTAATGAAGAGTGCTTTACCGGACTTACCTTCAGTGGGCTTAACATTGACTCCAATATTCCAGATGGTGCTTTAAAAATAGAGGCCTGGGCTTGTATAGGCGCAGGTGGCAAAAGGGTGAAGCAAGGTCAAACCTATCAACGAGTTGCCTACAGAGATACCGTATACTACTGTGGGCAAGCAAAAGTATCGCGAGATGATAACCAACATATTCGTAAATCATCGGTGGAAGATCGTTTGGGACTTATCGATGATGCGATTAAGAGTAAATGTCAGAGTGCTTATAATAAACTAACAAGTGAAAAAAATTTAGAAGCAGCAAAAAACTCAAGCGATACTATGCTTAAGTCACTCTATGGCCTTGTAGCGATGGGCCCAGGAGCATTCATATCCGAATGCGTTCTCAACCTGGATGAAATTGTAACAGCTGTTTCCTTTGCTGAAGAGAAAAAAAGCTCTAAATCTGGATTGGCACTTGCTAATACTGCTGAAGAATGCGAAGCAGAGGTGCCTGAAGATGAATTCGATGAGTATGTTACTCAAACGCCACCTCCCGTGGTTACTGATCCAGTAGCTGTGATTCCTCCGGTTGAGCCAGATCCTGTGCCAGAGCCTGTAGCGGAAGAACCGACTGAAACGGAAGAACCAGAAGTTGCTGAAACTCCGACCAAAAGAGATCAGTGTAAGCTGAGGGGTGAAACTCTGTCAGAAACCATTGGAGGTAACACAGAATGGGTCCCTGATGTTAGCAGTGAAGATAAGGAAAACAATGGCACTTGCTTTGTTAATCATGAAGATGGAAGCCAAACCCAGATAGAGCCGTCTATTGCTGAGCAGCCTGTAGAAGAGGAGCCAGAACCAGCTCCTACTCCAAGCAAAAAGGGTCTGAGTACTGCTCAGAATTGGGGCGTTGCATTCATGGTGATTGGCGGGTCAGCTGCAGCTTCTGCCTATGTTTACAATTCAAACTCTGAGGTGCGAACAAGAGTAGACCGAGCATTTACACCTGCAGCTCCTTTGAAAGAGCCAGAGGAAATTGACTTCGGGAAAAGAACTATTGATCACTTCGATACACAGATTGACAAACTCAATAGCTTAAATTTATCTGGCTCTGATGGAGATGTTCGAGATGCTCAGGTCGCAGAGCTTAGCAACAGAAAAGAACTAATATTATTAAATAATGATCTTGCGATAACCAGAGGGAAAATGACGGTCACACCCGAAGCCTGGAATGACTTGGAAGAATTTTTTTCAAAAACTACTATTTATGCTGAGGCAGATATTAGAGAGGGAAAAGCTCCTTCAGAGGTGGTTGAAATTTCTAGTAAACCTCCATTGTTCGTATCGACTGATGACGCAGCAGGCTTTCGTGGCACACAGGAACAACTCAGAAGTAATTATGAAAAATGGAGTACGAATCAAGAAAATGCGGCGAAATATAATGGTGATTATAGTAAAGTTCTTGCAAAGAAACAGGAGTGGGACACAGGTGTGGCAAATAAGGATCATCGAAAATTACTTGACGCTTTGGCAGAAAATAATACCTTTAAAACTGATATGAAGGAGTCAAGAGGGCTCTTAACCAGTATCGATGAGGTAAATAAACCATGGTCTGCCTTCAATATAGACGATAACGGAAAATTATTTGCTTCTAATGATCTCCCTGGTTCTATTAAACCTGTTACAGCACCCAAAGGGGCTGCAGTTGAGTTTGGAAAAGTACCAGGTGCCAGCGCTTATGGACCTGGAAAAGGCAGATTCAGCGGCTATGTTCGTACTTCAATCTATCTTGGCTTGTCTGTAGCATTGTTAGGTGCTGCGTTCATTAATTTTGGCCTTTCTGATAGCAGTAAGAAGGATGGTGGAGTTCATTTAGTTGCAGGAGAGGCAAAATTCCTTGCAGCATTATACTCATGCAAGAAAATAAAAGATAATAAGAAATTTTTTGCTGTTGGATGTGATAAAGTTTTAGCTGCTGCCCTCAATTAATCTGACACTTGCTCTTCTTCCTGAAGAGATTCCCTAACCTCACTTCAATTAGGGCTATCTAGGGGATGCAATTCAGCAACTTTGTTATCGTAAAGCTTTTGTCATCTCGACTGAAAACGGTGAGATTCCCTACAGATTCCCTACAATTGCTTGAGATCCCTCGACTTTCGCTCGGTATGACCGGCTGTATGGATTGTTGTGCCCCTTAGATAGCGTTTCGAGGGACCTTTGCAGTAAGAATCATCTTAATCTTAAGGCTGCGGGCATCAAAGCCACTGAGACTGTAGCTAGTACCAGGCCACCCCAAAGGTAGGGCCTGTAGCCTTGCCCAATGAAGTGATCTACTTCTGACAATTGCCATCCATGTTTAACCTTAGAAGCCCGCATCATGGTGGATCCAGGGAACATTTTTTTTAGACGCCTGATGAGAGTTTGCGAAGAAAGATTTTCTTGCTTACCGAGAGTTTTGAGTTTTTCGGGTGGGTAAAGTTGCGATAGAGCAAAGTAAATCGAATGCACACAATTGTTATTGTGCATATTGTAGCGTTCCCGGTATTTAGGAAGTTTTCTTACGACCTGGATATATTCATCAACAAGTTTTATATCGTCGCTTGGTAAACTGATAGAGTAAGGTGCAAGCAACTCCTCTATTGAGGGTAGGATAGTAGCTTGTCCAAAAATTCCTAAAGACTTCCATTCTCTTTTGATCGCCTTATACTGGTCGCCCGTTATTGCCTTAAACTGTTCCACAAGGTCATCACTTTTGTAAGGCTTGCGCCATTTTGGAGGGAGGTAGTAACCTCGATGTTCGAGAGCATGGAAAAAATCACTGAGCTGATTGTCGCTTATCAGTTCAGTGATTCTAATTGCCTCAAACAAGACTTTACGTTGTTTGGTCCCATCTGGGACGTAAGCATTGATGCGATTGCCATCAGGAAAACTAAAGTAGTGAAATTGTGAAGGTCCCATTAAAATTTTGCCTTCTGGACTAAGATCCATTTTTGCTTCGGTGTGCAGTGGGGGTACTTTAGCAATGACTAAGCTAGAATGTACATATCTTCTACCAAGTAGTCGTTCTATAAACCACCACTTGGTATGCTTGACTATGGAGTTGTTTGGGGTCCAGTTGATGATGAAGAGCTGATATCTCTTTGCTGACCAGGCCTGACTCAGAAGCTGATTTTGTTTTGCTTCGGAGCGAGCATAGGCAGTAGTAGATGCAAAAATATGCATAAGTATGTGAGTTGTAATCACTAGTTGAAAGAGTTTCAACTTAACCTCATAGTCAACAGGATGGAATTTTTTTTGACCTTACCCTTAACTGGCACAAGTTTTGGGGAAATCGCAAAAAGAATTTATATACCTCATTTCCATATGTTTATGAAGTAAACATTTAGATAAATTTATAGTATAATATTAGGGATTAGAATGATTCAAAGCTAGGGCTAGTCTGAACTTGAGCTTTCCTGTAAATTTACTAGTTTTTTCATAATGCTCTCAGGTTTTTCATTGTTTTTTAAGTAGTGCTGTAATAATGACATTGCTTTGCTAGAAAATTTGGGGTCAGCATCTCGATCAAAAAATTGTAAAATGCCTTCAGAACTAGACAGTATTTTTTGTCCTTGTCTAAGGAAGTAATCATCTGCAGTCGATGATTGTATATTCGGAGGCAGCATACCAATTTTAATATTTAATTGAGTTTGATTAGCAGGACGGGCTACGAATGCTAAAAATAAAGAGGCACCCTTTTTATTTTTAGCGTTTTGAGGAATCACCAAAACATCTGTGGGAGCATCTTCATATTTTTTCTTTTGCACTTTGTTTAATGATGGAAACTGAAAAAATCCAATGTCGTCCTTAAATTCTTTGGGAATTTGGGCTGTCCAAAAATTTCCCATAAGCATCATGGCAGCTTTCTTTCTATAAAAAAATGGGAGAGCTTCGTTCCAATCCAATTCAGAATGCTGCTTTAAGAAGTATCCATGATCGTGAATATGTTTTAAGTGTGACAGAGTTCGTTTAACTCTAGGATCACTAAATGAGCTTGTCCCCTCTAAGATACTTTGATGAAATTTTCCGCCATTTAAACGCATATTTAGATAATCAAACCATCCAGCTAGCGGCCAGCCATTTTTTGAGCCCAATGCGAAAGGTGCAATGGCATCTTTGCCTTTTCCTGACAATTTTTCGCAGATTTCCATCAACTGGGCCCAGTTTTCGGGTGGAGTGAGGTCAAAATCTTTAAAAATCGATTTTCGGTAGTACATACCCCAGTGATATACATGAATGGGAAGGGCGTACTGACGCCCTGAATAGCTGACGACACTTTCAAAATTCTGGCCAAATGATTTTTTCCATTGATATTTTGTCCATAAAGGGCTGATGTCATGGATCAAATTTTTGGAGGAAAAGTATCGTAGCTTGTTTCCCGCAAACCAAAAAAATATATCACTATAATTCTCATTGTTAGAAAGCAGGTCATTAGCTTTTGCCTTATATTCTTCCTGTTCTAAAGCTTTGATTTTAAGTTCAAATTCAGGATATTCTAGCTCGAATTTTTTACCAATTTCATGATAAACCTGTCTTTGCATACCACTAGTAAACATAAATGTAAGGTTTATACTTTCCTTGGCTGCAAGCCTGTCAGAAAATAGTCCGTAGCTAAAAAATAGTATAAGAGTAGAAAAAATAGGCTTCATGACGTTTCCTGTATCGTTCATTATTCAATATTGAAATATATGCTCTACTATACCTTAATTGAGCATTTAATTTATAACTCTGGATTATCAAAATACCTGTTGCGCGCGATTTTAACTCCAGTTACGAAGTTTGGGAATGAACTAATCAAGTCTAAAATATCACTCAATGACCGACAATGAAGCATTATATTGCTTAGGTAGAGTAGAATGGTTTAATAATTGTGAATTATATGAATTAAGCAATCGCCATAATAAATGATTAATTACGATCAAACTTATAGGCTGGATCAAGCTGACGGTGAATTTTTATAGAAAAAATTAAGGTCAAAAGCGATTTTTGACAAGGCATCGGCAGATGAAAGTTCTTTAAACTGATTATCAATTTGCTCATATCTTAAGAATCTCATTTGGTTGTTAGACATTATTTTAAATATTTCTTTGACAACCACTTTTTCAGGAATGACTGATCCATAAAGCGGAGAAGCATAGTTGATGATGTTTTTATATAGAGTATGAATTGGTAAGTCTTGGCTATCTGTATTCACTACTATATCAAAGGAAAAATCTGGATTAAGATCACCTGAGTTTCTAAATTCATCGATTACACGGGATAAATCAGAACCAAAATCTAAGCAGCAATACATTAGAAAATCATCGCTTGCGAAAGCATGTTTAAAAGAAAACAAATATAGAAAAATTATAATTTTTTTCATTTCATACCATCAGGTTAATACAAATTATCGAAGCACTAATATAATTATCTTTCTAAAAAGTGCAAGTTTTAAAAAGAGGGCTTTAAGGAGGATTTAACATAAAAAAATATCTTAGAGCTTAATGATCGATACTCGTTATTCAAAAAAAAAAAGGAGAAATGAGTGCTTGCTATTCTGCTTGAATAATATGGTCTGTTTTTGAAATTACTAAATAGCAATAAAAAAAAGGTCATTTTTTTTGAAGAATTTCCGAATATCTGATTCAGAATCTCGAAGTTCTTTAAAAGATACCCGTAAGCATAGAGAGATGAGTAAAAATGGCCAGATGTTTTAGTTTTAAAAAAAATGTTGGTATTTTCATATTAATTTTAGCAGCTAGCCTAGCTTGCAAACGCAAAATAGACCAGTACCCAGAGGATGAAGCCCCATTATTACAGTCAAATAGCCCAGCAGCAAAACCTGGTGGGGAAAACAAAGAGAAGGACCAGCTAGACCTTTTGGTTGGTGAGTCGGGACTTCTTAGTCAATTTAAGCTTACTGAAGATGATTCTGAAGGATCAGCTGATGATTTGGTTGACGCAATAGTCCTTGTGCCAGCTGACGATCAAATTCCTGATGCTTTCAAAGCCTTTTGTCAGGGATGACGGTTATGTGTACTTGACACTCCAAAGAGAAAATTCTCCTTCTCTTGGACTGTCTAATGCTGGAAAAGCTGTAGCAACTTTTACAAGGGTTTCTAGCCGCAGAATTCCCAGAAAAGATATAGCAAAAACCTTTGCGTCTCCCGATTTTTATACTCGCCTTTCCAAAGCAAAGAAAACTGGTTTAAGAGTCCCAGGAGAAACTAGTGAAGCAGCCACAAAAAGATTCGTTCAACGAATGGCAGAATTCAAAAAAACAATTCCAAATGATGTGGATTTGGATGACGCTTTTCGCTTATGGGAATACCGAGCTAATAAACTAGGAGTCTTAGATTTTAATGGTCGGCTTAGAGACCTGGAAGTAGAGAATCCAAAGATAAGTGAACTCTATAATTACAATTTTTCTAAGCTTAAGGACTTCCTAGATAACCCCAAGCTAAAGCCTGAAGATCTTTGGGAATTGCAACAAAGATGGCCTTGGCCCTCAGACCATCTCCCTGCTTCATCCATTGTTCAGTTTAGTAATGGATTGGCAGTTAAAGCGACTTCAATGAACCTGCTTAAAAAAGGTTTTGATGATAATAGATTACAAACATCCCAAGGCCTTGGAGCTCAGCTAGCATCCCGCTACCTTAAACGTGTGGAGGGCCAAAGAGACTTTGTCTTAGATTTTGACAAGCAATTTAACCTTCCTATGATCCGCAACGATGCCCAGATGAAATTTATTGATCAGCAAATCACTGCAGGAAAAATCGATCTTCTTGGTCTGCAAGAGGTTACCCAGGCTCAAGTTGGGGACTTGCAACAAATTGGACTTAGGCACAACTTTGAGGTTATTGACACTAGTTCTGCACGCCAATCTCGTGATGTGGTGACCGATAATATTGATCCGGAACTCCAAGATCATGGGGTCATATTCGTAGATAAAAATAAATATGATATCCTCGACGAGCCAGTGACGAGCACTTATGGCTCTGGCGATAAGGCTAACAAACATATTACTTCGGTGCTACTACGCGATAAGGAAACCGGTAAAACTTTTACTTTTACCAATACTCATGCTGATTTTGGTAGGATAGTGGACCTTGCAGAACACCAAAAAAATCTGATTACCAGATGGAAATCTGAAGAATTTAGGGGGCAAGATTTTGAGGGGATTATTGTCGGTGATATGAATGCTGCTTCAGGTAAAGTTCTAGGAGCCTTAAGTCGATCTTCACCTGAGAAAAAGGTGCAATTTGGGGAAAATACCCCTGCACATGTTGGTTTTTCAGGAGAGGTACCTGGAGAAGTGGTTGCTTATGATTCTGTATTTGCAGTTGGTAATACTGCAGATATCAGGATTAAAGAGGATCCTGATATCGGTGTTACTTTCAGAGAGTATGCCAAAGATTACCGAGATTCTATGGCAAATGCTAGAAATAGGCTAGAAAGAACAACACCCCCTTAAACTGATTTACCTTTCTCTTAATCAACCTAAAATTTAAGTGTGGCAAAAAAAGTCAAATTTTTAGATAGTTAAGTCATGCTAAGATTTTTTGATTTGACCTTTATGCTCTAAATGGATAGATTCCGACCAACTAAAAATCAAGGTAGTCAGGAGTATCTGATGAGATCATATGTTTTTTTTATGCTGGTGTTGGCTAGTAGCGAATGCTTTGCCATGCCATCTTTGATTGGGATAAGAATTTCTTCTATATTTCCGCTTATTTCGAAAGTAAACCTCAAAAGAAATGGTAGGATTTTACCTTTTCGAAATCAATTAAGGTTTGCGCAGACTTCCAATCAATCCGGGCAAGCTTCCGCTTGGGATAAGGTTTTAAAGGGTGCAGAGTTCTCCGCCCCCGATAAGGCCTTGCTAGGTAAGCTACAACCAGTGGGCTTAACATTCCTTGCCCCAGTTATTCCCCTCTCTGTTTCACGATCTGTTTCACGAGACATTATCCATATACTGGACATTTCAAAGTCGGAATCAGCCTTCGTCTATAATCTTGTAAAAGATCACTATTCACTTGATTTTGAGCAAAAAAGCTATAAATGTTCCGACATGTTTCTTTGGTTTGAAAACTTAGGTCCCTATGTCCTAAAAGTCGACATCGAAGAACAAATTGTTATTAGCGAAGAGTATGATGAAGTATCTGAGAGTTGGAAACAGATGGAAACGTATATTGAAGCACATAGTGTTGTTATTGAAAAAACCGCTTCTGGAAAGTTTCATTTTTACCAAGCTGTAAAGGGTGAGCTTACTTTGTTTGAATTTATGAACAATGCTGAATTAAATGACATTTACTCCGGAAATATTGAAGGTATGAATAAGAAATATTACACAGAAGACGAAGTGAGAATCATATTGGATGTGTATAGTGGCTTGAAGCTTAATGCTACTATGAGTTCAAGCTTCCCTTTAAAGTTTGGATTAGGGTCATAAAGTTGATCTCAAAGTAGGAATCAGATTTTTTAAACGAAGCTCTTCGAACCTGAATATTTTATTGAACCTAGAAACTATTCAATCCCTAAGCAAATTGATGGAATCTGCTGAAGAATTAAATGATGTTCCTCTAATTCCAGCTCTAGGATATTACTAAAGGGAACTAGCAGGTGCGATAGGTTGTTCAAGTTGCTTATCTTCAGCAAGTTTAGTGTGTGTATGTTTTGCGTCAGCTTCCGATTTCATTTGGAATATTCTGGTTGCGATCCTCTGAACTGTCTCTGGGCTAGCAACATCTGAAAAAATTATATCTGAAGCGCCTGAACTTAAAGCACGAACAGCATAATCTTTATCGAAATTTTCACAAACCACCAAAATTGCGGCATTTGGGTATGCTCTGCGTAATTCGTTTACGATTGAAAGATCGCAATCTGAGTGGCAAAGAAATCCGCTCAATGATCTGATGCTCAGGCGGCATGATAAAAATTGGTCATAATTGTCGAATGGTATAAGGTTGATCTTGCTATCATATACCTTATCACCGTTTAGACGACCGCTAAGTCCGATCGTCACAAGGTTTAAATTCATCTCTAGTCTCCTCTCAGATGACGGATTGTATTTGTTCCAGTTCCCATTACTTATTTCTGATCGGAATCTTCTTCTAGGCTCCTTAGCGAAGATTGTTCATGAGATCTAAGCATTAATTTTCTTAATGGATATTTGCTATGAATAGATGCTGCTAAAAACATTACTACCTGATTTTTGCAAGTTAATCGCAATTCGGAAACAAAGCTGTAAGAGCTTGAAAGTGTTTTAGAAATAATTGGGTCTTGTTTTGGTAATTTTGTGCTCATAACCAATATCTGCCTTAGAGCTTCATTAATATTTCTTTATTCCGAATTGTACTAGGAGCTTATATTAAATTTTAGAGGATTATTTATGAAGATGCTCTTAATATATGTGCTGGCTTTTTCAGTGTCTGTATTTCCCAAGATGTTGCTGGCAGAAAAAACCAAACCGACCTTCTCAATCGGTTCCGATTTTAAAGCTACTAGGCTGAGGCTTCCTGAAGCTTTGGAATTTGGTAAGCGTAAGATTGATCGTAAGGCCAATGTGTATGTAGCCCGACCATTTTCTTTTGAAGAAACACTGGTTTTAGATGATAGATATGTTTCTGCAAATTATCTCCAAGTGTTTGTAGTACATTTGACGAGTTTTACTCCATATGATTCTGAATTTAGTTACGACGAAACAAAAGCAAAGGAACTGAGGATGACCTTGCTTTCAAGTCGTAGTAAAGACCGAGGCGACAAAGGCAAGATGTATTTCTTTAGACAAAGCATTAAAGGACAGATCTATTATAAATGGATCAGTGTTTTTGGAGATAGTCAGCAAACGGATGTAATTATAGCTCTGTACCCAGAAGAGTTTAATTCGACCTTCGTGCCTACTTTACTTGAAGGTCTAGCAGAAACTGCCTTTATTTCTGAGGATTCACTATAGTATCTTTACATTGAGTCTGTTTACTCCAGGCTTTCCTTAATGGTTGACAAACTTGCCAATCCTGTTCATGCTCAATTCTAGCACATAAAAATTATAGCACTTACATATCGTTGCTCGATTATTAAATTGAAGTTTTCTTTACTATGACTTTCATCGAAGGAAAAACTATGAATCAAGATATATCCTCTCAAATAGCGATTGTGGGTATAGATGCTATCTTTCCTGATTCAATAGATGCATGTGGATTTTGGAAGGATATCTTGCAAGGGCAAGCAGCCCATTCGAGTCTTTCTGATGAGCATTTATTTTCAGAAGAGAAAAACAATTGGAATTCTCTTGCTGATAAGAATAAAGTTTCTCTTGAATTTGGCCAAGTTTTTAGTCCTAAAAAATCTTTACAAGGAATTTTGACCTCAGAAAACAGAGATCTTTTCGAAAATCTGCAAAATCTTGCTTTGACCGTGGCACAACGAGTTCTTGAAGATTGTTATGGACCAAAAATCAAGGGTTGTGATAGGTCAAAAATTTCTTTGATTCTTGGATTTACTTCTGCACGAGAGTTTTTTGAGCAAGTGATCTCCAAACTGCAAAGGCCAATATGGGAACACAGTTTAAGTAGAGCAGGTATCACTGCGGAACAGAGTACAAAAGCCTGTGATTTAATTTCAAGTTATTATACAGCTTGGCAAGAAAATTCGATTCCTGAATTTATTGGAAACGTATTAGTAGGCCAAATAACTGAGCGTTTAAACCTTAAAGCTTCACAGTGTGTTGTTGATACTGCTAATGATTCTTCCTTGGCTGCTATTTTTATGGCTGTGCAAGAATTAAGGCTAAATAGCTCAGATTTAGTGATTTGTGGTGGAATAAATACCATGAATGAGATTATGCAGATGTCTTCGCTCAATCCTGCAGCAAAGCTTTCTGAGGGTCGAGGCAGTTACCCGACCATCGATGACAATTTTGATTTGACCCACGAAAAAGGTTTGGGAATGTTTGCGTTTAAGCGTCTAGCTGATGCACAAAAAGATGAAGATGCTATCTACGGAGTCATTAAAGGTCTAGGTTTTACTTCGAAAAGTGAAAACAAAAAGGCTAGTGGTATTTTGTTCCAAACTTATCATGATGCCTTGCGCAATGCTCACCGCGAAGCAGGCTACGAGCCAAGCTCAGTAGGCTTGCTTGAGATCCAAAGAGTAAGTGAGAATGCTGGTGAAAAGACAGAATTCCACGCTTTGCTGCAGGCCTATTCAGAATGTTCTGAGCAAGGTACTCTGCCTTACTACACTTTAGGATCAGTGTTACCTTATCAGGGAGGGGCGTATACTTCAGGTGTTGCTGGATTCTTTAAGGTTCTGATGAGCCTTCATCATCAAGTGCTACCTCCATGTCATCACTTGGGTTCGGATTCAGCATTTACTGTCCATAAAGATGGTTTTTATAGCAAATTAAAGGCTCGTCCCTGGTTTATTAATAATTTTCATGAAAAACGTCGTGCGTCCATAAGTTCCTTTAGCAACGAAGGGGATAACTATTATCTCACAATGGAGGAGTACGGAAGCTCTTTGGGAAATCAGAATAACTTATTGAGATCCTGGCCATGCGAGCTATTGGTATGGGGTGCAAGAAACGATGATCTACTCATTGAAGAACTAAACGCTTGCCTTGCAGAGCTCAAAGAAATGGATGAGCAGGGTCTTACTTGGTTTGCTTATGAGAGCCAAGAAGCATTTGACCCGAGTAATGCAAGCCGAATTGCAATTGTAGCGAAGGATTTAAATGAGCTAAGTGAAAAGCTTAGGAAAGCGATCAAAGGCCTTATTTCTGGTTCCGCAGAGGATACTGGTTGCCAGGGTCTTAGGTTGGGCCACGGGCATCAAGATCATAAAATCGGCTTGCTATTTTCCGGGCAAGGAAGTCAATACTGTGAAATGGGTCGCGAACTGGCCATATACCTCCCGAAACTTTTTGCTTCTTGGCAGGACCAGTTGGCATGTTTGCCAGAAGCTTATTCTGAACAGTTGATTGGTAAGATTTTTCCCAAGGTATTTTCAGATTTATCTTCAGATGAAGAATCTCTGTGTGCGGAAAACTTGAGGGATTCCAAATGGTCTCAAGCTGCAATAGCTAGCTTAAGTTTGGCGATGATGGATTTTCTGCGAAGCTTAGGGGTAAGTGCTCATGCTGCAGGTGGGCATAGCCTTGGTGAGCTTATGGCCTTGTATGCTGGAGGATCCTTAGATGCAAAGGCTGTCATGCATATTGCCGAAAGTAGGGGCTTATTTATGTCTGAGCTGGCTGCTGGAGGAACAGGAGCTATGCTTGCTGTATTTGCACCAGAAGAAGCCATCAAAATTTGTTTGGAAGGTCTGGTCCTTCAAGACTGTTATTTTGCCAGCTATAATGCTCCAAAGTGTCAGGTGATGGCTGGAAGTAAAGAGGCCATGGTGATATTGGAGCAGGAGCTTCATAAAAAAGGGATTGTCTCGAAGTTCTTAGCCGTGGGTGCTGGATTTCATTCCTCAATGCTAACAGATCTGGTACCCGCTTTTGAGGAGTCCTTAAAAAGCATCACTTTTAGTCCTTTAAAAATGAAAGTTTATTCTGGCCGATTTGCATCCCCTTATCCCAAAGATCCTATTGAAATTCCCACTTTACTTGCATCACAACTTGCACACCCTATACGTTTTCAAAGCATGGTAGAAGCTATGAACCAAGAAGGCTGTAATATTTTTTTGGAGATTGGACCGAAGCAGTCACTTTCAAAGTTGCTGGATAAGATCCTTGTTGGGAGGCCCTTTACTGCCTGTGCGATAGATAGCTCTCCTTCAGAATCTGGCTTAGCTAAATTTTTGGACCTCGTCGGGCTTTTGTTGAGCAAAGGGGTTAAAATAAACACCGAGGTCTTGTGGGAAGCTTATCGAATTCCGAATAAGCCAGAGATGTCCAAAAAAGGGGAAATAATAGCAAATGAGGTCAATACCAAGGCAGCAGAAGTGATAGAAAAACCCATTTACAAAGATTCTGTATCGCCGGAAAAACCTCAATCTAAGCCGAGTATCGACCAATCCGTTGCAAAGGAAAAAATCATGCCAAAGCAAGAAGAGCCCGTTGAAGAATCTTCAGTACAAGCATCAGATTTTTTAGAGGCATTTAAAGAAGTCCAAAAACAAACGGCAGATGCCCATGAAGCTTTCCAAAAATCTATGAGCGAAGCTCATTTGGCATATTTAAAAAGTGCTGAGGAAAGTTTTAGGGGATTAGCAAGCCTCTTGCAAACCCGTGAACAGCCTGTGACGCAAACACTTAATTCAGATAAGCTTGGTGGAAGTGCAGATAGTTTTGAGCTTCAATTTAATACAGACTCAAATGTTCCAATTAGAGAACAAGAAAGCGAAATACAGGATTCTTCTTCCAATGAAACTCACTTAAACCATCAGGGAAATGCCCTTGAGGCCTCTCTTTTCGAAGACTTGCCGATACCTCCTGTGCGGAGAGGAGGCGTGGTAAAGATGGGCCAAAGTGCAGAAAAATTTTCTGAATTCCAAGTTGAATTGCCAGAAGATTTGGCTCAAGAAATGATACCTGGGTCTGAGTTTCAGCTTAAGCTTAAGCAAGATGACAAGGGTTCTATTATTCAAGGAGCGAGTAAATCCGATGTGAAGACTCCAATTGAAGTGAAAACTACTGCAATGCAAGCTGTGAAAGCTGAAATATTTTCAGATATTTCCGAAAAAACGGGCTATCCTTTTGCTATGCTTGACCTCAATCTAGATTTAGAGAATGATCTGGGTATTGACCCAGGAAAGAAGATAGATATCTTATCATCACTTTCTGACAAGCTTATTCTCAAATCTGGAATGAGTTTAGAAAAAATCAATCAAGTGAAGAACCTGAGAGATGTCTTGTACTTATGGAGTGCAAAAAAAATATCTGAAAATAAGGCAGACACTAAAGCGGTTGAGCTTGAAAGCGAAAAAAAAAAATTCCAAAATCAAGGTTTTGAATCCTATCTTTTAAAAGATGAGAAGTGTTCCGAAGGCGTTTTAGAAGATAAGCCTGGAAGTTTGCCATCAGTTTTTTTCAAGCACGTGCTTACCATGATACCTGTGCAAGCCAGTGGCTTGGCCCAGCTAGGTTTGTGGTGGCCTAAGAATAAGTATAAAGTCCTTGTTAGCGAAAGTGGCACAAGCCTCAGCTGGATTTTCTGTGATTTGCTAAAGAGCAAAGGCATCAATGCTGTACTTGGTAAGAGTGTGCCTGAGGATACGAGGGCAGTGATCTTTTTGGGCGGTCTTCGGCCAGCTACAAGTCCCGATGAAGCAATTTCTGTAAACGAAGAATGTTTTGCCTTAGCAAAGGATGCAGCTACAGTTTATGGCGGAGAAACTGGAGCATTTATAACTGTTCAGGATACAGGAGGCCGATTTGGTTTTGAGGCACATGATCCTATACGCTGTTATTTATCGGGTTTGCCAGGCATTAGCAAGTCTTTACAGCAACAACAAGCTGCTTGGTCTGTAAAATCTATTGATATTAATCAAGGGATGAGTAGTTATCAGGAAATTGCCAAATTCTTGTTTGATGAGCTGGCTTTCGGAGGCTCTCAGCTTGAAGTAGGTTTGCAAGCTAACAAAGTAAGAGAAGTTTTAACTGCTCAACCTGTGTCGCAAAAACATGGTAAATCTTTGTTAGAAACTGGCGACCTTGTATTAGCAGTATTAGGAAGTTGTGGTATTACAAGTCAAGCAATCTCTAGTTTTATAAGCGGCTGCAAAGTTAAATTAGTGCTGATTGGCAGGAGCAAGCTCCAAGCAGACCCAACGTGGGCCACAGGAGTGAAAGAGGTACAGCTGCTGCGAGAAGCTGCAATTAATGACGCATTAGGAGAGGGTCGAAAACTCGCTCCTCTAGAAGCTTCAAGGGCAGCGAAAGAGATAGTAGAGGCAAGAGAGGTTCGAGAAAATATCTCTAAGTGGCAGGAGCAAGGTCAAGAAGTTCACTACCTTTGCTGTGAGGGGAGAGATTGGAAAACCATCAGCAATCATCTGGAGCAAATACGAGAAAAATGGGGACCCATTAAAGGTTTGATTTATGGGGGAGGGCTTATGCTCGACTCCATTCTTCCTGATAATTCCCTGGATGAGCTTCGCCGTGTTTTTGATAGCAAGGTAAAAAGTTTCGTAAACCTTCTTGAGTTGACTAAGGACGATCCCTTTAAATTCCTTAGTGTCTTTACCTTTGCAGACTCCCATTTTCAATTCACTGGACTGGCTGATCATGCTATGGCAAATGAAGTGCTCAATAAAATAGCCCTAAAAGAATCTAGAAAACGTGGTCCCAGCTGTTTGGTTAAAGTGATTCTCTGGGAACCTTGGGATGAGAGTATAGGAACAGATACTATGAGCCTTCATGAAGGATCGAGAACTAAGCAAATTCCCCTATATCAACGGGCTCGATGGTTTAGAAATGAAATGAGTATGGAAGAAGAGACAGGGGTTCAGCTTATTCTTGGTCTCAACCATTCGAGCTCTATTCCTGTTGAAGAGCTTGGAATGAATTTGTACTTAGATTCTGAAAGTCATCCTTTCCTAAAAAGTTACATGATAGATGGAAAAATTGTGGTTCCGTTGGTCATGGTTATTGAATGGTTTCATCGCTTGATAGAACCTTTACAAAAAGATTATCAGTTTTACAACCTGGACAAACTCAAAGTTCATAGAGGCATTATTCTTGAGAATTTTTCCACAATCGGAGACTGCTTTATCGTTAAAGCTAAATGTGTTGAAAAAACAGATGCTCTTATTTTATTTGAAAGCCAAGTTTGTAGCCTGGAAGGAGAGGTCTTATACAGTGCTCAAATCGAAATGACGAAAGAAGGGCTGGAGTTTCCAAAAACCTTGGACCTGTCTGGCTTTGTCAAGCAAGATATTGATGCAAAGCCTGGTTATGGCGATGTACTTTTTCATGGTCCTGATTTTCAAGTCTTACAAGCTGTAGGACAAGTTGAAAAGGAGGGTGTGCAAGCTAAGGGTGCTGAACAAGAGGATTCTCATTGGGAAAGCGATCAATGGTCTACCAACGCAGCAGCCTATGACGGTGGTTTACAACTAGCACTTCTCTGGTCTTCTCATGTTTTGGGAGTAAGTAGCCTACCGATGGAAATTTCGAAAGTTCGCTCTTTTGTTAGGGTTCCCAAGAAGGGTTCTTTTAGGTGTGTTTTGAAACGTCGGAGTGTTGATGCAGGACAGGCGTGTTCTGATATGTACTTCCTCGACCAGTCGGATCAATTATTTGCAAAATTTGAAGGTGTTTCCACTTTTCGCAATGAAGGAGCTTAAATATGAGAGAAGTTGCTATTGTAGGACGCTCTTGTATTTTACCTGGAGCACTAGACCCCCAAAGTTTATGGAACTTGAGTACTCATCCAAAGGTTGTTTTTGAACCTTGCCACAGTGAAAATTGGCGTGCAGATTTAGATAGGATCTGCAGGAAGCAAGGCTTAAAGCGAATAAATATGCTAGGGTCTTATGTTCATGGTTTTGAAGATCTATTCGATCCAGAAGTTTTTACAATGCCGCAAAAATTTGCT
Source organism: Oligoflexales bacterium (assembly GCA_045105515.1). Classification (GTDB taxonomy): domain Bacteria; phylum Bdellovibrionota_B; class Oligoflexia; order Oligoflexales; family Bog-1112; genus JABSRF01. The sequence continues at coordinate 22,243 of JBGCDR010000435.1, forward strand.
GGTGTATCTTTGGATCCTTTGCTTAAATGGGTCTTATATTCAGCATGGGAAAGTTTGAAAGAGGCTGGTGGGGACCGGGAAGAAGATAAAAAAAACTGCGCACTGATACTCGGAAACTTCTCTTTTCCTACCAGCTCTTTTTCTAGTTTCTATGAGAGCCAGTGGCTAGCTCAAAATGGTTTATCTAATCAGCAGCTAAATAAGCTAGGCCTTGTTCAACGAGATGCTAGTGAGCATTTAATCTCTCGTTTTCCTGCCCTGCTAGCAAAGGCAAGTTTAGGTCTTGGGGGACAGGCATTCAGTGTGGATGCTGCCTGTGCCAGTTCACTATATGCCATTAAATCTGCCTGTGATCTTATTCAAAATAAGCAAGCAAAGCTTGTGTTAGTTGGTGGTGTCCACCAAAGTGACGACTTGTTTCTCCATATGGGTCTATCTCGCATCAATGCTCTTAGTAAGCAAGGCCACTGCAAACCGTTTCAAACGGATACTGATGGTTTATTGCCCGCAGAAGGTGCTGGATTTGTTTGTCTTATGGATTTGCAAGAGGCTGAAAACCGTGGGTGTCAGATCTTTGGCCTTATCAAAGGAATAGGCATTTCCAATGATGGGCAGAGCCATGACTTTTTAGTTCCGCGAGCACAAGGACAAGCGTGCGCAATGAGGCAAGCATTTGAGCAAGCCTCATGTCAGCCTGAACATGTTACATATGTGGAGTGCCATGGAACCGGTACTCTTATCGGAGATGCAACGGAAATTCAAAGCCTTAAGCAGGTTTATGGGTCGAGAAAAGATCCTTTATTTCTTGGGTCTTTGAAAGGGAACTTGGGTCACCTTATCTCAGCTTCTGGGATTGCCGGCTTAATTCGGATCACCGAAGCAATTAAAAATGCTCAAATACCCCCTCTGCCATTCACCGAAAATCCTATGATTCAATTTGAAGGGAGCCCATTTGAGCTTCCGGGGAAAGTGGTACCCTGGGAGTCTAGTAAGCCTCGGCTTGCTGGTTTATCAGCTTTTGGATTTGGAGGAAATAATGCTCATTTGATAGTTGAAGAATACCAAAGGCCCGTAAAAGTAGAAGGAAAAAAATACCAAAAGACTACACTGACACCCTCTTTCCGAACAGAAGCAGTAGCTGTAGTGGCGGTTAAAATGAAGATTGGGGGCTATGAGCAAACTTCAAGCCTCGTGGAAGCATTATTTTCTCAGGGCCATTCTCCAGATCACTCAGACTTAAAAAAATGCAAATTAAAAACAGACAAACTCAATTTCAATGCTAGTGATCTGGAATCTTCCTTAGGTCAACATCTGCTTGCTCTTGAGCTCTGCATGGAAGCGCGGGCAGAAATAGCCAAGTTGAATCTTGGTAAAACTGGGGTTGTCGTGGGAATGGGGCTAGATCCTAACGTTTGTCGCTATGGGTTTCATTTGCGCTTAGACGACTGGGCCACACGCCTTGAGCAAGATGAAGATTGGTTAAGAAATTCTAAGGAAAGAGTGGCCAGTGATATGTCAATAGAAGGAGTTCTTGGCTGCATGCCAAGCATGATAGCAAATCGGTTTAGCAAACAAGAGGATTTTGGTGGCCCAAGTTATACAGTGAGTGCAGAAGAACATTCGGGTGGTGTTGCCCTTGATATTGCTCTGGAACAGCTAAGGAGGGGAGAATGGGATGCTGCTTTTGTTGCTGCAGCTGATCTTGCAAATGATCCTATCCATGAGGGTTTCTGCAAGTCCAATAACTTTGCAGGCTGTGATGGGGGAGCAGTGCTCGTCCTCAAGCGTTTCACTGATGCTATTGCCGATGGCGATCAAGTTCATGCAGTGATGGGCTTAGGTTTAGGTAGACATTCCGACTTACTTGATTACTCGCTCAATCCCGATCAAGGGTTTAGTATGACTGAGAAATTTGGTCATTCTCATGCAGCTTCTGCTTTGATTCATGTAGCAGGTGCGGTGTTATCTCTTCACCATAAATTAAAACCTGGTGGTGACGCTTGGACCCTCTCACACCCTAAGCAATTAAGAGTCTGTAAAGTTGCTATTGAAAATATGCTAGGGGACACTTGGGCTTGTACTTTGAGTGAAGATCCAGCAACGAGTTGTATAGAGGCTCCTACTTTGCCCAAGGCTTCCCTAGAAGCTAACTCCCGCGAAACTCTTGAAATTCCGTATCATTGGCCTGCAATTCATCTCCCTCCCTTGATGTCAAAAGCCGTAGCAAGTTCCTTGTTTAAAGGAACGGAGGAACTTAAGACTGAGTCTAAAGTATTAGGTAAATCCGAACTGCCTTTAAACCTCAATAATAGAATTTTAGAGGTACATAAAGCTTTCTTAAACCAGCAAAAAAAGACCCATCAGTATTTTCTTGAATATCGGCAAAAATCCCTTGAAACTCTTTATTCAGTGCTTCCCAAGCGGATAATAACCAGTCCCGAAGGGACGTCAGAAGATCTCTCACAATCTCCGGTCATGCCCAGTCCCGAAGGGACGTCAGAAGATCTCTCACAATCTCTGGTCATGTCCAGTCCCGAAGGGACGTCAGAAGATCTCTCACAATCTCCGGTCATGCCCAGTCCCGAAGGGA